>CAYXTW010000052.1:8485-25373 GCA_964467955.1 uncultured Ignavibacteriaceae bacterium | reverse complement strand
ATCATTCTGATACCTTCAATGACTTCATACATGTTCGGGTCACCGGTCGTAATGGTCTGATTCTGAAGCAGATAAGTGGTATCCCCCGTAGCCGCATCGATACGAATGAAATGCCAATATGTGGTGGTATCGGTTTCGGTGAAGAAAACGGCGTAATCGTCGCCCAGAATTTCAGATTCATCGAAAATAATCGGATAAATAACACCGTCCGAAATTTTATCTCCGGCAGTATTGATATGCTGAATCGATTCAAAAGCGTCATAGAAACCCGCCGGATCGGAGCGTGGAATCACACGAACGACATTGGCATCGACGCTGGGCGTTCCGAAGCCATTTTGCAATGGGCCGATGGGAACAGCCGTATCGCCGGCGTCATAAGCGACCAGACAATACCAGTATTCCATGCCATTGGTGAGATTGCTGTCAATATACGTATGTTGAATAGGATCGCCGTAACTTTCGATTTGATAAGCTGTGATCGGCAGATAGTCAATATCCAGACAGGTATTGGTATTATTTTTATTTTCAAATCCCCAGGTATAACCCTGATCGCCGGAACGATACAATTTATAGCCTTTAAAATCAGGGATACCGCTGAGAGGATCGATGTCGACTTCGGAAGTATCGCCCCAGCTCAGATACACTTTTTTATTCGCGACGCGGGCTTTCAAAATAGGCGCTGCCGGGGGCTGCGGGCCAACAAAATAATTGTCATACAAAGTCTGGGCCGTGGCCGCGTTGGCATAAAACTCGTCCGTATCGGCCCCGGCAATAATGGCAAAAACCACTCTGACGGTCGAATCGGCCATCAGAGTAATCCCCCTTGTACACTGAAGATAATACTGATCCCGCGGCGATAATGAAGTATCGAATTGCGTCGTATTTATGAGTTCAAATCTTTCCTGATCATTGATATTGGCCACGTCTTCCCACTGCCCCGTGCGGAACGACGTCATCCCGCCTCCACCCGGGCTTTCGAGATATTTTGTACCCATAATACCGGTCCTGACACCGGCGCCCCAGCCGGGATCATAACCGTCTTCATCATACGTCCAGGCAAGATTTTCGGTGCTGTCGAACGCAACCATATCGCCCAGACGACCGTTTTCGCCGGTTCCGTCGGGACCGCCGACATCCATATCGGTATAAAGCGCGAAAGCAAAATCGGTGTAATCGTCACCGGAGACATTGGTAATTTCCAGAATGACGAATAATATATCTTCATTGTAGCAGTAATTCCACTGACATATCGTTTGTGATAATTGTAATCCCAGCGTGGTCGCACCGTTGCCATCTTCAAAACGAACAAAAGATTGCTGCAAACCGGTCGGTCCGCCGGGAAGAAACGAATCGGCAGCAGGGGAGTATATCTGATTGTACACCCAGGCGGCACTATCCACATTATAAACGCGCCAGCCATGGGCAGGATTGCTTAATCCGACGCCGATTGTATCGGTGACATCATAATCATATGTGGTCGGATCGGTCGATAATCTGATACCATAAGTTTCGGAACCGGAGACAAGCGAGGGGATCGGTGTGAAATCGTCATCGGAATTGGCCACGATTGTATCTCCGGCCAGCCTCACGCATCCCATCCAGAATTTCATTTCGCCGATATAATTGTGTCCCGAATTCCTGGGCCATTCACCTGACGGTAATTCATACGGGTAGCTGTAGCCGCCGATATAACCCCAGTTATCCACCGTCGTAACGATGTTGCCTTTGTCATGAATAATCTGGTCAATAACGTCGGGTGAAGGATAAGCCGACTCCTGGGTCTTGGCCTGGAGATTCCCCGTTACCGAGAACAGCAACAGGATTAAAACCAGCCCCATGCATCTTGCAAATATAATTTTTCTATCCATGCCTTAACCTCTTAGAAATTGAATTCCAGCCCGAGGCGAATGGCCCGGGGGGCTGAATAATTCTGGGGATCTTTAGCGATTAATTTATAATATTTATTTACATCTTCCGCCGACAGTGGACCGGCCCCATCCGGATCCGAGGTATCCTCATAGCGCCGGCCATCGTCATCCGGCCGGCCGGTATTCGTGTAAACATCGACAACGTTGCGCCTGTCAAACAAATTCGTGACCTCGATGAAAAACGAGAAGAACATATTATCGCCGGTAATAAAGACATCCTTATTAAATCTCATATCAACCGAGTACGTTGCCGGCATCCGGCCTTCATTGATACTGCCGTATCGAAGACCCTGGTCATCAGTATAAGTGTAGGGTAAGCCGGTCCCGTATTGTCCGGATAGGCTAAGTCCCCAGGCACCGGGAATGGTCACACCGAATAGAGATCCCTTCCAATCACGCGGCGTGTGGTAATTGAGATTTAATTTCGCCGAATGCCGCTGGTCAAAGGATAGAGGATATTCTCTGACCGGTAGAACGGTATCGGTCGTGTTGGCGATATACGTATAGTAATTTTCAGTCGCCGAAGAAGAGTTGCCGGTGGCAATCATGTAACTGTAAACCAATGATCCGGATAGGTTGCCGCGGGCTATTTTTTCCAGCGTGATGTCGAGACCTTTCACCGAGCCATAATCCTCATTCACGAACTGCGTAACCGGATTGGGTCCCAATCTGCCAATCTCCCGGGTTGAAACCAGATTCGTAATATCCTTATAATAAAGCGTAACGTCGAGCCGGACTTCCTGGTTTATCATATGATTAAGCCCCAGCTCATAGGCGATGGTCTCCTCCGCTTTCAGATCGGGATTCCCGACCAGCGGCAGGCCGGTATTGATATCACCTTCCTGATTCGTATACATATAAATGTAATTGGGAACCTGGAAGAAGTATCCATAATTAAACCTGATAACCGTATGATCCGATATCGGATGCGAGACACCGAGACGTGGCGATATTTGATACTTCGGCGTGGATTTAACTTTGGGATTGGCTGCTTTGTGTATGACATCAGGCCAATATTCAACTTCGGAATTCAGATAATCCCACCTGACACCGGCGTTAATAATGAAATCCCTAAACTCCAGCTTATCCTGCATATACATGGTGGCATAGAGCGGCCGGTAATTATACTTTTCTCCGTACGGCATATCATTAAAAAATTGTTTTTCGTCCCAGAATATTCCATACTGGCGATATTCCGCACCTATACGAATCTGATTATGTTTATTTATCTGGTTGGTAAGGTTCATAAGGATCGCATCATACCCGGCGGAACGATTGTGATAAATAGGCAGAAAATCATCACCGGACGTAAAACCGGTATAATGATATTCATCGGCGAATTGATAATTGTCATCATCAATCGTGCCGTTATATATACCATTCGAGTCTTCCGAATAACCCGGCCATTCATTCCAGTAAAGATCAAAAAGGTCTTCCGGAGCGCGTTTGGTTTTGGTAAAGAAATGATTATAGGAGAAGCCGAGAATCGTTTTCTCACTCATATTATAACTGCCCTTCAAACCGTATAGATAAGATTCCGATTTGGAGATACCAAGACCGTCGAGATTAAAATCATAAGAGAAGCCGTTTACGTCAGCATGCTGATACACCTCCGCTTCACCTTTATAATAGCTTCCCGTCGCAGTGACCCGCACATTGGCGGTCGGCTGAAAACTCAGTTTAGCCGTCTGCGTATATCTCTTCTGATTATTATGTGGAAGATAACCGCCGTCGCGCAAATACTCACCGGCCAGGAAGAATGTTGATTTAAAGCCTAAATCCAATGGTACCGGGCCGGATAGATTATAGCTGACGGCATTATTATCGGTGCGTCTGAGTGAGCCGAATTCTCCCGTGTTGACGTCGTACTTGGTTGAGGCTCCATCGTAGAATTTCAATTTTCCATGATAATCTCGGGTTCCGACTTTACTCACGGCATTAACGATACCGGAAAGCGCTTCACCGTACTCGGCCGGAAAACCTCCCGAAGTAAGGTTTAATTCCTCCAGAGCGTCCGGCATAATACGTATTCCCGCCTCACCCGCAAAAGGATCCTGCACAGAGTAACCGTCATAAAAATAAGTCACTGTTCCTGACCGGCCGCCTCTGACGTGCAGATCGTTATCGCGGTCAATAACAGTACCCGCCATATTAGAAATAATATTCTGGACGGTAATCGTATTCGGCAAAAAAGATAACCGATCCGCCGTCATAATCGAGCGCGAAGCGGTCAGGTCTTTCTGGATAGGAGGCCTTTCGGCATAAACCTTAACCTGGCGGTCAAGAGGAATATTGACCTGGTCGATTTCGAAATCGACCGGCGTTGTCAAATCGAGCAGGACTCTGACATTTTCCTTTTGAATTGACTGATACCCTATACTCGAAATAGTTACGGTGTATGTACCGGCCGGTAAATTGATAATAAAATATTCTCCGTCGACATCCGTCTGCGTAGCGATATCAGTCCCGACGATTCGCACGGTTGCTCCGGGAATAGGTTCGTCCGACCTGGAATCGACCACAACTCCCGCGATTTTGCCCGTCGTACCGGCAAAAACAAGTATAGGAAATATCAGTATCGTGGATAGTATCGCACATAATAGGCGCATTCGATTAAAAGTATTCAAAGCTGATCCTCCGCGTCAATTTTTTTATATTTTGAATCGAAGCACAATTTATACCCAATATTTATTATCATTTTTATCGGCACATATATTGACAATCTTGACCAATTCGATATCTCTTTATCAATATCGACTTTTGCGAATTTAACTTTAATGATCTTCCCGATTCGAATACTCGATTAATCGGGACTAATCAGCTCTCTAAAATCCAAAAGCCTTATCGCCATATTTCCCCATTCCGGTCAGGCCGGTCAAGTTTTGGCGGAATTTCCCGATAATTTCATTGATATAGTTTGTAAAATGAGCTTCGAGTTGATTTGTTGGCCATGATTATTGCTATTCCCGCCCCCCGGTAGCGGTAAGGTATCGATGAAAAGAGCGCGGATGCTTTATATAAGTAAATCAAAGTCAGTTTTTACCATACTTTTACTGGCTTTCCTGGTTTCATTCGCCGGGGACGCCTCGGCAAATTCCATAAAATTGGCCATCGTTTATTCCGACAGCCTTAAATCGACCCTCAGAACCATTAAAGGGATCCGGAGTACCATAAGCACGCAAAACGATGCAGTCGTCTACTACGAACATCTCGTAACCACTGACCCGGGCGAAATTGAGGGACAAATCGCCGAAATAAAGAGAAATAATCCTAAATTAATTCTGACCATCGGCTCATACACCACTAAAATTGTCTCGGACAGAATTAAAAATAAACCGATTATTTTCTCCGCGGTCCTGAATCCGGAAACATCCGGTTTCGTTGAATCGCTGAATCGTCCAGGCGGCAATATTACCGGGGCTTCACTGGATATACCACCCGATATTCAGTTCAAGTATTTCAAACGGGTCATGAAAGGCCTAAAAAAGATCGGCGTTCTTTATTCGAATGAGACGGCCAATCTTATACCGCCCGCCAAAGTCCTCGCGAAACAGGCCGGTCTGGAATTACACGCCATTAAGATTACATCTCCCAAGGACATACCGGATGCTCTGGAGACACTGAATAATATGGTCGACGGTATCTGGTCGGTTGCCGATGCTAATATCTATTCACCCCGGTCGACACGTTTCATTCTGCTCAATACCCTGAGAAACGGTAAGCCATTTATGGGTTTTTCCAAAAATCTGGTCGAATCGGGGGCATTGTTTGCTCTGGACTTTGATTATAAAGATATTGGGCGACAAGCCGGTAAGATTGCCCTGGAAGTCCTTGCCGGTAAACAACCGGCCTCGATACCGGTGGCAGTTCCCGGCATAATCTGGTTTCATTACAATGAAAAGACGGCCAGCCACATAAATATCGAAATACCGGAAGATCTGGTCGCCGTGGCCAAGGAGGTTTACCGATGAGTCTCTTTGGTTCACTCAGCAAATTCGCCCTCAGGGAAAAATTCGTGGTCGTGGTATCACTGGTTATTATTGCCAGTATGTTGATAATCAGCGGCTATGTTATTAAACGGCAAAACGAAATCTATCGTATCGAACTGGAAAAACGTGCCAAAGCGCTGGTCGCCAATCTGGCCTATAATGCCGAATACGGCGTTATCCTTGAATCGAAATCGGAACTTGATAATTTGATCAAAGGTGTCATGCGTACCGATGATATAATTTATGTCGTAATCACGGCGGAAGATGGCCGCCTGCTTGCGGAAATGGGCGAGGACCTGCGTCGCGCCGCTAAAAAAACTACGATTGACCAGGGAAGTCCCGATTTTTCGGGAAAGTTCGAAGTAGCCGAATACGTAGCCGGTAACGGCACCGAGTTTATCGAAATGGGGCATCCGATTGAAACGATCCGGCAATCGGTTTCTCGGGAAAATCTCGGTTCGGTTTCCGGCCTTGAAATTAAAAAGGACGAAGAAAACATCGAGGTCATCGGGAAGGTCAGGGTCGGCTTAACTCTGGCGAACCTGCATCGCGAAATCAACAAATCACAAACCGCAGCAATTCTCCTCACATTGGTTGTGGTTATTTCAGCCATTATAATTATGACCGCCTTCGTCCGGATTATCACGCGACCGATTGAATCGCTGGTTGATGTCACCGACCAAATATCCAAGGGCGACCTGAGCCGGGTTGTGGAAATCGATCGCAGCGATGAAATTGGACTTCTGGCGGAGTCGTTTAACCGGATGATTGAATCTCTGAAAAAATCACAGATGGAAGTAGAAGAATACAACCGCACACTCGAAGAGAAAATAATCGAGCGAACCAGCGAACTCGAGAATGCGCAGGCACAATTGATCCAGTCCGAAAAAATGGCGGCTATCGGACAACTGGCCGCAGGCGTTGCCCACGAACTTAATAATCCGCTGGGCGGTATTCTTGGTTATGCACAATTCAATCTGGAAAAGATTCAGGAGAAGAACGCCAACAACATCACCGACAAAGATATTAAATCATATAAGCGGTATCTTAAAGATATCGAAATGCAGACGCGGCGCTGCAAGGCAATCGTACAAAACCTGCTGAAATTCTCGCGGACCTCACAAACAATCGACTTTTCCGACATTGACGTCAACGCCGTCCTTGAAGACACGCTGACCTTTATGGAACATCAGTTGATGATTAACCAGATAAATCTGCGCAAGAACTTCGACAACAGCATCCCGAGGATCATGGGTAATCCCAGCCAGCTGCAGCAGGTTTTCACCAATATCATCATTAACGCCATGCATGCATCCGAACCGGGTTCCGAGATCGCCGTTGCCACCAGATTTTCTCCGCCGCTGGGTGAGTTCCACGGGGCGGTCGAGATATCCATTTCCGATCGTGGACAGGGAATCAGCGAAGAAAATATAAAGAAAATATTCGAACCGTTCTTCACCACCAAAGAAGTCGGTAAAGGTACCGGCTTGGGACTTTCTGTCAGTTACGGAATTATAAAAGAACATGGCGGAGAGATAAAAGTAAACTCCACTCCGAATAAGGGAACTATCTTCACCATTATAATCCCGCTGGAGAAAAAGCTTTCGCCGGCCGAAAAGACAGTATAGGAAGATTTTTCCGTTAGGTCTTGATTAATATGCGAACCGCGACAGCAAAGAGTATCCTGATCGTCGACGATGAAGAAGTGATGCGGGAATTTTTAACCGAAATTCTCGAGGACTTCGCCATTACCAAAGCCTGCAACGGCGAAGAGGCGGTCGAAAAAATAAAAGAGAGAAAATTCAATCTGATAATAACCGATATGAAAATGCCCGGCATATCCGGCGAGGAAGTGGTAAAATTTGCCAGAGAGAAAAGTCCGGAAACGGAAATAATCGTCATCTCCGGATATTCATCGCTCTCCTCGGTCAGCAATACACTGGGTCACGGCGTAAGAGCCTTTTTGTCCAAGCCTTTCACTATTAAGCAAATCCGTGCCGAAGTGGAGAAAATTTTCCAGACGGGGGACTTCACCCAAACTGGAGGAATAAGGATAGGCGATGGCATATAAGATATTGGTCGTGGATGACACCGAGGTTATCCGCAAGTTTCTTGAAGAGGTTCTGGCCGACATCGGTTTTGAAGTGGATCTCGCCGAGGACGGTCAGGCCGGCTATGAATTGGCGATAAAAGGAAATTACGTGCTGGTTCTCAGCGATGTCCATATGCCGATCATGAATGGCGAACAAATGGTTCGAAAAATAAAACAGTCAAAACCGGAGATGCCGATTATTATGATCGACTCTTATCCCGACAAACTGGCCCAAAAGGCCGCCCGCGTGGGGGCGCTGTGCTGTCTGGCCAAGCCATTCAATCTGGACGAGTTAAGACAGATTATTAACAAAATAATCAAGGCGCAGGAGGCTTCAACAACGTGACCGATTCACCCGAAAAGGACGGCCGTCCGGCGAAAATCCTTGTTGTTGATGACGAAGAGATTGTTCTTTCTCTGGCTCGCGATGCCCTGGAGGATGCCGGGTATGAAATCAAATTGGCCGGCGGAGGCCCGCAGGCGCTCGAAATAATAGAAAAAGAATATTTCGATTTTATTCTTACCGATATCAGGATGCCCGGTTGTGACGGGTTGGAACTTTCTCGAAAGGCACGGGAGATTAATCCATCCATCGGCATCATCTTTATGACCGGCTATGCGAATCTCAATACCGCCAAGGATGCCATCAAAGAGGGGGCTTTTGATTACATTATGAAACCGTTCGAATTGAATGAGATCAGACAGGCCGTCAAGAATGCCGTCAAAAAGAAACAAAAGGTCGCGGAGAAAACATTATCAAATGAATTAAATCGCCTCTCGGATCTGAATCAATTGATGTATGCTATCAGCGATCGGCAATCGCTTATGCGCTTATCACTCGGATTTGCTTTACTGCAGGGCAAGGCGGAGCACGGGAGCATAATTTTTAAAAGCAGTATCGAGAATGAAATCGGGATAATCGCCACCAACAAGTCGATCGAAAATGATTTCGACGAATCATTCATTACTTTTAAGGAAGATTACTTGGCAGTCGAAATAGCCGCCATGAATTCACCGTTCATGGTCAATTCCTTGGAGGAGCATCCGCTTTATCAGGAATTCAACGATGAAGCGATGGCTTCATTCCTTATTCCCGCCTGGTATAATGAAGATTACCTGCTGGCCAACATCGCTTTGAAACGGGGACCAAAATTGTACGGCCTTTTGATTCTCGGATATCGGAAGGATTCGGGGCATCCCAAAGAAAGCGAGTTGAAGCTTCTTAGCATAACGACCAGTCAAATGGCGATTTCGCTCGAAAATATAATTTTGCTCGAGGAAAGCCGTGACGCCTACCGGCGCCTTAAGGATTTACAAAGCGAAACTATCCAACTGGAAAAAATGGCCACCAAAGGTCAGATGTCGGCGGAGATCGGGCATGAATTAAATAATTATCTTGGCGTTGTCACCGGTAATCTTTCGCTGATGCAGCGTCATCTCGAAGCCAAAAATTACGATGAACTGGGCAAATACCTGAAGGCGATCACTAACAACCTTGATAGTATTAAAAAATTCACCATCAGTCTCGTCGATTTTTCCGGTATCAAATCCGTTTATGAAAACAGTGATATTAACGGCCTTATTAAAGATGTTGTCGATTACCTGATCGTGCAGTCGCGTTTTCTGAATATCGACGTCGAATTCCGGAAATCCGAAATGCCGATATTTACGTATGCCGATCCCAGTCAGCTTCAACAACTGCTTTATAACCTGATAAACAACGCCGCCGATGCGACGCTCGAACGAAATGATAACGAAAATAAGAAAATCATTATAACCACCGAGTTGTTACAGGAGAAAAACAGCTTCTCCCTTACCATTTGCGATAACGGGGTCGGTATAGCTGCCGATGAAATCGGTAAAGTCCTCCAAGAACGCTTTACCACCAAAAAAACCGGGCATGGTTTCGGTCTTCTGGTCAGCAGAAGAATTATCGAAAATCACTCCGGCAAATTTAAAATCGATTCGGTTCCCGGTCAGGGGACAACTATCAGGATTGATTTCCCCATCAATATCCAGCCGGACCAGACCAAATCCGATATTGCCGAACCGGTTGAAAGTCTGGATAAAGTAACTTAGATATAGTTACAGCCTGAAATCTTATTATCTCAATTAACGCTGCGAAAAGATGCTTTTCTTTTTATAACTCTCGTCCCGGCAATACGATCGCCGAAACGTGCTCTTTCGGGCGAATTCAAAATCAGCACTACTCCAAGAATATTGAGTACCGGAAGAGCATCGACAATACGCAGCAAATTCCTGACTCCTGCACGTTTCAGACCGGGATTACGGCCATCCTCCCCCACTACCTTCAGACCCGAAATAAGCTTGCCGATAGTTGCACCGGGTATTCCCTCAAGCAGTACAAAGTATAAAACAATAATAACCAGAAATACAATGCACAATGGATCGGTCACAAACCATCCGTAGTCCCAGAGATGCTCCTCGGAAGTCATAATCCACACCCCCTTTACCGCCCTGGTAACCGGGAAAAAAATCATACTCAGGACGACAAAATCAATGACCAGAGCCGCAAATCGACCTCCCAGGCTTGCATACCGCCACTGATTTTTATATGATGATAGCTCTGTCGGCATACGATTACCACTCCCGCATATTAACTGTGCAGTATCCATTATAGGTCATCGCGCAATTCGGGCACATATTTATTTAAAACTACAAAACGCATCGCCTGAATGCAATGATTTTTGGACATCCGGCGATAAGATAAGAAGGAATAAGGCCATTATTGTCATATAATTTTTAAAGAACCTTCATTTCTCTTCCCTGATAAATTCGGCTTGCTAACTGATGCTTTTATGACGATTCGAGATATTAAGTAATTAAATGAAATGTCAGAAAAAAAGTCGGGCGAATAAATCGCCCGACGATTAATTATTTATTTTAAGAGTGATTCTCTAATAATCCCAGGGTAGATATTGTCTGTCGACGCAAAAATAGCCCGATGTCGCAGTGGTCAGATCAACCGTAAACTCGATTACTTCGCCGTTGCAAAGCCAATCGTAATAATAGGTATTATCCACTCTTATAATATATTCATCGGGGGGAAGGTTGGTAATCTCGTAATACAGATCAAAAAGGCAAGTACAATCGCAGCCGCCGCCCTGGCTGAGATCTTCGGTTTCGATTATGGTTATCACATGGCCTTCAATATTAATATCGGCCATCAGCGTATCCGGGCAGCAGTTGAAGATATCATTCAAATGCGTAAGCTGCAATGTCCCCGAGCCGTCGTAATCATACACCAGACAATCTTCATCCAGCGAATCCTTGTCGAGCATAAACGTCTTACATCCGTCATATCCTGTCAGGCTTCCTGAGACACCGGACTCAATTCCCCAGGGGTAATGATCCCGATAGACGCAATAATTTCCGGCAGGTGACGAAGACAGGTCGACGATAAATTCCAGCGGTTCATCCCCCTCAACAAAGTAGGGTTCTATAAATCTTATAACGTACTCTTTTGGCTCCACATCCGTAAGCTCATAATAAACGTCAAAAAGACATAAGCAATAACAAGGGCCGAGCGTGTCATAAGTTTCACTTTCGGTAATCAAAATCAGGCTGTCGTCCATTGTTATATTGGCGCATATTACGGGGCAGCAATTAAAGCCGGCGTTAAAATGATTGAGAAGAAGAATATCCTGACCGTCATACTCATACTCCACGCAATCGTCGTTTGGCGACGGATCGCTTTTTCCGCCGGGGAAGAGTTTACAGCCCTGGTTGCCGGTCATTCTGCCGGCGGAGCCGTAGTCGAATCCCCACGGGTAGTGATCCCGCTCAACGCAATAAATTCCCTCGGGGGTCGAACCAAGATCCAAGGTAAATACGAGGGAATCGTCGCCCTCCATCAGATACAGTCCGATCACCCGTATTGTATATTCGCCGGGCGGCAGATTTATGATTTCATAATCGACATCAAAAAGACACAGACACCAGCATCCGCCCAGAGTGTCATCATAAGTCTCAGCCTCCGTTATTGTTATAAAGTTATCCTGAATAGTTATGTCGGCAATGATGTCGGCGGGACAGCAATTGAAACCGGCATTCACATGCTCAAGAGAAAGGATACCATCGCCGTCATACTGATAACGTATGCAATCCATTTCCGATGGAATACTATCATCCCGGGTTCCCGTATTGAATGTCTTGCAACCGTAAAAGGAGGTTAGGTTGGCCAGAGGCTGATCAGGCCCGGGCGCACAATTGGGCTCAGCGCCGCCGAGATAAAGATAAGATATCAGACAGGTTATATCGAAAATGTTAATTACTCCCGAATTATCCACATCGGACAGGTGCGGATAAAGAGGAGACGGCCCTTCCAGATAAAGATAACTTATCAGAAAGGTTACATCAAAAATATTAACCTGGTCGTCATTATTGGCGTCGCCGCACTGTTTTGCAGCAAAAAGCGTTGTCGGCAACATCAGGAATATTGCCGTTATCAGGCTTGCGGCAACATAGAAAAGTCCGGCTCTGTTCATAATTACCTCCATGTTTTGGGTATCATGGGTTAATTATCCGATTATTCTTTAACTTCTTACATTTCGAATAACATATTCCTCCATATAAATATAGATGTACAACTACACCATTAAAATACAATTTTAAACTAAAAAATACAAATCTATTCATTAATGTTAATTTATGTCGCAATGCCTTCCCTCAAATTATCTTTGCCCGTATTCTCTTTAACTATCGATATGCAAGGCAATAACGCTGACGAATTGGAGACAAGGCAAAAAAATGGCGGAATCCTGCGATCCTGGATTCCGCCCGGGAAAGGAAGAACGGGTTTTATTCCCTGGTAATCGTTATCCCCCATTTCTGCGGATAGTCGGGACGAGCGGCATTGAAGTCCGGAAACGAATGTGAACCATCGGTCGTGAAGTACGCATTATATTCGCCTTTATCGAGATAAATTTGCGTGTCCACCATACGATTTTTCTTGGCGCCCCCGGCATGCCTTGTTTTACGGTAAGTCATTTCCCAGATAATATCGTCGTTCTTGGCGTTTTCAATCCAGCCGTAATCAAACATCTCTCCGTCTCTCCCCTCGCCGACCGCGAAAATCCGCACCTTCTGCGATTTATCAAGACTAAAGCTCTGCCTGACCTCTTTGTCATCGCCGATGCCGGTCAAATTGACCAGAATTTTGTCGTTGGTAGGGAGTTCATCAAAGGTTTTCACCGAAGCCGAATCAAAGTCCTTGCCGACACCATACACGGTAATTCCCCACATTGTCTTTTCGAGCGGGGCGGAAGCATTCCAGCTTCGGTAGGCATGGGAATCATCGGTAACGTAGTAGGCTACGTAATCGCCGGCCGGCAGGTTAATAATTCCGTCGAACTTTCTGTTTTTCGCCGCACCCCCGGCATGCTCGGTATTGTCTTCGGTCATCTCCCAGACAATTTCATTATCATCGACATTTTCGATCCAGCCATAATCGACAAATTCACCGCTATAGCCATATTCACCAAGAGCGATTATATGCAGATTGGATTCCTTTTTTAACGTGAAACCTTTATATTTGTACTGTCCATTACGCACCTTATTTATCTGAATGACTATCGGCTCTTTGTACGTATCCGTGAAATCGGCGACCTGATTGATATCATCTTTGTTCGCCGGATAAACGATCATTCCGTAATGCAACGGGTCGTAAGGCGGCAGAACATTCCACTCGCCGAACGAATGGCTGTCATCGGTGGCGTAACAGGCGACATAGTCGCCTTTCGGCAGCATCACTTCATCGACAAAGGCCCGGTTTTTACGACCTCCGCCGGCCCACGAGGTATTCCATTTGTCCATCTGCCAGACTTTTTTACGGCTGTTGGCATCGTAAATCCAGCCGTAGTCGACAAACACGCGATCGCTGGTGGAATACTCACCGATGGCAATAATTTTCAGCGTCATGTCTTTTTTAAGAGTGAAACCTTTTTTTTCATAAAAATCGTCTTCCGGACGAGAGAAATCGACAATCGTATTTTCACGCATCTCGGTGACCGGATTGTACTTTTCAAAGGAACCGTCGGGAGCCTGGATCTGAAACATCAAATCGTCCAGATCACCGGTATCAAAATCATAATGCTTTTCATTATCTTTATTAAAAATCTTTCTTATGATATCGATAGCCTCACCGAGGTCATCGATTTTTATATTATAGCCGTCAAAATAATAGGGTTGTCCGGCATAATAATAAGCTTCATATCTGCCCGCCGGCAGAGTTATCTCATCCTCGTACTCACGAAGGTGTTCGGACCGGTCAAAACGGCGGGTGTCTTCATCATTTAAAACCCAGACAGGTTCGCGAGTGTCGGCATCAAGAATCCATCCGCTGGCGTACATATCGTCAGAATGTTCAAGCTCAGCACCGATCGCATGGATGGAAAGCCGGGTCTTATTGTTTAGTGTGAAACCGTCAACGACCAGATCACCATCGAGAAAATCGCGCATATCAATAATCGCCTCATCCGCTTTAACACTCGTAGCCCCTACCAGTAGCAGAATACAAAGTAGATAAAAAGCGACCACACCCGCCGCGAATATTTTTATATTCATATTTTCTCCTTTCCCATTACCATCTATTTTACCTATAGTTTACGGATATATGAACTCCGGGTTTCACAAATGATTACGCCTGAAACCGGACAGAAAAGCCCCACCTACGCGGCGGGGCTTTACAAATCAGGTTACATTTTAAAAATCGGTCGTGCCGGTGAACTTAAACGAGCCCAGATGGACCGTCGGACAGACAAGACAACCGACGGCGTCCCACCAGGATGGGATCGGGCGACGGTCTCTCGAAATCCCCTTTACGGTCGAAAAGGCGCGAAGAATCGAGTCGGTGAAGCGCAGGTTTTTTATACCGTGCTTGATTTGGCCATCTTCTATGAGGAAAGTTCCGTCGCGGGTCATACCGGTCAAAACCGCCTTCGGAGTATCTATAAAGCCATTAATATAGTGGAATCGGGTGACCAGGATTCCTTTCTTGACCGAGGAAATCATTTCTTCCCGCGTTTTATCGCCGGTATCTATGAAAATATTCAGAGGGATAGCACCCTCACCCTGCTCATCAGCAGTCACGGCGTGCCCGGTCGAGCCGACACCGTGCCTATTGCCGGCTGTGCGGTCGAAGACGACCCCCTTACCGACACCCTTTTCCACAAAATAGACTTTTTGCCGGGGGACACCTTCAAAATCAAAAGGCAGAGCAATACCTTCGGGATCGGTACCGTCGTCGTAGAAACTTATTGAATCGCTCATGACTTTCCTTCCGATATTCTCGGATAGGAACGAAGTCTTATCCAGAAAGCTCTTAGAACCCAAACCGATATAGTTGACCCACTCGAAAATTTCGGCAATTGCCGAGGGTTCCAGAATGACTTCATAATCGCCAGGCGGCAGCGGTTTCGGTTTTTTGGAGCGAAACGCTTTTTCGACGGCAATATCGGCCAGCGCGGGCGGTTCAATATTATCGATATTACGCGAAAGACAGATGGCAAATCCCGATGACGTGTCCGACATGGCGATAATATTGATGCTCGCTGAAGTCACCGGTTGATAACATCGCACACCTTTGGTGTTAAATACGGCGATTTCACCGTCGCCGCTGGAAAAAGAGCCGGCGCAGGTGAACTTACGCTTGTTACCCCGGATAAAGACCTTCTTGACCATTCGGGCGCGCTCTTTGGGAGTATAATTGGCCGTATTTTCAAAATAAGTATCGACTTCGGCATAATCGGCCGGCTCCGGAAGCCCGATAAAATACTTATTATCTTTCTGATACTTGGCTATTTCGATAGCATTTTTTAAGGTTGCCCTGAGATCATTGATAGCCATCGAATTCGTGGCCGCCACGCCGATCTTTTTGCCAAAAACGACACGAAAAAGGATTTTGGCGTTGGTTTCATTGACATTTTGATGAATCGTCGAATTGGCAAACCTTGTCAATCCTGACGTGTTGCCGATAAAAACGATTTCGGTTTCATCGGCCCGGCTGGATTTAGCGACTTTCTCAAACGTGCTGAATAGTTTATCCTTACCTATCATTTGCTCACCCCAACTTTCACTTTACGGAATCTCGCCGGAGCGGCGCCATGCGCCACGCGGGCGGTTTGCATCGGTTCGCCCTTGCCGCAATTGGGCACCCCCCAAACATGCCAGTGATTCTTATTGCAGATGGCATCGCACGAATTCCAGAATTTCGGAGTCATACCGGTATAAAGCGGATTTTTAAACATCCGGCCGAGTTTTCCGTCTTTTATCTCGCGCGCACATTCAACACCGAACTGAAAATTCAACCGCCTGTCATCGATCGACCAGACCTTATTCATATCGAAAAAAATACCGCTGCCGGTGTCGGCGATCAAGTCATCCAGCTCCCATTCACCCGGTTCCAGATTTATATTGGTCATTCTGATCAACGGCAAACGATTCCAGCCGTCGGCCCGCATCGTTCCGTTAGATTTCTGCCCGATAACCGGCGCCGTTTCACGGCTGGTCAGGTAACCAACATGGATTCCATCCTGAATAATCGGCGCCCTTTGAGCCTTGACTCCTTCGTCATCATAACCGAAAGAACCGAGAGCGCCGGGGATGGTAGCGTCAGCGTATATATTCACAATGGGTGAACCATAAATCAGGTCATTAAGCCCCTCGATCTGCATGAATGATCCGCCTGCGAGCGATATCTCGGTGCCCAAAACGCGGTCAAGCTCGGACGGATGACCGCACGATTCGTGCACCTGAAGCGCCATTTGCGAACCGCAGATAATAATATCAGCCTCGGTATCAGGACAAACCTCAGCGGTAAGAAGTTCGATCGCTTCCTCGCGAGTCTTATCCACATAATC
>CAYXTW010000052.1:0-8385 GCA_964467955.1 uncultured Ignavibacteriaceae bacterium | reverse complement strand
AGCCAGTCCAGAACATTTCCAAACTTATTTTTCATTCTTCCTCCGGAATTTCGGTTATCTACCACCCAAGCCATTACGCAAAAGGTTAATGTTTAATTTACTTAATCATAAAGACAAAATCAAGTTGAATGATTGAAATGACGTAAATGCATGGACGACAATCGATAAATATTTCTGGAAAAGTCATAATAGAAAAGACCGGCGTAACACCGGTCTTATATCTTGACCATGGAATTCAAAAATCGCCGGTTCAGCTAAAATCAGCTGGCGTTCCCTTCAACGATTCCGTAAAGACAGGGGCGTTCATCAGCCTGTTGATTTTCTCGAGGTTTTCTCGCGTCATGTCTTGCGTTTGCAGGCCGATTTCGTAGATTTCTGCGCCCTCACATTTTTTGCACCAGCGGCTCCGTGCATCCAGAAAAACATACTCCGAATCATTTATCGTAATTCGAAGTTTCAGCAATATCCCCTCTTCGATTGGCTTATTATTCATGATTCTCATCCCGTCAATCGTTAAGTCGACAAGACAGCCAATCGGCTCATTGGTTTCACGATTAACAACCGCGATGTAGTTGGCGGGGCGTTTCCTTTCGGAGCTTCTTCTTTCTTTCATTCGACTGACCTCCCGTGTTGCCCGGCAACAGGATTATATTTAAATTCGATCGGCCGATGTCAAATAACGTCGCCGGAATTTTACATATCATCAATCTATATCTACGTATCGACATTGTTATCCATATTAATAATAAAAAAATCGGCATGGGGGATTATATGAAAAAAATATTATAAAAAGGCCCGCAATCGAAATAATTGCGGGCCTTTAAGTCCATACCTAATGGTAACTTATTTTCTCAGCGGCGGACCGCAGGCAGCCAGCCATTGCTGACAGGTGCATGGCGGATTACCGCCCTGATACAAAAACTGTATCAGATAAGTTATATCAAAAATATTGCAGGTACAGTCGCAATTAGCGTCGCAGTTACAAAGCGGATACGGCATCGGCGCCGGACCACTCAGATACAGGTAAGAGATAATGTACGTGATATCGAAGATGTTAATGGTTGGATCCCCATTGACATTACCCGGTTCACAATCGCATTCTTCACCGCCGGTAATCACAAATGACAGGTCAAGCGACTGCTGGAATTCAGGCGGTTCGTGGATTTCGAACCATTCCGGTGAACCCAGCGGCCGGCTGACGGCATCATCGTTCCAATGTTCAATCGAAGATTTCCAGCCCCACTGTGTACTGTCGGGTTGAGAAACAAATGCATGAATCGCCAGCCAGTAGACCGTCCCCGAATCCTGCAGGAACCAATCGGCGGTATCGAGATAAATATTATACTGGTAATAATGGACATGGTCGTCGGGCAAGAATAAACCCTGAATCGGATCATACCAGCCTTCAGGCTCCGGCGGATCAATCGGAGGTGTCACAATGAAGGTTTCATTAGTATCGGACCATAACAATTCGCCCGGATGACTGTATGGGATACCGGGCGGATCGGCCGGAACATCGGAATAGATACTCAAGACAAACGCGGTAAGCTCGCTTTCGTGGTCATTCATCCACGAACCCCAGAAATGAATATCCTCAACCCATCCGGATTCCGAACACACCCAGTCATCAGCCAGTTCGACCGGCATGGTGGCATTCACATCCCAACCGATTACATCGGGAAGCTGCGGGAAATGCATCTTGTGACCGTCTCCGGGAGTCCAGCCCGGCTCGCAGGCATCACCGACACCATCGCCGTCGCTGTCGGCCTGTCCCGGATTATAATCATAGGGACAATTGTCGCAGAAATTACCTAAACCATCACCATCGGTATCAACTTGATATGGATTATAATCATAGCGGCAATTATCGCAGACATCGCCGACATTATCACTATCGGCATCGGCCTGTGTCGTATTGGGATCGTTGGGGCAGTTATCGCAAACATTACCAACCGTATCATTGTCGCCATCAGCCTGATCCTCGTTGTCATCATTGGGACAATTATCGCAGGCATCGCCATGACTGTCGTTATCGCTGTTAGCCTGCGATGTATTGGCCACCGTCGGGCAGTTATCGCAAACATCACCGACCGTATCGCCGTCACCGTCGGCCTGATCCTCGTTGTCGTCATTGGGACAATTATCGCAGGCATCACCATGACTGTCATTGTCGCTATTGGTCTGTGAAGTATTGGCCACCGTCGGGCAGTTATCGCAGACATCACCGATCGTATCGCTGTCGCCGTCGGCCTGATCTTCATTGTCATCGTTGGGACAATTATCGCAGGCATCGCCGTGACTGTCGCCGTCGCTGTTGGTTTGCGACGGATTGTAAATGGTCGGGCAATTGTCATCATCATCGCAGATGCCATCGCTGTCCTGATCGGGACATTCCTCAGGGCATATCACCACGGCGAATTCGATTATCGTATGTACCGGTGAGCCTGCTTGCGGCGGAATACCGGCCACGGTCGTATCATAGCGGTTCACATTGTAAAATTGAGCAATATCCCCGGCCGTCGGGGCATAATTGGCCAATTCGACCTTATAGAATGGTGGCATAAAGAATTGGCAGGTTGACGGGACGACAAAATACTTGTCGTGATAAATCGTTCCGTGCGGACCGGAAATAAGCGAAGCGTCATTATGAACATTCGAGCCGTGCGCCGAACCGGCCGGCGGTTCGCCTTCGTGCATATCAAAATATGGATCGGAGATACACAATGCGGAATCAATCGGATCGGTACAGGTCCCGGCGACAGTGACAAAATGTCCACCGACACGTTCGCAATAATCACTGCCGAAATCTTGCCAGAAACCAAGCAAAAGAATGACATTCTGGCTTATCATAACTTCGGCACGAATGGAATCAAAACCCCAGAGCGTGTCAACCGGGAAAATCCTGATAGAGTAATTACTGCCCAATCCGACTTTATTAAGCCAGTTCTGCGCTCCGGTCGCCAGATCGAAGACATTCGTACCGCTATGACCGACGTTGGTATTACAGTACAGGGCCAGCGAATCGACGAACGGCATGACATTATTGGTATCGTGATCATCCCAGGCACCGAACGGATCTAATAGCGGATAAGTATTGCAGATGGCCGGTGGCGGTGTCGTGCAGGTATCGAATTTGGAATCAAACCACCAGAAACAATTGGCCAGCGCGACCGGACCGCAATGCGACCAGGCCCCGGAAGCAGGGTCGATCCAGTTATCTTGTTTCTGATCGAAATCCGGAACACCATTAGGGGCATAATCAATATAACCCTGCTTGTAATAGTCGCAAGTGTCTACCGGCTGCTCACATGCATCGTCGGTACCATTGCCGTTGCCATCACCCATACAGGCGGTTCCGGGACCCTGCGGATCACCACCCTGATCGAGACAGCAGAGGGAATCCAGATTCAGGCAGGAACCATCGGTGAAACAACAAGCCTGCGGCGGACCGCAAACGGTTCCCGGTCCTTGAGGATTACCTCCCTGATCGATGCAGCATAGCGGATCGAGCATGGTACAACTTCCATCCGTGAAGCAGCAGGCTTCAGGTGGTCCGCACTGTGTCCCCGGACCCTGAGGATTGCCACCCTGATCGATGCAGCAAAGCGGGTCAATATCCATACAGGTACCATCAGTGAAGCAGCAAGCCTCAACTTGACCGCACTGCGTTCCCGTGCCCTGTGGCGTGCCCCCCATTTCGTCGATACAACATAGCGAATCGGCATCAAGGCAGGAGCCATCGGTGAAACAACATGCCTGCATGCCGCCGCAAACCGTCCCGTCGCCTTCATAAATACCGAATAAATTATCGACGCAATCGATCGAGTCCGTCTGGATGCAAAGCATCGTCAATCCGGTCGGATCGGGATAGCAGCAGGCGCCGGTAGTAGTTTTGCCGCTGGTTATAACAAAAGCCAGATTAAGTGAAGTATCAAAATCAGGCGGTTCCCACATGTCGATCCACATGAGTTCGCCCCAATAGGCCCAGACAGCATCATCATTCCAGCGATCAAGAGTCGATTTGACACCCCACTGGGGATTAAACGTAGGTGGATATTGCGGACAAAATGTCGGCGCCAAACCACCGGAATAAAAATAGGCGGTCAGATAGGCTAAATCTGCGGCATCATTAATACAATCTCCATTTGCATCAGCTGCTGGATAAAAACCCCCGACAGAATATGGTGGCGGTGGGCCACCGGCATACAGCCAATTTGAGAGGTAAGTGACGTCAGCGGTATCAACAATACCGTCATAATTGACATCGCCGGGCACATAAAGCGTTACCGGCCCGGCAATGGTCGCCGTAATATTCAGCCAGTAAATTGTCCCGGAATCCTGGGGGAACCAGTCCGGCTCAGGCAGAAAAACATTGTACTGAAAATAGGCTTCATGGTCCTCCATTATAATCTGTCCGCTACTGGGGTCATACCATCCTTGCATTCCGGGCGGATCGGCCGGTGGTGCAATGATAAAATTGGTTATTTCTCTATCCCACAAGGTCATACCCGGACGACTGTACGGAACACCCGGCGGATCGGCCGCGATATCGGCATGGATACTCAGATTAAAGGACACAATTTGGCCTTCAATCCCGTTCATCCATGAACCCCAAAAGTGGATATCTTTCACCCAGCCGGTTTCACTACACATCCAGTCATCGGCGAGGACAACCGGATTGGTGGCATTAACATCCCAGCCGACGACATTCGGAAGCTGGGGAAAGTGCATTTTATGGCCGTCGTCCGGTATCCAGTCGGCGACAGCTGTCACCCAGAGCATAAAAATCAGCGCCAGTGACAAGATCATAGACTTTTTGGCCATTATTTCCTCCTTCGCAATTAAACTTTAAATGAGTCAATTAAATCCATTATAATTTGGGTTTCGGTTTTCCTCGTATTTTTATTATCTTATTACCTGTCTTATCTGACGTATTTCCAGCAAATCAGCCGATTACTTACGGTGCATAAATATCATGTTGTGCATAGAGTCAACCTATATTACCTATACGCGATAGCCGACCGACCTTACTCATCGGTAAAATATTTTATAATGTTTTGCTCTTACGCCTTACATAAGACTCCAAAAAATTCATCCGATGTTCAGCACAATCCGAGATGGGATAGTATACTTCTCTGGTCACAAATATAATGACAGCCGTCTTTTTTGTCAAGAATATTTTACGAGACAACGACTTAAATGACTCCTATTTTACCCACGAACGTGACAAAAATGGTTTGATTTCGGCGGTCTAGCAGTCGCAGGCAAAAATCCGGACAAATAAAAAAAGCGGGCCGAAATGGCCCGCTCCTGAAGCATGAAGTTATGAAATTTATTTCATAAGATTCATTTTTTTGGTTTGGGTAAAGTCTTCTGATTTCAGCCGATAGAAGTAAACACCCGAAGCCATAAGTTGACCGTCGTCGGAACGACCATCCCAAATCTTTTCATGCTCGCCGGAAGAAAAAGCCTCGTTGGCCAGTGTCCGAATCTTCTGACCAAGCATATTATAAATAGACAGTTCTGCATGCCCAGCGGTCGGCAGGTTGAACTTGATCGTCGTCTGAGGATTAAAAGGATTGGGATAATTTTGATAAAGGGTGTACGCTCCCGGTCGCACCGACTCCGTTCCGTCTTTGGTGCTGGAAAGAGCTTCCAATCTGACGTAAGCATTGCCGTCCCAGTCAAGATCAGGATAAGCTCTGACACCATTGACATATACGTCGAGTGTCGCACCCTGATTGGGATAGCTTGAAGTAATCCGGTCGGCATCGTCATGACCGTAAACCGGTGTAAATCTTAAAACTCCTCCACTAAGCGCGGAGCTACCGCACAAAATACCATCTTCGGTACGAATATCGATAGTCGCATTGGCGGCAATCGGTTGACCGTCAAGAGTAATGCCGGCGCCATAGACCGACATCCAGCTGCGCGACGGTATCACTTTGTAGGTCTGATAGTCTGTCTTGGCCGCGAAAGGAGGCGGGATAAATCCGGGATAGCTCAGGATGGCATCGGCAGAGGATTTAAGCCAATAGCCGAATTGCGGTTTCATATGCGTCAGAGTATTGAAATCGACAAAATCGGGCGCCCAGGTCAATCCCACGTTCTCATAACCCAGAACGACTGATGTCGAATTAATAATAGAAGCCAGTGCATCCTCGACCAACAACTCATCCGTCGGCCAGTAACTGATAAGATTCCAGCCGGTGAAGACTTGAATGCCTTCGCTTTCATCGATATCCGGACCGCAAAGTTCAAACTCGGCCGGACAACTCATCTTAATCAGGTAACCATGATAATAGTCGACATCGGTCAGAGTCGAAAAATCATACAGTTCCGGTACATAAGTAAGTCCACCCTGATCGAAGCTGAGGACGACATCGATACAACTTTCGAAATCCCGGACAAACTGACGAATATCATCGGTGTACTGGACATTCCACGAAATCCAGTTCCAGCCTTCGGCCAGATCATAAGTCAGGCAGCGTTCACTGCTGAATTCGCAAAGCTCGAAATAATCGCCGTTCGCAGTCCAATAAATAATCGGATCAGTCGTCACTTCGGCATCGTTAATCCGGAAACTGATTGCATCACCGGGCTCGGCGCCTTCATCTTCGGGAGTCGTGGGATCATCACGATAAATGGGAATGAAGCCGTATGAACCGTCAGCCTCAACCTCGCCGCTGCCGCACAAAACACCATCGGGATCATACGCCGTAATAACATCGCCGGGAGAAAGCGGAATATCGTTAAGAGTCGGAGCGGCGCAATAGACATTAATCCATTCGGGCGGATAAATCTCGGTGACGCACACGGCATCTTCCATCACCACCGTATCGCTGTCGCCGCACTCATTGATTGCTATCAGAGATACCGCATAGCAACCGGTATCGGCGTATGTGTGCGTCGGCTCAAATTCGGAACTGTAAGTATCATCACCAAAATCCCAATAATAGACACAGCTATCATCACAGACAGAGCAATTGGAGAAAGCAACTTCCAAGGGAGCCGTTCCAGATTGCGCTGACGGTTGAAAACAGGCGGTGGGAGCAGAGGGAATATTGACATCGACAACGACAAAACATGAGTCATTACTGCATTCATTGTCAGCATAGACGGCAAAGGTATAAACACTATCGCGATCGGCGAAGAAAGTCAATTCATCATTCATCCAGACCGCACCGTCAACAATAATATTATCGGCATTATTGATTACTAACGGAACACTGATCGAATCGGGTTCGCAGAGGTCGACGAAGAACGGAAAACCGGGACAATCAATAGCCACCGTATCACATACCGGCACACACGCCAGCGAACCATCATAAGTATTAAGACAAATCGGATCGCCGTTAGTATCAACGACTTCGCAATTATCGTCAAAACCGACCGGACAGGGATCTTCTCCCGAACCGTCAAAACAGAGTGATGCCAGAGCCTCACTATCGGCCAGACACAGCGGATTCATAAAGTCTTCCCAGACAATATTAATAATGCCGTCAGACTCATTTATGGTGGCGCCGGTTAGCTGTCCTTCGGCGACATATTTGAATGTAAGGCAGGTGGTGTCGTACGGGATATGTAATTCCACACCGGCAATTTCGCAGAAATCGCCGACCTTAATCGGCAGAAAAATACTGTCACAACCGTCGTAAAAGTAATCGGGCAAATCCAGCGTGGCGCAGACAATGATCGGCTTTTCAACCACGACCATTATTTCCTCACTCCAGTCGCTGCACCCGCAGTCATTGCAGGCCGTAACGCTATAAAAATAAGTGCCCCCCGAATTGTTGTATGTAAAACAGGTGTCTATAAGGGTATCAAGTGAAAGCAGGCTGGTAGAATCATATTGCGCGATGATATAGTAATCAGCTTCTTCAACCGTGTTCCAGCAGACATTGTAATCTGCGCTGGCTTCGACCGAATCGGGACCAAATGGACCATCGGGAACTGTCGGAATATCATTTACTACAACATGAACGCTAACGCCGCAGTTTTGCTGTCCGCACATGTTAGAGGCCTCAATGCCGAAAATATAGGTTCCGGTCGTATCCGCCATAAAGCACAATGAATCATCTGACCAGTTTGCAGGTCCGAGAACAAAGACATCGTCGGCTCCGGAAATCGGAACCGAAACGCAGATTGAACCGGCACCGCACAGCGTATCATAAGTTATTGAACCCGGGCAGGTTATCTCGACCGGGTCGACGGCGGTTACATTAATCGTCAGATGGCAGGTGTCTTCGCCGCAGTCATTGACGGCAATGACCGTAAATGGATAAGCATCCGACGAGTAAGGAGTAAAACAGAGCCGACCGGCCTCCCAGGAATTGGCATCGGTCCAGACCGAATCGGCCCCTGTGATCGGGAGATTGATACAGA
>CAYXTW010000051.1:2074-26993 GCA_964467955.1 uncultured Ignavibacteriaceae bacterium | reverse complement strand
CCGGAACCGGATTGCCCTTAGGATAGATTAATTGTTTATAACCAATAGGACCGAACAGAGTTTCAAATCTCCATCGGCCCTTTTATATAATGAAAAGTCTCAAAAATCGTTTAATTGAAGGAATCATTTCATTGCCTGTTTAGGAAAAATCCAAAAAATTAATAAATCCCGGTGACAGTAGATGTCACAGGGGCTTTGTTTTTGCGCTGGTTTATACCTATTTTTATTCATGATTTAAGATAATTACTGGCAATATTAGTCACAATTTATTATATTTTTGATTAGATATAAACCGGGATTTGGGAACATGACAGCACGGCCAGATTCAAATATCTTTAGATTTGAAAATCTCTTATCAGAAAATGAGTTATGCCAGAGCTGGATGGCAACCAATCGGAGGACCGGTGCCAGGTGTTTTGTCAAGATGCAGGCAGATTCTGACACCATTGACCCCAAATACGCCAGGCAAATCCTCCTAAAATCATATTCTGCGCAGAAAAAACTACACTTTGGCCGGGTAATCCGCGCTAAGTCAAAATATACTGAAAATAAAAAACTTATAATCGAATATCCTTTCCTTGATAATTCTAAGTGGCAAATCTTGAATGAAGATAGATTACAAGGCGCTTATCCTGATAATATATTACAAATATGTCTTTTGGTTGATTATCTGCACATTTTGAATTTTGTCCATAACGATCTTAAGCTTGACAATTTCCATATCGCAACTAACGGACACGCCCCCAAGATTGTTTTGACCGATATGGATTTTCTTCAGCCGGCCGGTACCTCGCCTGCCGGCAGAGTTTTTGGTACACCTGATCATATTGCTCCTGAAATATTGGAAAACAACATAGTGACCATTAAATCCGACAATTATTCACTTGGCATATCCTTTAAGCGCCTTCTTAACAATATGATTGCCAAGATTGATTCGGGTGATATGGAAAAGCTCCGAAATTTTATTGATAGACTTACATCAAGAGATTTGCATCACAGGCCGGCACTATTGATTGCAGCTCTTTATGATAGTCGAGTAATCAATAAAAAAGAATATTCCAAATGCCTTAAAAATCTACTTGTCATGCAATTGCTCGGAAGCTATGCCAGTATCAGATTTGAACTAAAAAATAAGACCTTTGATCTCAAACACTTTCTGGTTGAAAAGAATAGTGTATTTGGCTTGCCGGATGAACTTATTGGGGATTTTGAAAGTTCATTTAAGATAAATCCGAGAAAGGCATTTCATGAATTTAGATTGCTTTTACGCGATTCTAAGGTCAATAGATATGCCGACTTTTGGCAGATTAGCGTGCCTGACAGGACTCTGTTGGACATTGAAAAGTCTATTTGTCCTGAAAAATTCGCCAATGTCGCTTCGGCATTTGGGGAACCGCTGTCCGGCGAACATCAATTAAACGAGATTATTAAAAAAATCCGCTTCCTTAAGGAAAATAAAAGAAATCTGCTGGCTTATCTATATCTAAGATCTTTTTTGGATTATTCAAATCCAGAAACATTTATAGATCAACAGCCTTCATTGGTAACTGCTTTCAATGAGCTGGGTTTATTATCGAGAGAACTTGGACGATTTGAACAGGCTGTCGGTTATCTGGAGCGATCGCTCGCCCTGGCCGAAGATGAAAAGCGGATCGATTTAAATATCCTGTGCAATCTTGTCGATATTTATTTTACTTTGGGCCAGCCCCAAAGCGCTCAGAATATCGTTGAAAAAGGAATATCAGCGTCTCGGGCGCAGAAAAATAATAAATATGAAAATGTTCTTAAGCGGCATCAGGCATGGATTTATTTATGTCAGAGTGAGTTTGTACAGGCTAAAGCCATTTTAATGTCATTAAAAGAAGATGCGAAAAAATCCAGTAATATCTCGGAATTAAGCAAATTAAATTCTATCATTGGTGCTTTACATTTAAAATCAGGCGAGCAAAACCAGGCCGTCAAATATTTTAAAAGGAGTATCACACTGGCTGAAAAGAGTAAAGACAGCATAAACTTGCTCTCTCCCCTTTCCAATCTGAGTATCCTGTACTATGGTCTTGCCCGATATAGTAAAGCTATCAGATTGGCAAGCCAAAATATCGCGATCCTGGAAAAACTATCTAAACCCGCTCAACTATCACAAAGTTATATTTTTCTCTCAAATTGCTGTGTGCGACTCGGGAAATTCAAAAAAGCCGAATACTGGCTTGCCCGATACCTGTATAGTCGCTCTTTTCAGGAAAGCGTTGGATTCTTTAGACTATATTATTTTATCAAGGGCTTTATAGATTTACATAAAGGCAATATTGATACTGCCATCAACGAATTTATGTCAGCCCTGGAATTGTATAGTACTGATTCACATACGTACGATATAGGTAAACTGTATTTTAATTTGGCTGAAGCTTACATGATTAAGGGACTCGCCCGGGAATGTCGGCGATTTCTGGAAAAGGCAAAACCGATATTTATTCAACTCCATGATCCTGCCACTCTGGCTGAGCTGGAATTGATTGATCTTCAAAATAAGATCTATAATGAAGGACAACAGGGTGATAAGGACTTATTGAATTTATTTGAGCAACTCCTGGGATATAACTGCTATTATTACGCATATTTGTGTTTGTTTCATATCTTGGTCAGACCAGAAACCAAAGACAAAGAAGCTGCCATTAATAAAATCGAACCGATTATGAAGTCCATCGATACATCAACTGTACCTTTGTTTAAAGCTGTATCAAGAATTATTCAATTTACAAATTCAGTTTATAAAGTAAAAGATTATGAGTTCGAGCACCTAAATAAGGCGTATAAAGTACTCTACTCTTCAGGTAATTTGTTTTTCTCGACAATATTGTGCTGCTATATTGCCGATAAATATCTGGAAAAGAAAAAAGAAAAATTAGCAGTTAAATTTCTTTTGCATTCGCAGCGGTTAGCCGGGATTTTGGCAAATAAAAATCTCCTGGCGCTGATTACTAACAAACTGACGGCTATAGACCAAAAGCAGCCTGACAAAGATAGCACAAGCAAAATCATTCAGAGCATCTCAAATATCTTGCAAGACATTAAAGATTATGACAATGCCCTTGAAAACCTATTAAGCTTTGCCGTTAACCAAACAGGTGCTGAGCGCGGTGTATTATTACTAAAGCGTAAACAATCTTCTGATTTGAAAATCAAAGCATATATCAACTGCGACGATAAAGGCCTGGGAGATATTGCCGATTTCAGTAATACTATCCCTCAAAAAGTGGTCGAGAGCATGGAGCCGCTGATTATTCCCGATGCTTTAAGTGATGATCGGACAAAAAAATACAAAAGCATTATAGCATATAATATCCTATCTATTATTTGTGTGCCCTTAAAACTGAAAAATGACTTCAGCGGTGTTCTTTACCTGGATCATCATACTATTCCTGCTCTGTTTGACAAGGATGATGTTGTTTTTATTAAATCGATTGCTGTTTTTATTTCTTTACTTTTATCTACAATACAGGATTTCAAGTATTTGGATACTTCCAAAGACCAATTGACCATGGACCTAAAAAAACTCGGGGTCAGGCAAATTCCTGTCACCAAGAATAAGATTATGCTGGAATTGCTAAAGGATCTGCCTAAAATGGCCAGAACCGACGCGAGTATTTTAATACAGGGTGAAAGCGGCACAGGTAAGGAAATTATAAGTGAGATGATTCATAACATGAGCCTGCGATCTAACGGCCCGCTTGTAAAGCTGAACTGCGCCGCGATTTCTTCCACGTTAATTGAAAGCGAGTTATTCGGAGTTGGCAAGAATGTGGCGACCGGCGTTGACGCTCGTATTGGCAAATTTCAGGCGGCTGATGGCGGGACACTGTTTCTCGATGAAATCGGAGATCTCCCACTTAATATCCAGGCCAAGGTCTTAAGGGTACTCGAATATCAGGAATTCGAAAAAGTCGGCAGCAATAAAAAAATATATACTGACATTAGATTTATTTACGCTACTAACAAAAACCTGAAAGAAATGATAAAAAAGAACAAATTCAGAGAAGATTTGTACTTTCGCATAAGTACCATAGTCATTGATATTCCTCCGTTAAGGGACCGTGTTGATGACATTCCCTTGTTAATCGACGAGTTTATGAAACCATATATCTCCTCGGCTAATCCGCCCCCTATTTTTTTAAGCGAAGCTAAAGAAGCAATTGTGTCCTACGACTGGCCCGGCAATGTCAGGGAATTAAGGAATTTTGTCGAGCATTATTGTATCACTCATAGTGGCAAAGCTGTTGAAATCCATGATCTGCCGAAAGATATTATCAATTCCTTGTCGCTTTCGGATAAAAGGTCTGCAGCCTCTCAGCTTTTGGAGAAAGAAAAAATCCGTAGAGCTTTAATTGCCAATAAAGGAAATATCTCAAAAACTGCCATAGAGTTGGGCATTCCATACTCAACTCTGAGACGAAAAATAAAAAAATACGGCCCGTAAAATCAAAATTACTATATTATTCCTTTTTTATTGGCTAATTTGGCTATCGACTTCTGAATCCTAATCTCTTTAATTTCAATCAACAACTTAATTCATGGCTACGCGTGGCTAATTAGCGGTTATTTTTTTAAATCGGGAATCCTCACTTTTTTGTAACTTATTTAATACCAATCGAATAAGTGTAGCTCTTTATGCTGTTTTCTCCGGCAATATATTTGAATACCCCTTTATGCGACAGCACAACCGACCCGCATAAAGGAGGTAAACATGTTCAAAAACGTTGATCCGTCACGAATTACGGCCATTTTCTGCATGGCTTTATTGGCGTGTGCGCTAGTTGGAGTCGCTGGAGCACCGTCGAGCAGCTATGCTGATGGGAGCCCCGGTGGAGTTGAACCGCCGCCAAGCGAGGAGCCGCCACCTGACACGACACATAATCCTGATGAAGGTTTGGGCGGCTATGATAGTCCTGGACAAGGTATTCCGCTAGGACTGGAAGTTATGCTAACATTATTAAAACTCACAATATAATTAGAGATAAGAGGGGGGGGAAATCCTCAATGGGTTTCCCCCTATAAAAACCATGGCAAAGATGAATGTTATAAGGCTATTAAGCCTTTTTATGAACCGTCGTTCTATTAGTATTTCCGAAATCCGGAATATATGTAAAGTCTCCAAACGGACCGTATATAGATATATAAACGCTCTCTCAGAAGCAAACTTCCCCATATACTATGATAAGGACGTAAAAGGCTACAGGTTAAACAAGACTTTTGGTCTCTCATTCGACAGGCTCAGCCCGGAGGAATTTATTTATATCTGTATTGGACTGAGACTATTATATACCCGGGTCAATGATTTATACGGCCATGAAATAGATGACTTAATACACAAGATCTTTACGATGCAAAAACTGCCTTTAAATGATTTGTGGGGAGCAATCGATTCTGACATCGAAAATAGTAATATGGAAGAAGATGTTTCCAGGTTGGTAACATCCTCGATAATGCGTTATGCAATATTATTTAAACGAGGCCTGAAAGTCGACCTGAAAAATACCCCTGACAGTGATAACACTATCAATATTGAAAAGCCGGCCATACACTTTAAGGAGTACTGGCAATTATCAAACTCGGATTTGACTGACGATCTGATTATTCCTGTTTCTGAAATAAATAAGGTGAAAACCCTCAGAATATAAAGATTGTAGCTTTTCTGGCTCGTTATAGAGTCTATTGAAATTTTAGTTTAAAGATTATGTACTTTAAATTAAGGGAGAATAGTTGTGGCCAAAATCGGGGAACATTTCCAAACAGGTCAATTATGCAAGGAGTATGGAGTCTATCAATTTGATGGCTACCTTGACGGTTCGGCTGATCCGTTGCCCTCTGCCGACGAAAGAGTAATACCGATAAGAAATTCAGAGATATTTCCGCCGGTTAGGTCTGCAAATAAAGCTTGTTGGTGGAAACTGGTCGGAATCGCCGACCAGTCTTAACGCATTGTATTATACGCAGCATCATAAATTACTCGCTTTCAATTTGAAGGCCGGCCCAATAAATCATACGAATAATCGACTTTTGAAATATGAACTTGTTACCGGGCGATGGAAAATGGCAGAGAGGGAAACGTGCCTTAACATCGTAAAGCATTTATATGAATAAGAGCATAAAAATGCAGTTGATTATTAATTTTGCATGAAAAAGCCGGAAAAGAAGTCGTGTAATAATAGATGGTGACAAATTTTGTCACCCAGTATTCCACTTCCAATTTCGCCGTAATTATCCTGCATAATCTGTCGATACCAAATATGATTGGATCTCGGTGGTTCCCATAGCTGATTGCTATCAGGCTTCTGCGGGAAACAAACATTGAAGCAAACATGATTGCACTGGGGAACGATGAATATTAACAAGGGAAAAAAGGTGGAATCGGTCGAGGAGCTCGGACATCTCCGTACACCCCTTGAGAACATACCGCTTGGTTACCAATCCCTCGACGAAACCGGAAACTTCATTGAAATCAACAAAACCTGGTGTGAGCTGCTCGGATATACAAAGGACGAAGTTCTCGGCAGGAATTTTTCAGAGTTCATACATCCTGACTTCCGAGAACACCTCAAGGAAGATTTCCTGAAGTTAAAAAGTATGGGTAATATTATTGAAACCGAATTCAGGATGATTAAAAAGTGCGGTTCGGAGTTAGTCGTCTCACTTGACGGCAAGATAGCTTACAACGACGACGGCACAGCCAAGCAAATACATTGCTTAATTAAAGATATCACGCGGCGTAAGCAGGCGGAGAAGATATTGCGGCGTAGCGAAGAACGTTTCAGAAACCTGGTGGAGATGTTTCCGGAGGCGATATTCGAAACCGACGCGGATACAAACATAATTTATGCCAACCAGAGGGCGTTCGAGCTTTTCGGCTACTCAAACGAGGATTTAGCCGGGGGTCTGAAAGGGCTTGATTTAATTATTCCTGAGGACCGGGATCGAGCAAAAGTTAACCTGGCAAAGCGGTTGAAAGGAGAGAATCCAGGAACATTCGAATATCAAGCCTTGAAAAAAGACGGCTCTGTCTTTCCCATACACTATAACGCAGATTCCATCAATTTAAATGGGGAACTAATCGGACTCAGAGGTATTATCGTTGACATAACGGAACACAAGCGAGCCGAGGAGACATTGCGAAAAAGTAAAGAGATTGCTGAGAATTATCTCAATGTTGCTTCAGAGATTATAGTATCCCTGAACGAAGAGGGCACTATATTGTTGCTGAATGATAGTGGACATAGAATTTTAGGATATAAAAGAGGCGAATTGGTCGGAAAAAACTGGTTCGATACTTGCCTGCCCGAAAAGATACGTACCGAAGTCAGAATAACCTTTAAGAAGTTATTGCAGGGAGATATTGAAAATGTAAAAACATATGAAAATCCGATTGTAACAAAAGATGGTCACGAGAAGACAATCGTCTGGCATAACACCGTACTATACGACGAAAACGGGGAGATATACGGAATACTGAGTTCCGGAGAAGACATCACCGATAAAAAAAAGGTAGCAGACGAACTTCGCAAGCTATCTTTCGCAATAGAACAAAGCGCAAATATCGTGGTTATCACTGACGTTGAGGGCATTATTGAATATGTTAATCCCAAGTTTACGGAAGTGACAGGTTATACTCGGGATGAAGCTCTGGGCCAAAACCCAAGGATTTTAAAATCAGGAGAAATGTCTGATGAGTCCTATAAAGAACTATGGAATACCATAGCTTCCGGTAAAATATGGAGCGGCGAATTTCGCAATATGAAAAAGAATGGTGAACTTTATTGGGAAAAGGCAACGATTACCCCGGTAATTGATAAGTCCGGATCGATTACCAATTACCTCGCGATCAAAGAGGATATAACAGAACAAAAGGCGCTGGAAAAAGAACATCAAATGCTTGAAATAGAAATTAACCAGGCCAGAAAACTGGAAGCGATAGGCTCACTGGCAGCCGGTATTGCCCATGAGATAAATACACCAATTCAGTTTGTCGGGGATAATACTAATTTCCTGTCGGATTCATTCAAGTCATTGATGTCTCTTATTGAAACATATAAATACCTTTGGCAAAGGGCCAATACCGGAGCCGCTATGGCTGAGCTTAATCGGGAGATAATAGATGCCGAACAAAATGTCGAACTCGGATATTTGCAAGAAGAAATTCCTTCTGCGATTGAACAAACGCTTGATGGCGTAAAGCGCGTTACGAAAATTGTCCGGGCCATGAAAGATTTTGCCCATAATGACCAAGGCGAAAAATCTCTCTCTAATATCAATGACATGCTGGCAAGTTGTCTGACAGTCTCCCTTAACGAATTGAAGTACGTTGCCAATATTAAAACCAATTATTGTCAAAACTTACCCGAAATTGAGTGTTATCGTGATGATTTAAACCAGGTATTTCTTAATTTACTTATTAATGCTGCCCACACAATTGCGGATGTGGTCGGTGATGCTTCGGCCGGCAAGGGGACTATCACCGTTGCTACTCAGCAGGATAACGACAATGTCATCATTAAAATAAGTGACACGGGCACAGGAATTCCTCCCACGATTCAAGATCGTATCTTCGATCCTTTCTTCTCGACAAAAGATGTTGGCAAGGGTTCCGGACAAGGTCTGGCTATTGCCCATAAGATTGTCGTTGAAAAACATGAAGGCAGCCTGGAATTCGAAACTGAAGAAAACAAAGGCACTACTTTTATTATCCGTATGCCGATTAATGCCAAAAACGCTGTTGAGGTTTAATGTGCGACATTTTTTTATAGATGATAAAGCAGCTTGAGATAGTTTTCATTCAGAATCAAGAACTGTTACGTAGTAATCGACAAAAACAAATAGGAGAGCTCAATGGAACATAAAAAAAGAATTCTTTTTGTCGACGATCAGCCAAATGTTCTGGCAGGAATGCGCCGCACTCTTCATAAATTGAAGGATGAGTGGGAAATGACATTTTGCGAAAGCGGCAAAGAAGCCCTTGAAATTATGAAGAAACAATCCTTCGATCTTATTGTCTCCGATATGATGATGCCGGAAATAAATGGCGCCCAGTTGCTGACTGAAGTTGCCAAACTTTATCCGGGAATGATTCGTTTCATGTTGTCAGGCCATTCAAATAGAGAGCTTATCTTACAAACCGTGGGCAATGCTCATCAGTATATTGCAAAGCCGTGTGATTCCGATATGCTGAAGCGCCACATAAACAACTCTTTTGGGCTTCATCATATCCTCTCTAACCCAAAATTACATACCAGAATTGCCTCGATTAAAACACTGCCAAGCCCCCCTGACATCTATAATGAGATTATCCATGAACTTCAGTCCGATGCTGCATCTATTGATAGTATAGCCAAGTTGATCGATAAAGATATCAGCTTAAGCGCAAAACTTTTACAAATCGTCAATTCAGCGTTCTTTGGATTGCCTCAACACGTCGAAAGCGTGAAACAGGCTGTAAATTACCTGGGCTTAAATACTGTTCAAGGTATTGTCCTGACCGCTGGCGTTCATGACCAGTTAAAGGACCTCGGCATACCCGGTAATTCGCTGGAATCTATCTTCAACCACAGCATAGCTGTCGGCTGCTACGCCAAGAAAATTGCTATCCAGATCGGTTTACAGCAGCGGGAGTCTGAAAGCGCTTTGATTGCAGGATTGCTCCACGATATCGGTAAATTGGTAATGCTGGCCAGCTTCAAAGAAGAGATGAATGCTGCAATCAAAATAGCACAGGATAAATCATTACAGCCATACATGGCAGAAAGCGTAATATTTGGCGCCAATCACGGTGAGATCGGAGCACATTTGCTTTCTTTATGGGGACTGCATGATCCAATATTGGAGGCGGTTATGTTCCATCATAATCCTCGGCTGGCGTCCCAACCCAGCAAAAATATACTCTCAGCCGTTTATATTGCAAATGTGATAGAAAATTTAAAACCGGCTGATGGCGGCGAATTATTGGCTGCTCTGGATACGAATTACCTTAGGCCTTTGGATCTAATCGATCAACTGCCGCGTATACTGGAATGCCTTCAGACAGAACACATCGAAGAAAGGGTAACACCATGACCGAACAATATATCGAAAAAATCCTAATCGTCGATGACGAAGAGAATGTCCTTGCCGGACTTAAACGGCAACTTCGGGGAATGTTTAATATTATGACAGCCGAAGGCGGTCAAAATGGACTGCGGGCGCTGCAAGAGAACGGACCATTTGCGATTATCGTTTCTGACATGCGTATGCCCGAGATGAATGGGATCCAGTTTCTTGTCAAGGCTAGTGAACTATGCCCGGATGCGGTTCGTATGATGCTAACCGGCAATGCGGATCTTGAAACCGCAATGCATGCCGTAAACGAGGGCAATATATTCCGATTCCTGACAAAACCTTGTCAGAAAGCGACCCTGGAATGGGCTTTGAAAGACGGAATGAGGCAATATCGTTTGGTTATGGCTGAGCGTGATCTCCTTGAAAATACGCTCAAAGGATGCGTCCAAGTCCTGACGACTATTCTGGAACTCGTAAATCCAATTGCCTTTAGCAGAACATCGCGAATTCAGAATTATGTCAGTCAAATATGCAAGCGTTTGAATATTGAAGACACCTGGCAATATGAATTGGCGGCAATGCTTTCGCAAATCGGATGTGTTGCTGTGCCATCTGATACCCTGTCAAGCGTCTATGCCAAAGATGACTTGTCTGAAGATGAATTAAAAATGTTCAGGGATCATCCTCAGCTTGGAAAACAACTACTCTCCAATATACCCAGACTTGAAAAGGTGTCTGAAATGGTATCCGGTCAGCTAACAGATATTAAGAAGACCGCGTCTGGAAGCGGTACATTGCCGTCCGACCCGGGACAGCTGGGAGCCCAATTATTAAAGGCCGCCTTGGATTTTGACAGCCTGATCTCCCGGGGCAGGTCTGCAACTCAGGCCCTCGGCGAAATGAAGTCCGGCAGTAGCGGCTACCATCCCAATATTCTTCAGGCGCTGCGAGATATCCAAGTCGCGCAAGTTGAGATGCAGTCGAAAGTTGTCAATATCCGTGATTTGAATGATTCTATGATTCTTGCGCGCGATATTTGTACCACAGAAGGTGTTCTATTAGCTGCAAAAGATCAGCAAGTCAGTCTTTCAGTTCGCAGGTTACTAAGGAATCATGTTGACAGGAGTACAATACAAGAAACAATAGCGGTACTCATACCTGGAGGCAAGATAACAAAGGCAGATGCGATAAAGGTGCCAACATAAAGCAAGATGAAATCTGTCGACGATGTCAGATTGAAAATTCCCCCTTTTGTCATGACCATAAATAGGAGACAATGTCGGCTCACTTTTGAATATGGATGAATAAATCCAATAGGAATATGGGCTATTTCCTTGATTTTCGAATCGCCTGTCCGACATGTCGGTTAGTCCATCTGCTCCATGCGCTTTTGTTAAGCGAATAAAAGCCATCGACTTGGCGCAAAGGGATGTTTAAGCCCTTGAGCATATTCAGATCACGATAAGCTGTGCGAATCGATGTCCGAAAACGCTGGGCAATGTCATTTGCCGTAGGCTTTTGGCCCATTTCCAGCAATTTCAGGATTAAAATAGCTCTTTGAACCGATTTCATGATGTCTCTCCTGGTTTGGGCCAATATGCTTAAAATGCCCACGATAGTCAAGACAAAAACTGTCACCCCAAATATATACCTATTTATCTCGCCTTCCTTTATCCGGCTGTAATTGTCATCCATTCCGAATATTCGGCCAAAATCAGGCTTTGTACTTGATCTTTTTCATTTCCTCCTCTCCTTTCAATTTAAATGATTTTTCACTCAACGCTATTTTTCTGGCTTAGTAAGTTTTTCTATTTCCTGGCTAGGAAATACCACTCCAATTTCTGGAGGTTCCGCTCTCAGAAATTTCCACTGAAAAACATATCTATCCAAAAAAATCATAGCCGCTATGAAAAATACGTTTATAAAATTGAAAGGAGGTAATTGGAAAATGCAGGAAAAAGATATCATCGGTAATAGGCCTGATTTTACAGGCAGTCTTGATATTGCTGTCTAAAGCCGAAAAGATAAAATAGAGCACAGCCCGCTTTACAGCTCAAGCTATGATGAAAGACCGGCAGTATTTCCAGGATGTGTATTTGTAATACGCTTATTTCTAATAGATTGTGCTAATCATTAACTGAGTTTCAGACAATTAGCAATAGATAATTTCGATAACCTTTTTAAAAAGTATTCCATTCAGCATAGGATCTACCTGAGTGATTGAATTGCAGTCAAATCATTCAGCTGTGCAACGAATAGTTGAGAAGATTGATCACATAAAAAGTTACAAAATTCGTCTAATTGGGGGAGCATGCTTATAACCTATTGTGTTTCAAATGGATAGAATAAGTGTAAGAATTGCCTTCGAACTTTTTAGATAATTGTAATTATATAAGATTCTAAATAATACTCCTACTAAATGGCCGGCTCCGAATTTAAAATTAAAATATTGTCGTCAACGTACATGAAACCGGACATAAGATTTCATTCTAAGGTGACAAAGTGAAGGAGGGTTGGGCGTTACGGCTGCCGATTCAGTTCTTTTAAATACCGTCTTCGGGTCGCCAAATTGAATCCAAAATATAATTGTGAGCCAAGAGAGGTTCTTTTTCTCGGGCTCATTCCGAAGAATCTTCTGATGATTGAAGCTGCAGAATAGGTTTTCCTTTTGACGTATTCGATACCGGCACGAAGCTCATCAACCGTCATGCCCTTCGGCCTATAGAGGATATCCGCGGAGGTGTAACCGCGAAGCCACCAATCGGGCTCTATCAATCGCCCCTCTCTTAAAAGACGAGCATAAAGTCGGGTCCCGGGATATGGAGTCACCGTACGAAGCTGGGCGCCATCCAGTCGATATTCAATCAAAAACTCCAGGGTCTTGTCAAAAACATCTTTGTTTTCGTGGTCGAGTCCAAAGACAAAAGCACCCAGAATAGCGATTCCGTGGTCGTGAAAGCGACGGACTGCCTCGGGAAATTCAATTCCGGAGCTGCTGATTTTTTTCATATTGTTTTGAATATCTTTTTGAATCGACTCAAACCCGATCAATAGAGCCTTGCAGCCCGAATCCGTCATTAATTTTAGCAGTTCCATATCCTTTGCAAGCGATACCGTGCCCTGACCGACCCACTTGCGATTAAGAGGTATAATCTCATGGAGGAGCCTTTTGGTGTATGTTCGATTCAGACCGAACGAATCGTCAACGAAAAACAAATTGGGGATATCAATAGAATCAATCTCAGCGATGACATCTTCGACGGGCCTTATTCTATATCCCTGCCCCATCACCCGCTTAATGGAACAAAACTCACAATCAAAGGCACACCCGCGCGACGTTTCAATCGAGCAGGCCAATGGTGTATATCCTCGGTGTTGGGGTATTGTGTATAAATTGCGAGATGGTCTGGGTAGTTGAGAAAGGTCAGTAGCGCCATCGGCGCGATATATTTTCTGCAATTTGCTGGAGAAAGCGTCAGAAACAACATTTGGCCAGACATTCTCACTCTCCCCGACAACTACCGCATCGGAATGTTCGAGCGCTTCCATCGGCAATACAGTTGGATGCATTCCCCCCAGAATAACCTTTGCTCCGCGAACTCGGTACTGATCCGCCAGATAGTAGGCTCGACCCACCAAATCCGTCAGGACCGTAATACCGACAAGATCGACGTCGTCGCAAATGTTTTCAGAGTTGAAAGCCTCATCGACAATTGTAATTTCGTGATCGGAAGGAGTTAATGCCGCAAGAATTGGCAGACTTAGTCTTTGAATCTTAAATGATTCGGCACTTGAAGAATTGATTTCATTTCGATTATGTGGTGCTATCAGTTTTATTTTCACTGTAAGTACGCGTCCTTTGCCTTAATGATCAACTGCTTACGTCAATATTCCACTTATCAAAAAAGGTCCATTTGATACACAAGACCGCCCGATAGTGCAGATTCGGATATGCCGGCTGATGAACCAAGCCTGAAATTGAAATCTAAGGCGAGATTTCTTAATGGTTTGAATCTGATTTGCTGGACGAATCCAGATGCATCATAGAATCCCGCCCCAAGCCCGGAAAACATATAGACTGATTTGCCAACTTTGTATCCGACGCCAATATTAAATAGTCCCCCACCCGATATTAACGGTGTGTTTTCGGCGAAGCTAACAGTAAAATAACCTTTTTCAACATTACCAAGTCTGCAGTGCCAGGATATTTTTACTTCGTTTGCACTATCATCAGATCCATAATAATTTAATTTCTGTTTAATATTTCCGGAAACATATCCGAATCCAAGGCCATAAAGTTTGGTCTCTATATTAATGTTGGGATTATAGTAAGTTAGCTTAAACTTCCTTTCATTTCGTTCGGTTGAATAATTGTCTAAAAACTTAACCTGTGATTCCCAGCTTCCGCCTCGAATTCCAATAATTAATGGCGATCGAACGCCGGGTGGAACGGAAATATATGCGGAACCGCAGACGTCACTAAATTCATGACCTTCGCTGCTAATTACACTACCGTCACACCCCCGCAGGACTGTTGCTACCTGCCCTTTCCCCCCATGCAAACCGACTACCAGGTCGGTCGAATCAGAATTTTCATAATAGTAACCGATGGGCAGTACAAGTACTAATGATGCGAAGGTGAAGTGGGTTAGAATATTTGATATGGATTTGATTAATTTTAACATCATTTCCTCCTTTTCCTGTCGATATCAGGACCAGATCTTTTATTTAATTCATTCAATAATGGAATAAGCAATCCCGGTGCCGAAGATTGCGCGACGGTCTTACTCCATGAAGAACAATGAGTTGGGCGCTTGCCGCATAATGCGAGAGCATTGGAAATGTGGATACTCACTTTACTTAGGTGGATATGAAATATCAAATGACTTGGAATATAATAATTATGTAAATATATAAACTCGACCGGATTTGACTTCCGGTCGAGTTGTTTTACCGCGGTGATTTCGGCCAGAATAAATTTAAACGTCTATTCCGTCTCGGCGGATAGGCATTTTGTATCTTCCCAGGCGATATTGGAACCGCTTGAACTCACATGCAGATATCTAAACAGCTGTCCACCGCCCGGTTCGGAAAGCGGGATGATTTTTTGGAATAACATGCTTGATGCCGAGGACAGTTTATCTGTCAACGTGCTCTTATAATTTTCGCGCGCGCGGGCAACCAATGTTTCGCCAGTCGGCTCACCGGTCATCGGATTCACGGGAGTAACACTCAGTTCCCCATGCGCCGCGAATAACATATGATATACACCATCATTACCAAGAGTTACTGTCTGGCTCATATAAACAGGCCCTTTAACGTAAACATAATCCATCGGGCCCGTGGAGCAGAACGGTTTCGGAATGGTCTGGTCGAATTCCAGAACGAAATCTTTCCGGTATGTTCCCGCAGCCCATTCCACTTTGTTTGCCAAATTCAAAATAAGGGCATGTCCGTCGGTACCAATAGGAACGTCATAGTCTACATCTTCCATTGGACCGCCTATAGCATATCTGAGGTCGGGAGGTAGCCCGTTATAAATTATGGCCGGAATGGTCTTGAATGGCGCTTCATTAATTGCCTCCGTAGGGATCATTGGAATATCCTGATCCAACAGACCACTCCGGATAAAATCGGAAATGACGAACTGCTCGGCAAGTTCCCAACTTATTACCTGGTGATCGGTAGTTCCCGGGATCAATATTTCGAAATGGACGTTGGCCACGGTCCAAGTTCCCATCCGAAACAGCCGCAAATGAAACCGAGCCGGTCCGTAATTTCCGCAGGACAATTGAATCGAACTACCCGACCATCCACCATCGCCGCCAAAACCTGTTTCCACAAATCCAATTGCATCCTGCCAGGTATCATTGAAAGGTGGCACATCGGGAAAGCCCGCGGCCGAACGATCGCCATCCAGAGAAAAAAGGGCGGCTCGAATATCGCGGGGATCGGCCAATCCGTAAAAAATCAGATTTATGGGACACTCGGGTTCGGAGGAAAAGTCAGAACCGGTGTAAGGCCAGAAGTTTAAGCTTTCTTCGCCAACATTAACAGTTACCAGGGGCGATGGGGGCGGCGCATAAGTGCCAGATTTCATGGCGGCATTCACAAGCCGTGAAATTTCCGCTTCCAGATTATCGCCTGCTGCTTGCGGTTCCACCGCCTTCTCACAACCGGTCATAAGAGCACCGAGCATTAGAAGACAGACTAAAAGTGATGATAATTTTTTCATGATAAACCTCCGTGAATTGTGTTTCGTTTTGCCGAGTTCTTTCCAATTAAAACTTTCAGCTTTACCTCCTTTCATTTTTCTCTCCTCGTAATTCATATTAGATTTTTTAATCTTTATATCACAGATTAGCAACCCGAATGCCATATTTTAAAAACCTCGAATGGAATCACTATCTTGCAGAATAGCAATGTGTTAGCTTATCTGTAGATTTCGAAAAAATGTTTCGTGAAGTGGTTAGCAACTATTATTTTTTTATTATATTTATTCTAAAGACAGTGTACAATTAGTCTAACTGAATGATTGGAAACAGATTATGGGATTATTTGGAATGGATAAAAATTATCCATATCCTTTGCATTTGACATTCATCGGAGAATTGGTATTTTTAATTAGTCGACTTTAATTCTATCATAGAATTGGAGTACTAAATGAATAGTGCGTCAAAAGGTGATAGCATTCGCAGCGATCTGGATGAATTGAGATGTATCAATCGCATTATCGATAAGATATGCCGGATTCGTGAAACCAATCATATTATGTCGATTATCATTGACGAACTAATTGGCGCCACCGGTGCCGATCAGGGAGTTATAAACCTGGTTTCACCTCATAAGGAGGAAGACCTGGTAACTGTCGTTCGAAAAACCACAACCTCGGAAAATGAAATCCCATACAAGGTAAACAGTCTGCTAACCGGCTGGGTATTAAAGGAAAACAAGTTTCTAAAAATCGACGATCTTGATAATGACGATAGATTTAAAGGGTTATCATCTGAAAATGGGCATTTCAAAGCGATTCTTTGTTTCCCTATGGTTGTCGGGGGAGAAATAATTGGCTTAACCAGTCTTGTCAAATCGGAAAAGAGTGGTACATTTGGCGATGATCAATGCCGGCAGGTCGGTATTATTGTTTCTCAGTCGGCCCATATTTTAAATAACGCCCTTTTGATGGAAGAACTGGCCAGGAAAAACGAATATCTTGAAATCCTGAAGGAAAAACTGCAGGATGAAAACGTCAGCCTGAAGGCCGAACTGGAGAATAAGTTTTCGTTTGAAAATATTGTCGGTAATTCCAGGGCACTGAAAGATGTTCTTACTCTGGCCTCCAAAGTCAGTGTCAACGATTCACCGGTCTTGTTAACCGGACAAACCGGCACCGGAAAAGAACTGATGGCCCGCGCCATCCATTATAACAGCCCGCGTCGTGATAAACCGTTTATAGTAAAAAATTGCGGCATTAAGACAGAATCGCTTCTGGAGGCAGAGCTTTTCGGATACAGAAAAGGGGCCTTTACCGGAGCCGATAGAGATAAACCGGGTTTACTTAAGGAAGCGGATAGCGGGACCATTTTTCTCGATGAAATCGGTGATGCCCCCCAGTCGACACAAGCGGCGATTTTAAGAGTGCTCGAAAACGGGGAAGTACGACCGGTGGGGGCCGAGAAAACAGAATATGTTGATGTTCGCGTGATTTCAGCAACTAACCGGGATCTGAAAAAAAAGATGGAAGACGGTAGTTTTCGCCAAGATCTATATTACCGGTTGAATACATTCACCATTGAATTACCATCATTGCAACAGCGTCGCGAAGATATACCTCTTCTCGCTCAATATTTCCTGAAAAAATTAAAAATTAAGCTGAACAACGACAACCTATCCATGTCACAGGCAGCGATAGATTTACTGTCAAAATATTCATGGCCGGGGAATATCAGGCAACTCGAAAACGAAATCGAGCGAGCCGCTGTAACTTGTAGTGCAGATATAATTGATATAAACGACTTTTCACCGGAAATAATCGAATCCACTTTAATACAGATGGAGCTTAGTTCATATAGTGGTCCGTTGAGGAGCATAGTTGAAAAAGTCGAAAAGGAAATAATCTCTTCTATGCTAAAGAACAATGACGGCAATATCATGAGGACATCGAAGGTGCTCGGTCTCACCCGCAAGGGTCTCAAGGATAAAATGAGCCGGTATGGCATAAATACAGATCAGGAGCAATCTGTCAAAGACTAAACTCCTTATCTCATGATTTCAATCCGACTTTTGACAATAATTCATTAAATCTCGGATCGGAACGCAGGTTATCGAACACGGGGTAGATATTAAGCCATACCATCCAGTTGTCACGCTCGTCACACGCCTTTTCAAGCCATTTGAAGGCGTTATCTAAATCACCAATACCGATATAGACTAAGGCCATTAGCTGCGATGAAACATATGCCTTGACAGATAGTTCATCAAGGGCTATTAGAATTTCCTTGGCTTTATTATTTTCCCCGGCGATGCCATAGGCATAACCCAAAAATGCCGTCGCGTAAGTACTCCCGCCTGACAGGGAACAGGCTTTCTGACATTCAATAATCGCTTCATCATACTTTTTCTGACAAACGTATGGACCGGCTAAATAAGCATGAGCTGGTGCGAAATTGGGATCAAACTCCAATGCCTTAAAGTACCTTCTTACAGCTTCGTCATGGTCGCGCCTGAAATAATACGCCACACCCAAACTGGTATTGATAATCATCGAAAGTGGATCTAATTCGTAGGCTCGTTGAACCTCCAACAAACCTTCATCCAGTCTTTTATTGGCCATTAAAAAAAGTGAATAGTAATGATGCGCATTGGCGTATTTCGGATTGAGTTCAATGGCCTTCTTGAAATTTGTTTCCGCCTCCACCCAGCTCCAATCATAGAATGTCGTTACCCAGCCAAGGGCAGTATACGCTTCGGCAAGATAGGGATCGATTTCGATCGCCTTTGCCGCCGCCGCTTTGGCTCGTGGACAGGCCTCATGAGGAGGGAGGAAATTATAAAAGGCCATAATATTATAGGAATCGGCCAGACCTGCATAAGGTAATGCATAGGCCGGATCGTGCTCTATTGCCTGCTGAAAAAATTCTATACCCTTTTGAAGTCCCCCCTCATATCGCTTATTCCAATAATGACGGCCCCGCAAGTAAAGATGGTAGGCTTCGAGGTTTTTCGTGTATCTTTTCACCAATGGTTGGTCTGATTTGTCATCCAATTGCAGCTTTAATTTATCCGCGATCGATCGCGAAATCTCATCCTGAATCATAAACAAATCGGTTATATCCCGATCGTACTTTTCCGACCAGAGATAGTATCCGTCTTCGATATTCACCAGCTGTACCGTAATTCGAAGTTTATTTTCATCGCGACGAACGCTTCCTTCGAGGACCGTATTAACATTCAAAGCTTGACCGATTTTGCGTATATCATAATCACGCTTTTGGAAATGAATAACTGATGTTCGCGACGCGACGCGTAACATGTCTATCTTTGTAAGAGCATCAATAATTCCTTCGGTCATCCCCTCGCAAAAATACTCCTGGTCTTTTTGGGGGCTGAGATCAGAAAATTGCAAAATCGCGATGGATGACAATTCGGATCGTATTGTCTCTTTTGATGTTGCCAATTTTCGCCCGCCATTTCTGAGTGTTGTAAGATCTGATAACATCTCATCGATGCTTTGATATCTGTCCCGGGGATTTTTTTCAAGCGCTTTGCCTACGATTTTTCGCAGCCCCCGGGATAGATTATCCATTGAAGGTAATTCCTGATATACGATAGCATAAAGAATCGCCGCTTCATAATTAGCTCCAAATGGCAAATGGCCGGTCAAAAGCCTATATAAAACAATCCCTGTCGAAAATATATCCGAGAGGGCATTGACCTTATCTCCTTTGACCTGCTCCGGCGACATATATGAAACTGTGCCTAAATGTGACGTCGATCCGGATAATCTTACGCCTCCCTCGACCTGCGCCAGGCCAAAATCAATAATTTTGACTTGCCCGGAATTACTTATAATAATATTCCCCGGTTTGATATCCTGATGAATCAAAGAGCATCGATGTGCCTCACTCAAACCTTTGCAGATCTGAATAATAATATCGATAGCTTTTTCATTTTCCAGCGTTTGACTATTTATTAATTCCTGCAACGAGCAACCTTCGATATATTCCATGGCAATAAAAGGTCGATGCTGATATTCGCTTACTTCATAGATGGTGATAATATTCGGGTGGTTCAAAGAGGCCGCATTTTGAGCTTCCCGTATGAAATGTGCTTTCATTTTGGGATTGACATAATCTTTATTCGACTGAAACTTCAGGGCGACTTTTCGATTAAGTTTGATATCGTCGGCCAAATATACATCACCCATCCCTCCCGAACCTACAAAATCCACTATTTTATATCCGTTTATTATCTGCTCCTTTTTAATAAAGGTGTCGGACGGCCAAATATTCTTCGATTTATTCATGTTGATCATAACCCGGATTTTCAGAATACTCCCGATAATTATGAAACATTTATACGGCAACCATAAAATAGAAATATTTCATCTATTGGGCAACCGGAAATTATATAAGATTAGGTCGGTTTATTATAATTCAAATACTTCGACAAAGATTCCTTTCCAATCTTGGCCCTGACTAATCGATTAAAAAGAGATTGTCTCATTCAATGGGCCAATAATCATTTGAGTCGGCTGATTGATCAAAAAGTTACAAAATTCGTCTAATTGGGGGGGCGAACTTTTATCTGTTTGCAAGGCAACGCATCAGGGATTTGAGTCTTATTGGGTTTTTCGCACACTACAATTGTACAGATCAGACTTAAATGACTACCGGTTTAGCCGTCGGGAAGAGTGTCCAGGTTTTATGGCCGGTTTTCGCTACGGGAAATCGGAGCCGGCAAATTGTTTAAAACGAGGATAACGGACAGCAAAATCGATTCAGCACTGTTTATCACGGCTGGCGCAATAGTAAGAAATCAGAAAATGGCTCATATTAATAATTTCGCGGAATAAAAATAATGAATTAGTCTTACCGTCGGGTTTGCAGATAGGGCATATAAATATATATGCCTTATATGTGTATATTAATCAGGCTTGACATTGACGTCCATTTATTGTAATTTGTTGGCGTAACCTTACTTTGCAGAGTACGGGAATCAAAAAGCTCTTATAATAAAAAAGTATTATAACGGCTATTTTCTTGTCTCGCTTGCTGTCACCTTGAGCGGATTATTTGAAATCAATGGTTATTCAAGGACTGTTGGCCCGGAGAAGCGATAATGTATTTTTTGTTATGTAACGGCAAAACAAAAGCTGATTCTCTACGATTGTTCCTGCGAATAGTTATAAATTTTTAATAAGTCATTAAATGATTATCTACTTACGCGCATTAATCTGGTCGATACTTTCTAAACTGCACTATTACTTTGTTGGTAGTTATAGCCACAAGGTAGCTGCGGCGATGCTGGATTTGTTTGGTCAATTATGGTTTTATTTTATCGTAGGTATCGTTGCCACTACTTTGATTTCCGTTTTTTGGCGAAAGGATAGAGTCGCTGCCTTTTTTCAGAGATCATCCGGTATTTCAATAATAACGGCTGCCTTTGTGGGTGTCGTTTCTCCCATGCCTACGTACGTGGCAATCCCTCTGGTTGCGGCTCTTTTCAGAGTCGGCGTTCCGATTCCTCCATTATTCGCTTTTTTGATATCGTCTCCTTTAATGAATCCTGTGCTTTTTTCATTGACTGCCGGAGCCTTCGGATATGAGATGGCTGCCGCCAGGTTACTAAGCTCTCTTGCTTTAGGGATAGCTTCCGGGGCAATTATGCAAAAGCTTGCATCCCACAGTCGAATTGGTCTATTCCTGAATAAAAATGGCGGTCTTGTTGGAATTCCCGACGGGCCGGAGGCGGCAGGGAGGAATATTAGGACTTATGTATCGGAATTCGTGCACCATTTGTACCGATTGACAAGATTTGCCGGCAAGTACTTCTTTCTTGGAATACTAATAGCTGCCGTCGTAAAAGTATTAATCCCTGCTGGTTGGATAATCAGTACTCTCGGGAATCAACGCACCTTTTCGGTTCTTGCTGCGGTGGCCGCCGGCGTACCCTTATATGCTTGTGGAGGAGGGACAATTCCGGTGATGCAGACACTGCAGGGACTGGGTATGGACAAAGGCGCGATCCTTGCTTTTTTTATCTCAGGTCCGGCGACAAAACTCTCGACATTGATCGCACTAAAGGCGGTAATAATAAGGGATGCATTTATTCTTTACCTGGCAATCGCCCTTATAGGAGCCTTTGTTTTTGGATTGTTATTTAGCATTTGGTAGAAAGATGCGCGATTTTTTCTAAACTGGGGATAATTGATGAAAAGGAAAAGGCATTCAAATCACAAAGCGAAATCATCGTTCATGAATGGAACAATGCGTGCTGTAAAAGACTAACGAGGAAGCGTAAATATTGAAGATCCGGAAAAAAGTTATGCTGACTTTGATAGTCAGTTCAATTGGGGCTCTGTCCTTTCAGGCAGCCGTATATGCTCAGGATGGGAGAATTATTCTAAATCCTGATACATCATTCGTTTCGCCGCTTGATACTTTTGAGGTTGATATCGAAGCAAATGCCGATTTGACGGGGATCCACTGCTTTATGGTTTCCATTAATTTTGATAGATCATTAATTGAATTGTTGGATGTATTGGAGGGCCCTCTTTTGCCGGCCCAGGGCCAGACCTTTCCTTTTTGGAATAACAATGGCGACACATGTGTTATAGGTAATTGCCTTTTGAGTTATGGTCTTTACGCTGACGGCCCCGGGGTGTTGGCAATTATGAAATTCAGGGCACAGGAGTTTGCCGGAGTTACCGCACTGGCCTTCACCCAGGTTGATATTACTGATACGCTTCTGGAAACAATAAATGTGACCTATTCCGACGGTTTGGTAAATATCATTGAGGGCCAGAATCCGACGGTTGAAGTGATGTCTCCGGCTTCCGGTGACTTCTACGTATCCATGCCGAATCTGTCTATCAGGTTCAAAGATGATCTTGGCCTGGACCGTGGGCACTATCAGATTGATAACTGCGAAGGCCCCTGGATAGAGTTATGGTCTTACAATTCTGAGAGCTCAGATACGACTATAAATTGGACGGTGCCCGGCCTCTCAGAAGGATTACACAATATTTATTTTAAGGTTACCGACGATGCCGGTAATGCCAATGATGATACATGCACATATTTCTGGAGTTTCACTTTACAGGGCGATTGCGACTGTGAACCGGGCGAAGCGAATAATGATATGGTTATAAATATTTTTGATATTACGTATTTAATCGGTTATTTATACTTGGATGGTCCCGCGCCTGTCCCTTATGAATTATGCAGCGGCGACTCCAATGGCGATTGCACCTGTAATATATTTGATATAACCTATCTGATAAATTATTTATATTTAAATGGTCCGCCTCTTTACATTTGTGAGGGCTGGATCAGCAGTTGCGGTCAGTTAACCAAGGACATTGGAAAATGATTTTATGCATATAAAAACAACAATACAAATAAAGTTTTAAGCATAAATAAAAAAGATCTACTAAATGGTTAAAAAGACAAATGTTTATCGCATGCCGGGAAAGAAGGAGGAAAACGTCTAATTTGTTTTTAAGAATCTTACTTCAATTAACAAATAGCTGGTAAATTACTTCATGTCAGGAGGAAATAAGCATGATAAAAAGGCTATATGAAAAATGTGATAAGCGATTTTACAGTATAATAATCATTGGTTTTATACTGTTTTGCAGTTCTGCTATGGCGGACGAGATTTCGATTGCTCCCGGCCTCCAGGTAGATACTTGCAACGCTATGGATACGTTGTGGTTATATTTCGATGGTGAAATATCCGGTGTGGAAGCGGCATCATTCACTCTTGGCTACAATTCCAATTATGTCAGTATAGCTGACATAATCGCAAGTCCGGCCCTGGGAACGAATGGCCAAATATACTGGAGTGATTACCCTGCCGATGATTCTGTTCTAATCACTATTGCAGTCCTGGTTGGCGATTTTGACGGGCCCGGTAATTTCATCGGCGTTGTCCTGTCGGCTGATGCCGAAGTATCGTCAACGAGTATTACCTTTATACGTACGGATCTGAGGGACGCCCTCAATCAGTCTATTTCTCATTCCGTATCTTCTGGTGCCGCACTTCAAATCGATTGCACACCACCGGTAGTAACGTGCCCCGATAATATTACTCAGAATAATGACGCCGGCGTTTGTGATGCTGTCGTCACTTTTATGCCTTCAGCAACCGACAATTTTACGACTACTCCGAGCATAGTGTCCAATCCGATTTCCGGTTCAACATTCCCAATCGGGACAACTCCGGTGGAAGTCATTGCCACCGATGCTGCCGGGAATGCCGACACCTGTACTTTTAATATAATAATTGAGGACAATGAGGATCCGACAATCAGCTGCATAGCTCCTCCGACCCGTAATACCGATGTTGGTCAGTGTTATTACACGGTCGCAGGTACCGAGTTTGATCCGACCTCGACGGGAGACAACTGCGGTATAGCCGGTGTTGTGAACGACTTTAACGCCGGCGCCACCCTTGCCGGCGCCCAGGTCACGGATGGTACGGTTATCACGTGGATCATTACCGATAATAGTTCTAATACGGCTCAATGCAACTATACCGTGACGGTCACGGACAATGAGAATCCGACAATCAGCTGCATAGCTCCTCCGACCCGTAATACCGATGTTGGTCAGTG
>CAYXTW010000051.1:0-1974 GCA_964467955.1 uncultured Ignavibacteriaceae bacterium | reverse complement strand
CGGATGGTACGGTTATCACGTGGATCATTACCGATAATAGTTCTAATACGGCTCAGTGCAACTATACCGTGACGGTTACGGACAATGAGGATCCTGTTATAACATGCCCCACCGATGTGCCGGCGGCAGGATGCACCGAGACCGATCCCTTATATACGGGAACCGCGACAGCAACCGATAACTGTGATCCCAGCCCCGTTATCACTTATTCTGACATCCAGGTTGATAATGTTATCACTCGCACCTGGATGGCTGTTGATGCTGCCGCCAACAGTAACAATTGTCAGCAGATAATAACGATAGATGACTACACTGCCCCGACAATGCAGACGATAGTCGAAGCGGAAGGCGGATATTACAGTACGGCACCGGTCTTCAGTATCTTTGGTTTTGAAGACGATTGCGATCTGAATGATGGTTACTATCAGATAGACGGGCATGAGGTCGGGGGATGGGCTGAGGTTAACAATGGGCTAACTAATCCCTACGTCCGGGCTCTTGCCATTAATGCCTCAGGTGATATTTTTGCCGGGACATATATGTATGAGGGCGGCGTATTCCGTTCCACCGACAACGGTGACAGCTGGACAGAGGCCAATAATGGCCTTACGAGTGTCTATGTTTATGCGCTTGCCATCAACGGCTCAGGTAATATTTTTGCCGGTACTTACGGGGGGGGCGTATTCCGTTCCACTGACAATGGTGACAGCTGGACGGAGGTCAATAATGGGCTGACGAATGTCTATGTTTATGCGCTTGCTATTAACGCCTCAGGCGATATTTTTGCCGGGACTTCGGGCGGCGGTGTTTTTCGCTCGACCGACAATGGCGATAGCTGGACGGGGGTCAGCAATGGCCTTACGAGTACCGGTGTTTTTGCTCTTACTATTAACGCCTCGGGTGATATTTTTGCCGGGACCGGGATAGGCGGTGTTTTCCGCTCAAATAACAACGGCGACAACTGGACGCAAATCAACAATGGCTTGGTTTATCCTTATCCCCAGGTTCGGTCTCTGGCTATCAATTCCGCCGGTGATATTTTTGCCGGGACGGATGACGGCGGTATCTTCCGCTCGACCAACAACGGCGATAGCTGGACGGAGGTCAACAATGGGCTTACGAGTACCAGTGTTTACGCTCTTGCCATTAATGCCTCGAGTGATATTTTTGCGGGGACTCAATGGGAGGGGGGTGTCTTCCGCTCGAATGACAACGGCAACAATTGGACGTTGACGTATAATGGTCCGTCCGGTATCAATATTTGGTCTCTTGCCATTAACGCTTCGGGTGATGTTTTTGCCGGAACCTGGGGCGGTGGGATATTCCGTTTCCTTGATAATGGCTACAGTTGGATTTCATTGTTTACAGATGCGTCTGGCCCTACGTGGAACAATAACAATTGGACATTGCCGGGATTCGGGGCGCTCGCTGAGGGTTCGCACACTGTCTACTTCATGGTGGATGATGACTTTAATAATGTCAACGGCGACGGTGGTGAATTAAGTTGGCAATTTTATAAAGATATGGATACCGATCCTCCGATTGTTACCCTTAATGCTCCTGCTGATGGAGAAACAACAGCTGACCATTTCGTGCAGCTGAGCACAACCGTCAACGATGACACGCCGCCCATGTCGGTTTGGATTTATGGTGGAACCGATAGCGATCCTCAGACTCTGCTTCTGGCCGATACGAATGTCAACGACGGTGCCACAATAACTTACGACTGGAATGCCCGGCGATTAAACTCAGAAACTGGCACGATGGGTCTATGGCATCTTGATAATTACGGCAGCAGTACAGTCTATGATTCCAGTGGCAATACCAATGACGGTTCGTTCCTTGGCGATGCCTCATGGACCTGGGATGGTCGTTTTGGCTACGCCATTGAATTCGATGGTTCTGATTGCGCCTTGTCTATTCCTGATGACAATAGTCTGGATGTCGGTAGTACCGGGGCCCTGACGGTAGAAG
>CAYXTW010000050.1:0-27600 GCA_964467955.1 uncultured Ignavibacteriaceae bacterium | reverse complement strand
CCTAAATTTACTCCAAAATGAATAAACTTAGACCAACCTTCTAATGATAACCGGAATCAGGTTATCAAACATGATTAAATATCTATGCTAACCACCTCCCTTCGATTGCAGTTAGATTTCCAATCGAGCGGTATATATTATTACTAATCGGCGGTTTAAACTCAGTTTCAAACAGCAGATTTGCCGTTTTAGTGATTGCTTCTCCATCACATCGAATGAGGACTGCAATTTGGAAATCACTCCAAAACCGCTTTTTATCCTCTGCCTTTCAACGACATAGGATATGGTATCTTTATTTTTGCTCCATTAAGTAAGAAGCAGTATTATAATACCGATCCGGACTTTGCCACATCACCCAGTATTTTTTGTAAGGCCGTTACACAGTATCTCGGAGCATAGAAGTCCGACCCTACTGTCTATAAATATAGCAACTCCACGCGTTTTTGTCAACCCTTTATTACTTTGCCGTTCACACGGAAACAGGTCGACAACAACCGGTCAAACTCCCTAACCTATTAAACACGACAAGGTTATCTTAAGACCATAAGACAATATCAAATGAAATGATTTGGTCATCCTGCAGAATAAATCGCAAATCCGCATAAATGGCCAATACAATTTAGTCCCGGTTTTTGCCGATTGAGGCATTTCCCGGAATATCAAGAGTCCGAATGGGGAAGGGAATGATTATTCCCTCTTCATTAAATCGTCTATGGAGTTTTTTGATAAACTCATGGACGATTCGAAATTGCGCTTCGTAAGAAGTCATTCTCAGATTAACGTATAAATTGATACTGGAATCACCGAAAGAATGATATCTGATAAACGGTTTATGCGTGGGTACTCCCCCCTTGACGTTTTTCATAACATCTTCAGCGACTTCGACCGTAACCTTTTCAACTTGTTCCAAATCGCTGCTATATGAAACACCGACCTCCACTCGCGTGGCCAGCTCTCTTTTCGGCAAACTGAAATTAGTGGTTATGGTTGAGGCCAGTGTCGAATTGGGGACAATTATAATATTATTGCGTCGTTGTTTTATGGTTGTATCTCGCCAGGTGATATCTATTACCTGACCGGTTTCACCGGAAGCCAATTCAACCCAATCATTTACACGAACCTTTCGAGTCAGAATAATATGAAAACCGGCAAAAAGATTGGATAGCGTATCCTGAAGGGCCAGTGCGACCGCCAGACCGCCGACACCGAGGGCCGTCAGCATTGGCGTAATTGATATATTAAGCGCCTGCAGGACGATTAATATTCCAATTGTCAATACAACAACTCGTGCCAGGATTGTGAAAATGGATGTGGATAAAACAGTCCCTTTCTCGTCACGCGTGTAGGTTCGCATAAAACCGCCTAAAATCGATGAAGCCACCAGAGTTATTGAAGCGATTACAAGAACCAGAAGGATTTTTCGAACCAAATCCGAATATTGCTGGGGGAGATTAATCATGGGCAGAACCGAATATAGACCGATAATCGCAGCCCAGATGACTATCTTACCCTTTAAGCCGCGAATAATGATATCATCGCCGCGCCATTTCGATTTTTCCACCGCTTTCATCAGATACTTGCCGACCAGATGCTGCAACCCCAATCCGATCACAATCGAGACTAATACAATTGCCGCCGGAGCCAAATAATCGTTGAACCATTCCATATTTACAGACATAATGTTATGATATAAAAAAGACCGATAAAAGTCAGGATAATAAAATCAAAAACATATCTTTTCATTTAATTCGAAAGAAAATCGTATTTATTTTTTCATTTGTTTATACGCAATTCGCATTCGGGATAAATCACGAATTTATCCGAAATTTATTAAAGGCGCCTTGATATGAAGAAATTATTATTCGCACTTATCTTATTTCCCTCAGTTCTATTGTTGCGAAATGATACGAAACAGACATTCGGCAACGGTCCTAAAGAGTAGGATGACGCGAATCGTACCGTCCCCCGCCGAAACCTGTTTTCGCCGAAGGGCGGTACAATTCGGCCAGGTTCGGATTCGGTCGGCGATGTAAGGATCTATTTCGGCTTCACTCCCAGTGATAATCAGAGCCTGTCAGGGGGCGGACGTTGTTTTGCCAATCGTCACGCAGGCCCTCGATGCTCCGCGACTTATTTTGCTCCCACCAGGTTCTATATATTTCCGATATATCTTTAACATCGCGATGCATCAAATCATTTCCATCGTTCCGGACGATAAAACCATTGTTGTAGATATAGTTTTGGGGATCGCCTCCAAAAACCCACACCGAGTCGCCGCTACCGCCCAATTTCAGTTTGTCTCTGGCCAGGATCAGTTCTATCATATAAGCGGCCATAATGCCGGAATAATTGCTGAGAGATCCTTGTGAAATTGTCGAAGAATGCGGGTTGTTCAGACAGATGAAAGTCATACTATCGTCGTCGATGGCATCAATCAGAGGCGGGATGGCTTTCTTGCCCAGCGCATGCAATTCGATAAATGCTGCCTGGCGATCCATCATTGATTCGCTCTTGAGGGTCCCGATGAGCGTGGGAATATCCGCGGCCTTATCGGTACAACCGGTTATCGCCAGGATAAATATCGCGGCGACCGTGACAACATGATTCGGGTTCTTTTTCGACAATCTCATGGCTTCTCCTATGCTTGATTCGTCAATAATTTCTCAACTCTTAATCTCTTCAGACGGTTGCCTTCAGTTTCAAGGACCGTAAATTTAATATCCTTTATTGTCATTGTTTCACCCTTTACGGCCGGGTGTCCCAGAGTTTCAAAGACCAGACCTCCAATCGTACTCGGTCCGTCTTCGGGAAGTTTGGTGTTAAATTGATCATTTAATTCATCGACCCGAAGCGAAGCGGCCACGAAGGCGAGGCTGTCCGAATTTTTTACAAACTCTTTCTGGTCGATGTCGAATTCATCGTGAATTTCGCCGACTATCTCCTCCAATATATCTTCCAGAGTTATCAATCCGGCGGTACCGCCGAATTCATCGAGGACAATCGCAACGTGCACTCTTTTTTGCTTAAATGTTTTCAGTAACATGTTCAGCATCATTGAATCGGGAATAAATAGCGGTTTCCGAACGATATCATTGACTACAATCAGTCCGGAATGCTGGAGGATATTGATTATATCCTTGGTGTACAGAATGCCCGTTATTTTGTCGAGTGTATTTTCATATACCGGAAATCGGGAAAAACCGTACGATGTAATTTTTTTCAGGATTTCGTTGCTATCGTCACTTATATCGATACCGACAATATTGGTTCGTGGTGTCATCGCCTGACGGGCGGTCGTGTCGGTGAAATCAAACACAGAGTGAATCATTTCCTGTTCGGTAGCATCGAAAAGACCCTTCTCGCGTCCCTCGGCAATAATCAAATTGATTTCTTCCTCGGTCAGAGAGGCTCGATCGGCCTTATATTTGATTCCGAAAAGTCTCATAAATAATTTGGCGGTGACGGTCAGAATTTTGACCGGCAAAATGCTGATGCGGATAAAAATGGCGAGAGATCCGGAAATTTTTGAGGCGATTCTTTCCGGGCGCGACAACGCCAGATATTTGGGCACCAACTCACCGATAACAACAGCGAAAAAGGTTATTAATATCGCGACAATTACGGATGAGATAGTCCTGGCCGAGTTGGCGATGGAATCGATCGGGATTTTTGCCAGAAGAGGGCTGATATGATTAACAATCGTCATACCGCCGTAAACACCGGCCATAATTCCGACGAAGGTAATTCCGATCTGGACCGTGGCCAGAAAAGATTCCGGGCGGAGAAGTATTTTAAGGGCACGCTCGGCCGACCTGTTGCCTTCACGGGCCAGCCGTTTAAGACGACTTCTTCGTGATGCGATTATCGAAAATTCCGAAAGCGAAAAGAAACCGTTGGCCACGATCAACAAAAGAATGGCCAGAGTCTCCAGATAAATATTATTCATTCACACCATAAAACATTAATCCGAATAGCCCATCGCCGCTTTCTGAAGCCGTTTTATTCTCTCTTCCATCGGTGGGTGTGTTGAAAACAACGAAGCCAGGCCTTTTCCTGATAAAGGATTGGCTATAAAAAGATGGGCGGTCTCGGGTCGTTTATCGAGATTCAACCGGATAGGTGTTTGATGCAGCTTCTTCAGGGCCGAAGCCAGCGGCAGATATTGACCGGTGATACGGCCACCTTCGGCATCGGCCTTGAATTCCCGACCCCTCGATATCGCCATCTGTATCAGCAAAGCTGCAATCGGAGCCACGATCATGGCGACAATCAGGCTCAAGCCCCCGCCGCCCCGATTGTTGCTACGCGAGTAGCCGCCGAAAATCATGGTCCAGCGAGCCATCGCGGCTAAAAGCCCGATAGCCCCGGCCATCGTGGCCGCGACTGTCTGAATCAACATATCCCGGTTCAATATATGGGCCATTTCATGGCCGATAACGCCTTCCAGTTCACTGTCATTCAGTATCTCCAGAAGCCCCTCAGTGGCGGCGACAGCGGCATGATGCTCATTACGACCGGTAGCGAAAGCGTTCGGTGCTTTGGTCGGTATTATATAAACGCGCGGCATCGGAATCATCGCCTTTTGGGAAACCATACTGACGATTCTATGCAGGCGCGGGTGACTCACTTCGGTCACCGGCTGGGCCCGATACATTTTTAAGACAACCTTATCGGAAAACCAATATGAAAAGAAATTCATAAGGGCCGCAATAACAAAGGCTATGACCATTCCATTGCGACCGCCGAGAAGATAACCGACGACGATAAACAACATCGTCATCAAAAGAAATAGAAAAAATATTTTTAGACTATTCATAAGACCTGTATCTCACATATTATATTATTATACACTTATCGTGCACCCTGTCAAGAATTTTCCAAGAGATTAAACGCCGGATCAATCAAAAAGTTCGGGGGAATAATACACGTTATTCGGCTTTCAAATAGCTTTAATTATTTTGATGGGCGTCGTTTCTTTTCACGTCCCCACATATCTTCCGTCTCGGAAGAATCCTCGTCGTTCCCGGAGTGTTTGCCTTCGACTTTTTTATCGGCAGTCGGATTGGCAGTATCCGGCTTCTCCTTTGCTTCCGTATCGGAAATCGGGGAAGTTTCCATTCCCGGTTTTTCGGTTGAATCTTTGGCCAGCCGGTCATTGTCGAAGAAATTTATATTCTTAAACTCCGGCCCAAAAAAATCATCCGGCTCTTTATGAGTAACGGCGAGATCTTCTTTAATCGGTTCCCGTTTTTTCTCTTTGTCAGGCGCAAGCCCGGGCGTATGTCGGTGCATCGTATTCCGAGTCTCTTTCGAAGCGAAATCTCCGATTTTCTTTTCCGGTTCCCGACGTCTTGTCGGTGTTTTATCCTGACGCGAGCCACGCTCCTGTCGATTTCGTCCGCCTGTTGGTTTTTTTTCCCACTTCCGTCCGTTCTGCGGTCGATAAGCTTTTTCTCGATTAGCCGGTTTGGCACGAGGCCGTCTATCCGTACCTGGCTTACTTTTTTTAGATGATTGTATTCGCTCGCCAGCCGGCTTGAATTTCTGAGCGGGATGAAGATAGCTTTTTATCTCTGCCGTTTCACCGATTACCGCAGCGCCGATGGAATCACCCCACACGTTGACTGTCGTGCGGCACCGATCCAAAAACCAATCGATGACGAAAATAAAACCGATTCCCTCCAGGGGCAGACCGACCGCCGAAAGAACGATAACCATCGTTACCAGTCCAGCGTGCGGGATGGCGGCAGCGCCGATGGAGGCCAGCGTCGCGGTCAGGAAAATAACCGCCTGCGCTCCGATGGATAACGGATAGCCGATGGCCTGAGCGATAAATATGGCCGCCACCGCCTCATACAGGGCGGTGCCATCCATATTGATGGTCGCCCCGAGCGGTAAAACAAATGAAGCGGCTTTACTGTTTATTTTATTTTTTTCCGTGACCGATTCCATTGTCAGGGGCAGGGTGGCCGATGACGAGGCGGTCGTAAAGGCGGTCGCAAGAGCCTGTCCCATGTTAAGAAAATATTCAAACGGTTTCTTGCGGCCGAAATATTTCAGGATGAGCGGCAGAATAATGACGCCGTGAATCAACAGACCGATAATAACCGTCAATGAATATAACCCCAAGCCGGAGGCAATCTCCTGCAATGAACCCCTATTCTCTGCAACGATACTCCCGATTATGGCCAGGATACCAATCGGCGCGAAATAAATTATAAGAATGACTATTTTCATGATGGCCATGTTCAGACCGACAAAAAAGTCAATCACCGGTTTACCTTTACGACCGATGGCCGTCAAAACGCCGCCAAAAACGAGAGAGAAGATTATCAACGGCAGGACGCTGCCTTTGGCCGCGGCATCGATTATATTTTCAGGAATCAAATTAACGACAAAATCGGAAAAACCGGTCGGTTTGCTATTGGCGACCATATCCGGGATTTCATTGCCGATATTTCCAATTCCCGCACCCGGTCGAATGACATTTACCAGAATAATGCCGATCAGAACCGCGGCACTGGTCGTGACAAGATAGTACAGCAGTGTTTTACCGGCGGTTCGCCCCAGTTTTCGGATATCGCCCAGTGAGGTCACACCGACAATCATCGATGCCACAATCAGGGGAACAACAATCATCTTAAGGGCATTGAGAAAAATAGTACCAAGGAACTTTAGCTGTATAAATACATCGCCGAAGAAATATCCGCCGATAACGCCCAGGATGGCGCCGAGAATCATACCAATTAATATGTAATTACCGCTCTTATTCTGCATACGAGTCAATCTACCTCTTTCAGTTTATAGACAATTAGATATTATAATAATAACCTCCCCATCCCGCAACCCCAAATAACGGCTATTCAGCCCGGTTTTAACCATTTGGCCAGGACAACTCTATGACTATAGGTATGTTATGCAATTGAAATAATATCGTCAGGAAAGCTTTAAACGCGGTGATTATCCGCTTTTGCGTTTTTTAAGCTTGCCGGCATCGGGTAAGCGCCTTTTATTTTGATTATGAACGGACTGGATTATCAGTATTTTATGGAAAAGGCGCTTCAGGAAGCGCAGCTCGCTTTTGACAAAGACGAGGTGCCGGTCGGGGCGGTGATTGTTCAGGATAATCGGATTATCGGCCGGGGTCATAATCTGACCGAATCGCTCAAAGATGCGACGGCCCACGCCGAGATGATCGCGATAACCTCGGCGGCGGAAAAAGTCGGCGACTGGCGACTGGATGATTGTATTTTATTTTCGACCATCGAACCGTGTGCCATGTGCGCCGGTGCAGCGGTGTTGTCGCGGATAAAAACAATCATTTATGGAGCCAGAGACAGTAAATTCGGCGCCTGCGGCTCAATTTTTGAAATCCCGACCGAGCCGAGACTGAATCATCGAGTTGAAATAATATCGGGAGTGCTGGAAGAAGAATCGGTTACACTGATGCAGTCTTTTTTTCAAAAACTTCGCAAAAGAAAGGAGACAATAGATTGAACGAAAAACAAATCGATCTGCATCGACTTTTGATCAAACCGCTTTATATGGGATTGCTCATTAATATATTCATACCTGTGTTCATTCTGGCGATTGCTTATTATATCGATATATCGGGCGGACGAAGTTCCACAGTACCGCCGGAAACATTGAATGTTCTTTTCTGGGCGCTGGCGGCGGTGGCGGTGGTTGACGGTATCGCGGCGATTTTTGTCAAGCAAAAATTGTTTTTTGCGCCCATGATTCAATCGCAGGAGACTTTCGAGGTCGACCTGACTTCGCGTGTTACATCGGCCTCGATCGTGTGTTATGCCCTGACAACGGCGATTGCGGCGTATGGATTCGTTCTTTATATGATCGGCGGTGTCTTCAATCATCTGTTGCTTTTTGCCTTCGTTTCATTTATCGCCTTTCAGCTTATCCGCCCGCGGTACAGCTTTATGGAAAAGGTGGTGACAGCGCAGGAGAAGTATGTTCAGGAAGGTCGTTTTTACCGAAAAAAACCGTAAGCAAGAGCAAAAATGAAATTGCCTTATTGATGACTTTTAGAATATTTTTACGCAAACCATTTCAATCTGCAATACTTTTCGCACCTATGGCATTTCCCGGAAGATGTGGACACCTACATGACATAAGCAAATGTCTTGTTGCCGTTTTCGTTTAATTTTAAACACGCAAAGAATGTAATTCAATCACCATCATTGATTTTGGATATAATGATGACGAATCAGTTGCGCCCGACAATTATACTTAGGATGATACAGGACGCGGTCGTTATAGAGAAGTATTCTGAAAATTCCTTGACGTAGCATGCAGTTTTCCTTATATTGTTCATAGGATACATTTCAATTAGACACCGGGTTATCACAAACGCGGAGGTGACGGGCATGAAAAAGTCCTCTATCTACCCGGCGGTTTGGTTTTTTGTTTCCCTGTCTGCATCCTCACTATTTGCTTTCTATCAGGAAACGGGATCAATCCAGCCAATCGATTATCCCCAAAACCGCCTGATTGTAAAGATTAACGCTGAAACGAAACTGTCATTATTAAACGAGAAGGGAGGTATAACGTCAATCGGCGTGGCGTCGTTTGACGCCATCAGTCGCGGTTATGAAATTAAAAAAGTCGAATTTTTGCTGCCTGAGGTGACGAGACACAAAAGACCGGATAAACTCAAGAATATTCTGATAGTCACGATACCGGAGGGAGCGGCCGTGGATGTTATTACAAATGAATATCGTGGATTGGGATTTGTCGAATACGTCGAGCTTGATCGGCAGGTGGAATTGTATGAAATCCCCGATGATTCGTTATACGCGCATCAATATGCCCTTAATAACACCGGGCAGGGATGCTATTATATCGAAAGGTATTCGGGGTGCTCAAACGACTCACTGGTATTGTACTATGGTACAAATGATGCCGATATCGATGCTCAAGAGGTTTTCGAAAATCTGCCCGATGACACAAGGGCTGTAGTGGTGGCAATTATCGATACCGGTGTTTACGGTATTCATCCGGATCTTATCGGACGCATGTTTACCAATACCGGTGAAATTCCTGACAATGAAATCGACGACGATCATAATGGATTTATCGATGATGTTTGCGGTTGGGATTTCTGTGATGCAAGTTATGCACTGGAAATAGGTGAAGATAATGATCCAAATGATGAGTATGGCCACGGGACCCACTGCGCCGGGATTGTCGCAGCCATGACCGGGAATAACAAGGGGATCGCCGGCATGGTGGAAAATTGCCGGATTATGCCGCTTAAATTCGCGCCGATTATGATCGTGTCACTGGCGGTTAAGGCGATTATTTATGCGGCCGACAACGGCGCTGATGTTATCAGTATGAGCTGGGGCTATGAATGGCCGTCGATGGCTCTGAGGGATGCTCTGGAATACGCATATTCCAAAGGAGTGATTTTAGTAGCTTCCAACGGTAACGACGGCGATGAACGAATAAATTACCCGACCGGTTTTGAAAATGTTATCTCGGTCGGCGCTTCCGACAGTGATGATGAGGTCACCGTATTTTCGACTTATGGTTCTAATATGTCGTTGATAGCGCCGGGACTTTGCGTTCTTTCCCTCAGGGCGGCGGCGACCGATATGTATGGCCCCTGCGAAGCCGGTGTTCATATTATCGACAACTGGTATTATCTGGCTTCAGGGACGAGTATGTCCGGACCGTTTGTGGCCGGTGCCGCGGCATACGTCCGGTCGGTTTCATCAGGAATAATTCCGGACAAAGTACGCGAGATTCTCGAAACATCCGCCGATGATATTACTGATCCATATGGTGACGGCGGCAACTATCCCGGATTTGATATCTACAGCGGATACGGACGACTGAATTTGAAAAACGCCCTGGATATTACGCCAAGAGTTCATGCCATTATAAATTCCCCGTCGGCAAATCAGCTATTATCAGGGATAGTTGACATTGTTGGCTCGGCTTACGGTGCTGATTTTACCGACTATGTTCTTGAATACGGTGAGGGAAGTGATCCGACGACTTGGACAGAAATCGCTTCATCATCGACACCGGTCACGGAAGGGTCGTTAGCCTCATGGAATACTCCGGGATTGAGCGGCGAATACGCACTCAGGTTGAGTGTCGGACCGTTTAATGTTGCATCGAATATCGTTTATATCAGCAGTACGACTACTGCCGTGGCTGATATTTTGTCACCTTCAGAAGGTGATACGATTGTATCTTCGGCGATAACTCCTGTTGAAGGTGTCGCGGTCTGCCCCGATTTCAGTTATTACAAATTAGAATATGGCAGCGGAGAAGAACCGTCAACATGGACGGTTATCGAAGAAAGCGGAGCTCCGATTATAAATGGAGGTAATCTCGGTAACTGGAACTCCGGCATTTTAAACAGCGGCATTTACACGCTTCGTTTATCGGTATATTCTTCGGCCGGCCTGGAAGCTTCAACGGCAGCAAAGGTAACTTCGTTATCTCCGTTTGCCGGCGAGAACGGCTGGTCGGTATATATCAGTTCGGATGCGATGCCTCAATTTCCGAATTACGGTGATTTTGATAATGACGGCGTCATTGATATAATAGTCGGAAGCAGTAATGGAATAAAATTTTATACTCCTGACGGCCAGCTAAAAACCGATGGTGTGCCGTCGTTTCCGACGTATGATTTCAGCCTTCCGATAGCGGTCGGCAATCTGGATGATGACGGCGTTGATGATTTCGTCGCGATCGGAATTTATTTCGATGGCGCCGCCGCAACATTGTACGGTCAACCATCAAGCGATTCGCCCTTCGAAATCGATATTTATCCCATTCCGGTTATGCTGTATAATTATAGTGGGAGCGCACCTCGGCGGCCGGCGCTTTTTCTAAAAGACATTGACATGGATGGCCGGGATGAGATTCATTACTATACAGGATATGAAGGAACCAGCTGTTGCGATACCGGATGTGTCGAGGAGCCGGCCCATTATTTTATCTATGATTCGGACGGTTCGTTTATTCTTGAGGCTCCACGGGGGCCATACGCTTTCAATCGCTTTTTCTCGGCCGATATCAATAAAGACGGCGAGGATGAAATTTATCGGGCCAGTCATAAAATATTTAAGTATGACCTGGCCGGTAATGTTCTTGACAGTTTTGACCTGAATATAACGGATCCCACTCAAGAATTTAATATAGTTGATTTATCGGCCGTTGATATAAATTTCGACAGCAAATTGGAACTTCTTGTCTGGGGTAATCTGGGGTGGTACAACTCATGTGTCGATACCGGTGACGGGGACTATATGATTTTTGCATTTGACGAAAATCTTGAACCTCTTCCCGGGTGGCCGCACGACACACAACTGGATGATTATCTGGCTTTAGAAAGCCCGGTGTTTTGCGATATCAACGGAGATCGCGCAATGGAATATTTTGTATCTACTTTCGATCATGCTTCCGGAACCGTTTTCGCCTGGAATATTGACGGTTCACCTTTTAAGGCGGATGAGCCGTTGGGTATATTTGCGGGAACTCCCGATCCCGGATGGGTATACAAACCGGTCATGGTTGATATGAATGGTGATAGCTCGCCTGAGGTCGTTGCTTGCTCGAAACCGGATATATATGCAACGTATCCTTACGAGACAATAATCGCCTGGAATAGTGATGGGGAGTTGCTGGAGGCCTGGCCCCTCGTTACTCAAACCGGATTCGGTCCCGGGGGCGGAACCAACGAGTTATTTTGTCCGGTAATCGGTGATTTTGAGGGCGATGGGGATGTCGACCTAATGAGAATAACCGGGGCGGGCAATCTCGTATTTGCTTCCTTCAACGGTATTCCGTACAATTCCTCGACAGCTATCGTACCTTTCTGGAGATATAACCGCAGTCTGAACAACACGGCTGCCTTAATTACGGTTTGCACCGATAGCGACGGAGACGGTTACGGCGATCCAGGGCATCCGGAAAACGAATGCCCCGATGATAACTGTCCCATGACATTTAATCCGAATCAATCCGACCTGGATAACGACGGCATGGGTGACTTGTGCGACGATTGCACCGATCCGGACGGTGATGGTTATGGTAATCCCGGTTTTCCGTCATCAACCTGTCCCGATGACAACTGCTCCTGGGTGTACAATCCTGATCAAACCGATGCCGATGTCGACGGTATCGGCGACGCCTGCGATAACTGTATCGATGTGGCCAATGCCGATCAAGCCGACTTCGACGACGACGGTATTGGGGATGCTTGTGACGTTTGTACCGATACCGACGGCGACGGCTATGGTGATCCGGGATATCCTAATAACACATGCCCCGAAGATAATTGCCCGGATGTATACAATCCGGATCAACTCGAATCTGACGGTGATGGTCTGGCTGACGCCTGTGATAATTGTCCTTATGTGTACAATCCGGATCAGGAAGATTTTGATGCCGACGGTATCGGTGATTCATGCGATGAGTGCACCGACGCCGATGGAGACGGTTTCGGAGATCCCGGTTTTCCGGCAAGCACCTGTACTATAGACAATTGCCCGGGTAATATTAATCCGGATCAGGAAGATTTCGACGGTGATAGTGTCGGTGATAGTTGTGATAATTGTATTGATGTCGTGAATACTGAACAAACCGACACCGATGGCGATGGGGACGGTGATTTATGCGATAATTGCCCTGAGGATTATAATCCCAATCAGGGGGACCGGGATTATGATGGTGTCGGCAATGTTTGTGATAATTGCGAATATGATTATAACCCGGATCAGGAGGATTCAGATGGCGACGGTGTCGGTGATTCCTGCATTTACGTCTGTGGCGATGTTAATGAGGACGAAATGGTTAATATCATGGATATCGTAAGTCTTATACGCTATCTGTATATGGGCGGGCCCGGACCGGAACAACCGCAGGCGATGGATGTAGACGGTTCGGGGCAAGTGAACATAACGGATATCGCCTATTTGATTTCGTATTTGTATCTTGACGGTGATGATTTAATCTGCGGATTGTCACGAAAGAATTAATAACCCCAAAAGGGCGGCGGAAATCGCCGCCCTTTTTTACATATAAGTCTCCAGTATGTATAATCCATGGCGAGTGTAATGATTAGGTCAATGGGTGGCGCAAATCCTGGTGTGCGACACTATTTACATGATAAGTGCAGGTCAATTCTGACTTACCGCCTCCTGCCGCCTATAATTCAGAAGCCTTATCTTTTTTATCTAAGAACGAGTCATAAGCGTTTTTCACGCCATCAATCGCACGTTAATTCATCGATCCAGCAGGATATTCTTTTGGCGGTCGGTTTTTCAATTAATAATTGCCCGGGGGTGAGTCTTTTTGAGAGCATGTCGATTATTCGCAATCCGAGATAATAGCCGGTGCGGATAGGAGTAGCATCATTTTTAAAACGCCGGCACTGGAAAAACCGTCCGAGGACTTTATCGTTTCTGGATTTAAGTACTTTTTGTGCCTTACGGGCAATTATCTTTAGATTTTTTCGGCACCATCTCAGGTAGCCGCCTTGCGGGTCAGGCATATTAATCGCCTTATGCAGATTGGACATGAAAATTTGACTCAAAGTAATCTCGGGGAGTAATTTTATAGACAGCCACGTCGCCCAGCCTTCTTCGTAAATCATTCTGTATATGGGAGCCATTTCCGACGGAGTACCGATTTTGCGGTATCGTATAAAATGACCGTACTCATGCGCCAGCAGAACCTGTAAATTTTTACCCGTCATGTATGGAAAATCGGGCGAGCCGCCAATCACCGGTTTTCTATCGATTTTGTAGACGCGTCCATTAAAAGCACCGAAACCCGGATAAAGGATTATTTCCGGCGGCGGGGTCGATCTCAATATTATTTTTGATTTTCGCCAAATATCTTCGGCAATTTTATGCCACTCATCGGGGTTGAATTTTGCGATTTTGCGCCGCCATGACGGTTCAATTAATTTCTCCACGGTTTTGTTTACACCGTGCTTATACAGGTGATGATTATTAATTTTGCGATTGATATAGATAAATTTATGTAGTCTCGCTTTCGTGCCAGTATCTCGACTGTCAATTATCTCTTTGATAGGCGTGATGTAGTCATCGATTTTTATTCTGCGGGGCACAATTTTCTCCGATCTATGGTCACATTTCGGGTAAAATAACAATTTTTCGATTGGAAGCATCCGTTTTTTGCGGACATTTTTCGTACATAAGCCCCTTTATTTTGCAGAAAATTATTACTAAGTGGCTTGACAAGGTCATTTACAGCGTATATTATTCCGATGAATACTTACCGAAAGTTTTTAAAAACGACGAACCTTTATAGATTCTAGTTGTTTACAAAATAAATATTCGATTCGTAAAATAGGAAGTAACTATAGTAAAAGGAGACCGAAGTTATGCATCGATTCTTAAGTTTAACAGCCTTTTTTATTCTCGCTTTGATAGTGGTTTTCGGGTGCAGCAATGATCCGAATCCGGTATCGCCGCCAAAAGAAGCGATTTCGGCTAATTCGAATCGGGCCCTCGGAGCGATTCCCGCCGACGCCGTTATCGATTCGGCCAGATTTTATATTCATGTGTTTGACACCGACACTCAATCGGTTACGGTGCACCGGGTTACTTCGGCATGGGATGAAACCGGTGTCAATTGGACCAATTTCGCGGCCGCTTTTGACGCCGGCAATCTGGCATCCTTGCCGGTGGAGGATACCGGTTGGTATTATGTCGATGTCAGCGCGCAGGTGCAGGGCTGGTTCGACAGCACATTTGAAAATTTTGGTTTTCTTCTTCAGCCAAGCATAAACGATACCGGTCTGACGACACAAACCAACAGCCGTGAGGCCGACTCGGAACATCCGTTTTTGGAAGTATTTTATACCATCCATGAAGGTTCAACGTGCGATACGCTGGAGACCGCCGCCGATGCCTATATTTATTCGGCGGATGCGGAAACCAATTTCGGCAGTGATACGTCGTTGAATATAGAAAGGGAAGTCGGCGAAGATTCGCTGTATCAATCACTGATTCGGTTCGAATTTTCAGTCGAGGTAAGATTGGGCTCTCTCGGCAATTTCGTCTGGCTTGACGATAACGCCGATGGATTACAGGATACAGATGAATCGGGCGTCGAAGGGGTGGTCGTGAATTTGTACAGCTGCGATGACAGTCAGATGGTGGCGACGACAACGACTAATTCGACCGGCTATTATAGCTTTGATGATTTGGAGACCGGCGATTATTATATCGAATTTATAGCACCCGATAACGATATGTTCACAACGGCAAATGTCGGTGATGACGAAACGCTGGATAGTGACGCCGATCCGGAAACCGGCATGAGCGAGTGTGTCACGCTGCTGCCGGGGGTTCTATATATCGGCCTGGATGCCGGTCTGATTCCTGTTCCGGCCTCGATAGGTGATTTCGTCTGGAATGACGAGAACGAGAACGGTCTTCAGGATGAAGGTGAAACCGGCATGGCGGATATTAAGGTGATGCTTTTTACCTGTGAAGGGACATTAATGGATTCGACCATGAGTGACAGCGACGGAATGTATATGTTTGAAGCGGTCGGACCGGGGGAGTATTACCTGGAATTCGTCAATCCGCCGGGATTTATATTCACTTATCAGGATAGTGGCGACGACGATACGGTCGACAGCGATGTCGATCGGTATCAAAAGCGCACTGAATGCTTCACGGTCGAAAATGGTGATGAACAGGACGGCTGGGATGCCGGTTTGTTCGCTTATGAAGGCTGCACCTATGGTAAGGGTTATTGGAAGAACCATGCGGGGATCGGTCCGCAGGATGACGAAATAACCAAATTGCTTCCCATCTGGCTGGGTGATAAAAACGGCGATAAGAGCATTGCCGTGACGACCGCCGATACCGCCTTTATGATATTGCAGCAGCATACATTCTGCTACCCGAAAAACGGTATAACCAAACTCTATGCGCATCTGCTGACGGCCAAATTGAATATCGCCAATTTTTCCGATCCGGCCGATGTTGAGGATGTAATCGCCGAAGCGGATAGTTTCCTGGCCGACCATGACTGGAATGATTGGGACAGCCTTGACAAAAAGCAGCGATATCATGTCATGAAATGGAAAAGCATGAATGAAATGTATAATGAAGGCGAAATCGGTCCCGGACATTGCAGTGACGATGATTGCGATAATGGATATGACGATGACGATGATGATTATTATAAATTCGGCGACGATTGATAAAATTTAAAGTAATTCATAAGTTAGCCCGCGGGATTAATTTTCCCGCGGGTTTTTTGTTTATATTGTCTATTTTTAATATAATGATTAACAGATCCAAAAAATATATATTGTAATACTGTCATGGATAGTGCCTGGATTAAAACTGTTGCACTCTGCCGCTTTTACCGACGCGGTGAATATATCGTACGGGCGACCGAAGATATATCACTATCAGTCAAAAAAGGTGAGTTTGTCGCTATCGTGGGGGCGTCCGGCTCCGGCAAATCGACATTACTGAATCTTCTGGCCGGTCTCGATACCCCGACCTCCGGTTTTGTTGAAGTCGAAGGCTCGAAATTAAGCTCGCTTTCGCGCCGCCAGCTTTCGGCCTATCGAGCGGCGAAAGTCGGAATGATATTTCAATCGTTTAATTTATTATCGAACCAAACGGCCTTAAAGAATGTCGAAATGCCATTATATTTCGGTAAAACTCCTCGAAAAGAGAGACGCAAGAAAGCGGCTGAAATACTCGAACGGCTCGGAATGGCAGAACGAATGGACCACAAACCAACCGATTTATCAGGTGGGGAGCAACAACGCGTAGCGATTGCGCGGGCGCTGGTCAAAAATCCGGAGATACTTTTTGCCGACGAACCGACCGGTAATCTTGATGAAGACAATTCCGCAACGATTAACGATCTACTTCTGAAGTTAAATAATGACGGATTGACAATCGTGATGGTAACCCACGATATCGAGACGGCCAATAAGATTGCGCAACGCAGAATAAAAATGAGTTACGGAAAAACCGTGGAAGATATGATTCTTCCGGAGAATAACACGCTATGACAATACGTGATTTGATAGAAATATCTCTGGGCAATTTATGGCGCAGTAAATTGCGATCATTTCTGACCATTTCGGGCGTGATAATAGCCATCGCCGCGTTTGTATCGATGTTATCATTCGGGGCCGGTAATCAAAAATATATCACCGACATATATGTAAATCTCGGCCTTTTTACCAATATGCACGTTTTCCCCAAAGATAAGAACGATTCCGACACAGCCACAATAGTATCATTAAACACTGCGGCAATACAGCGATTGACGGATATTCCTGGTGTAAAGCTGGTTTATCCGTATGATGCTTTTGAAATCAACGTATCTTTCGCCGATTCGCACTTTACGACCCAGGCACGATCCCTACCCCTTGCGGCGACAAAGATTAAACTCTTCGCGGCCATTTTGAACGGCCGGACATTTTCGTCCGACTCCGCCGATGAAGTTTTCGTGACGCATGATTTTTTGGAAAGAGCTGGAATAACAGAGCCGGATTCGGTAATCGGCCGGGAGTTAATTATCTGTGCCAAAGCGGCCAGTCTGGACAGCGCTCTGATGAATATTTTTGACGATAAAGATGGGGGCATGCAGCGACGTCTGGAAATGATCGAATATGATTCGCTGATAGATTTGGATTACCGAAGACGTCTTATGCGCAGGGAATTAAATGAAGGCGTGCGCAGATTTGTGGAAGGCTTCATGAGCCGTCAGTTGTCTATTTATGATACCGTGATTATTAAAGGTGTTACCGAAGGATTAAAATCGCACTATATAAATGTGGCGCCCATAATTATCCCGGAGAAAAAGGCCGCCAAACTCAGCGCCGGAGGATTCGGTTTGGGCAGGAACCCGATTGATCTGTATAATGCGGCCAGGGCAGGGATGCTTTTTAATTCCGACGAGAATAAGGAAAGCCGGACATATTCAAGAGTGACACTTAATCTGGATCCTTACGCATCACAGGAAAATATAAAAGATTCGGTGGAAGCGATGGGCTTTCGCGTGTTCAGTTTCGCGGAGCAATTCAAAGAAATCCAACGCTTTTTCCTTTATTACAATCTTGGTCTGGGGATAATCGGTTTAATTGCCCTGGCGACAGCGGCCCTGGGAATTATCAATACAATGGTCATGTCAATTGTGGAACGTCGCAAAGAAATCGGCGTGATTATTTCGTTGGGGGCAGATGTCCGCGAAATTAAAATACTGTTCCTTGCCGAATCGGCAGTTATCGGAGCCATCGGAGCTTCAATCGGTATCATCTGCGGATGGGCGGCCAGCCGGGTTGTCTCGGCGGTGATGCAGGCGATCATGGAACGAGAGGGTGTCCCGGCTTTTGACCCGTTTGCCTTGCCGGTATGGTTGATTTTTCTGGCGCTGGCGTTTGGTATAACGGTCAGCTTGATCGCCGGTTATTACCCGGCCTCGCGCGCCGCCAAAGTCGACCCGGTGGAGGCGTTAAGGAGTGAATGAAAAGACCGGCGCATTTCTATATGCGCCAAACTTTGTGAAACAAAAAAGAATATCAAATATTAATCGGTTAGCAATCTGTTAAATTCCCCCACCTTCATTTCCTTCAAATTCACCGACTCTTGACGCTTGGCGATAATATCGCTAATGAATGGCAGATCGGCGGTGATGTTACGGCGGCGGCCGAAATGCTCGCTGACGGCGTCAATAACAAAAGTATTGAATTTATCCTGAAAATTCTCCACGGAGAATTTCAGTGCATTCTCGCGGATATTTTCCGGATTAAGGCGCTCCATCTGCTCGAAATGTTCGACCGCTTTGATTAAATCCTCCGGTTCCTGTCGTTCAAAGAAAAGCCCGGTTTGACCATCGACGACCGTCTCCAGCGCGCCGCCTTTACCGTAGGCGATAACCGGCGTCCCACAGGCCTGGGCCTCGACCGGCATGATACCGAAATCTTCCTCGGCGGCAAAAATAAACGCTTTCGCTTTCTGCATGTAATTGCGAAGCATTGAGGTCGGCTGAAAACCGATCAATTTGACATTTTCAGCCGCGCGCGCTTTAATCTTTTTGAAATCGGGGCCATCGCCGATAACAATCAGCTTTTTGTCCGGCATTTTAGAGAAGGCATCAACAATCAGACCGATTTTTTTGTAGGGTACCATCCGTGACGCCGCCAGATAATAATTTTCTTTGCCGGTATGAAGCCCAAATGATTCCACATCCACCGGCGGATATATAACAGCGGCATTGCGACGGTACACTTTCTTAATGCGCCTAGCTATAAATTCCGAATTGCACACATATTTATCGACCCCGTTGGCTGTTCTGGTGTCCCAGATTCGAATATAGTGCAGGATAGCTTTGGCAATCCATCCTTTGAATCCTTTATTGATATTCGCTTCATTCAAATATTGATGGGTCAGGTCCCATGCGTAGCGGATCGGTGAATGGACATATGATATATGAATCTGATCCGGCCCGGTGATAACTCCTTTGGCTACGGCATGATTACTTGAAAGAATCAAATCATAGCGAGAAAGGTCGAACTGCTCCACCGCCAGCGGCATCAGGGGGAGATAACTGCGATACTTTTTTTTGGCGCCGGGGAGTTTCTGTATGAATGATGTCGTCACTTTTTTATTTTTAATAAAACCGCGCAGGTCTTCCGGCAGGAATTCAACCTGAGCATACAGATCGGCCTGCGGAAACAGATTGAGCATTTGCTCGACCACTCGCTCCGAGCCGGAATAGTCAACAAACCATTCATGCACGATGGCGACTTTGAGCGATTTCAAATCAACTTCGGTGGGATTATTCGAGTTCATATCATTATCTCCTCTTGTTTTTCGGCTTCAATCCTGATGTTTTCCGCAGATTCCGCACCGCGCACCATCCTGATGTCGAATAGTCCGGACGCAACAGGTTCGGGAACGAGCGCTCCAAAATCGGTCGGATTTTTCGCCCGCCAGTGAATTAACGAATTCAGAAAATCATACTTAAAATCGAATCCTAAATCTTTTAAAGCCTGTGGTACGATGTGAGTCGGGGTAGCCGCTTTTTTGACACGTATCGGGTGAATCGGATTTTTATAGCCTAAAAATTTCTGGATCATTTTAGCCGCAGGCAATAAAATCCATAACGGTATCGGCAATACAAAAGCCTTAGTGTTGAGAAATTTCTTGATGGAATTAACCAACTCATTCAAAGGCTGGGTGGGGGTCTCGACATAATTGTAAACAAAATAATTACGGTCGCTGTCCATGGTAAAATCTATACTGTCGATAAAGCCATAAATGTAGCCGTACGATTTATAAACTCGTGGCGAACCGGGAAAAGCGAAATATCTCTTTTTAATCGCTTTAATCATGCGCAGGATATTACCGGGGTCGCCCGGTCCATAAAGAACACCGGGACGTGATATCAATAATCGCCGTCCCGATTTTTGCCGCTTCCAGATTTCATGAATCAATTCGGCCGGGTATTTGGAGCTGCCGTACGGTGTTGTCGGCTGAATCGGCGAGGACTCGTCGGTTGGACCGTTTGTCGGTCCGTAAACTGAAATAGAGCTGGTAAAGTAAATATTATTACACCCGGCTGCTCCAGCGTATTGACAGACATTTCGAGCGCCTGCAAGATTGGTGACGAAGTATTCCTCACGGGAATGCGGCGGTTCGCCCGGCTCGCGATGGATTGCCGCCAGATTAAATATCCATTCCGGTTTTTCTTCAGTCAGGTCGATCGGTATCGGTTGACGAATATCGGTGATGGACGATGTCACTCCCGGTATACCCTCCAATTCGGTCGGCAGGATATCGGCGATATGAATATGCGAAAATCGACCGCTTTTCAAAAAGTGCTCGGTCAGATGCGTCCCGACAAAACCGGCGCCACCGAAAATAACACACATGCTCATGAAAAACCCCCTTTAAATAGACTTCCTGTATTTGCCGGACAAACGGCGATCCCTGCCGTTTGAGCAATTATTGATTTTGGCATTAAAATCAACTCTCGACATTTATTGCCGAATGCGACATATAATAGACTGGTTTGCATAAACATAATTTCCATCACTCCATTATTCCGATTTCCAGGTATCCCAGCCATGTCAAGGATAGATTTATCCGGGCGGTGTGACCATTATTACGATCAATATTAAACCGATTTTTTATTGAGCTATAACCGCCATCAATCGTTACAAAAAGATGCTCCCATGTATATCGGGTAAGCGGCAGATAGCCTATAATCCGCACCGCCAGATTAATCGATTTTTCAACAACACCGGTCGGAAACGGTTCTTTATAATCGCCTTCGACATCGAGCCAGGGTTCATCCCACGGGGCATATATCGATCCCTCTCCGTGACGGGTGAAAGATAATTCCAGTTCGGTGTATTGTTTGACCGAGGGCCAGAAACGCAAAAGCAGCGAAAGTGAATCGGCGTCCGGTCCCAGAGGATGTCCCAGAAGTTTATTGCGAAACAGGTAACGATTCCGCGGCTGGCTTTGATGATAAGTACGGTTGGCGATTCGTACATATTCCAATTTAATATCGGGTGAAAAACTGTGCGGACGTCCCGATTTGAGAAGACCGCACATTAAACCGATTTCATTCGGTTCTTTATCGCCCCGGCTTTGGTGATCAATTTGAAAATCGTCGATTATTAACTGACCGTACATCCCATATCCCCGCAACGGCAACCAGAAGAAATCGAAACCAAGTATTGTATTGTCATCCTCATTTCCATTCAGCTGGGCGGCGTGGAAAAATTGCAGCGGATTCAGGTAGTACAATTCGGGCGGACGGCCCTCGCCGCCGAATATTGATGTCTCGAAAAATCCGAGCCGGAGATTTTTTCGCAATAAAATATCGAGCCGGTGACCGACCAGATAACGGTTATCATTGAACGTCTGATCCTGAAGTCGAGCATAATCGGACGAATCGGGGCGGCTCTCATCGAGGCGGGCGAATAAAAAACTGAATCTCAAGCGCCCTTTATTGTAACTTGCCGAAATCAAATCCAGCGGTTCGGCCGTTTTCGATACAATCAGATTGACCGGCTGCGGGCCCCAGAACATGCGCTGTCGACCGAGAATAATCGACAATCCGCCCTTTGTGAAATAGATCGCTGCGGTTTCCACATCACCGGCGAGACCTCGCCATTTTTTTCCAGTGTAGTCGGGGTCGATCGCCTTGGCGCGGTCAAGATTAAATAATGTCAATATTCCGAAATATTGTGAAGCCTGATAACGAAGGCCGGTGGCTAACGAAAACAGCTCATCGGTTCTTTCGCGCCGGGCTGCCTGCAATCGCTCGGTAGCTATCGAGAACAGGCGAATATGACTGTCCGGCAGATTGTCGATCAGCTTCATTGTCGTCGAATTTGTCGATAGGTTTCTGAGAATGCTTAAGTAAAACGGCCCGACCGACGGCAGACGGGTCAGGTCAAACGATGCTATTGAATTTTGGTATAATAATTTGTATTCCAGATCAAACGGCAACCGACCCGGTGGATAAGCCACGTCGGCGATTGATTTCATCGGTAATAACAATAGTGCAAGAAATAAAATGCTTTTTCGAAACTTAAACCGCATTTTCACCTTCCCTGGTAAATCGGCTTTTCTTCCCTTTTCAAACCTCGATCATTGAGACCTCTTTTTTGCCGGTTCGACGTATCCGGTTGACCGCCCGAACCGATCTGGGGAAGGCGGTCTCCAGATCATTACGAAGCATTTTGAAGGTATCCCGGTCAGGACCCTGGCTTCGGTTTTTCAAACTTTCATAAGCGATAACCAGAAATATCATGCAAACCAATGCCACCGCACCGGATAACAAGACAGCACTGACCGGTTTTGGCCCAGAGCTGATTGTCGGCAGCGACGGATTGTCAAGAATCCGAACGATGGGAACATCTTTTTGAACATCGAGTTTGGCTATTTCATATTGCTCTATCAGGAAAGTGTACATCCGTGATTTCACTTCAATATCCCGCTGCAGTCTTGATAATGTTTTAATTACTTCAGGATCGGTTGTAATATCCCAATCACGATTGGTCATCTGGTAAGCCTCCAGATCATCTTCGGCCTGTTTAAGCTTATCGGCACCAACGGCCAGCTCCCTCTCCAGATAAGTGATATTGTCTTTGGCTCGCGAATGACGTTTGCCGAGATTGTATGACTCCAGCTCATCAAGATAATTTTGTAAAATCGCCTGCGAAAATTCAGGCGAATCGGATTCGACCGAAAGATAGACCACACCGGTTGCCACATCTTCATACACATCGGTCATCTCGGCCAGACTGAGTCGAAGGAGGTCCGGGTTGTAGCATCCGGTATAATCCTGAAAAGTCCTGGTCGTCGCCCGGCCATCCTGGATAAATGTGTACGTTTTACTGAGGACCGCGTCTGAAATCAGATTTGAGCGAAGGATTACCGGAAATAGAGTTGACGAGTTCTCATCGCTGGTCGTCGAGCTGCCCAATCCGGCCAGTTCTTTCAACTTATCCAGCTTATCGGTTTTGCCCGAAGGCAGAATGCTGGCGCGAGAAATATAGGTGTTGGACGATGACAGGATTTTTACGGCAGCGATAAACATCACCAGCAGCACAACGATAGCGATTAACCGCTTATGCCTTAATAAATATCCGGCAATGGCAAACAGGTCTATCTGGCTGTCCGAATCGTCTCGCAAGTCGGGGAACTCCGCATCAGTCTCGAATGACTCAGAGCTGTTTTTGACTGTTAATCGTCTTTTCATTCCTTCTCACCTTTTCGATACTCAAAAATCAAGCGAAAAACGTGCCATACAATCATCGCTGCGTTCACAATATATTGAATAACATATTGTTACAAGCCTGAAGTCGTGGTGTTCGGTCTAAAATCTACTGAATTACAAGGCATTTTTGGAATGATTTTCCATATAGAATAGAAAAATTTTTATGGTTTTTGATAATGTCGAATTACGAGATTTTTGGACAAATTTTGAATTAGTCAATCGTCAAACTCAGGCCTGCTTGAATCTGGCGGCTTTTTCCAAAATATTGGAGACAGTCTTGAAAACATCATCAGGAGTGATTGATTTCAGGCATTGATTGTCGCAGCAATCGGCAAAGGCGCGACCGTCATAACACGGCCGACAGGCCAGATTGTCACCGCCCCAGAAAATAATATTCCGTTTATCTCGAGGCGCAAATACATTCGGATTGGTCGGCCCGAACAAAGCCACCAGTGGTGTTCCCGCCAGTCCGGCCAGATGCAGCGGGCCGCTGTCGTGAGTAACGACCACGTCGCATGAATGATAAAGAGCCGCTAATTCAATTAAATCGGTTTCTCCGATCATATCAATAATCGGCAGACCCGCAAACGCTTCACGCACCCAATCATCGCCGGGCGCACCGGTCAGGACAACATGATGTCCGACATCGATCAGCTTCTCAGCCAAAGTAACATAATTATTAAGCGGCCAACGGCGGATGGCATCTTCACGCAGGGCATTTCTGGCCCCGCCCGGGGCAAAGGCAATAATGGATGAATATGGATTCAGTTGCAATTTATCGCGCAATCTCCCCGACAAGGATGGCGATATGGTCGGAAGTGAGACCGGTACATTTTCCGGGCCGTCGTAATTCGAAACCAACCGTACGTACTCATCGGAATGATGTCGACCCGGAACGGGCCAGAAACGTGTTCCATCGCGAGTAAAACTTCGTTTGATCTTAGCTCTTACAGTCAGGCTTAAAAGACGATACCTGGAATCCGAATGGCCGATCACGACCAGATTGAAATGACGAGCAAAGAGTTTCAGCCAGACATAAAGCAGAATTCGCAATCGTGTAAACAGGCTGCCGGTCAAAAGATTCGCATCATCGATCGGTATGATTTCATCGATGCCGCCGATTTCCCTCAGTAAAGGCGCTACCATATTCCCACATAGCCAGGTTATTTCGCAGTCGGGATTCTTTTGGCGCAGTTCATTAATCATCGGCAGAGCCATGATAACATCACCAATCGCGGCCAGTTTAATTATAAGGACCTTTTGCAGCATTTATTCAATTCCCAGATTTTTTTGCGAGTTTAACATCTTGACCTGATTGATAATCCATTTGATCAGCATCGAGGCAAAGGGAGCCGTTAATGAAAAGACCAGTAGTGTTATAATTATACCGGCATTAAAAATGTAAACACGCCAGATTTCGGCGAAGCAATATAAAAGAACAAAGTATATCAAAATCAGGTAATTACTTCTTTGCCTGAAGAACATGCCCATCAGGAAAGAACCGATTGAAACGGTAAAAAACATTATCAGAAAACTCCAGTAGCCGTGTCTTCTGACAAGTTGAAGCAGGGCCGAGTTCGTGGTCAGAGATCGATTAATGCCGGTGAAACGGCTGATATTTTCGGGGAAAAGAGTAATTTGTTCGAATTCATTGCCGGCCGCAATGGAGCCCTGGAAGGGTGCGCCCAAGTATTTAATGATTTCGGATGTACCGGCCGAAAAGAAATTTGAATCGCCGGTGGCCATGTAATATCCGATGTTTCTGGAGTAGTTATAGGCGGCGAATAAGATAAACAGGGCGGCCAGAAACAGAAACCATCGAAATATTTTGATACGGATTTTTTCGACATTAATCGCCCACAGCCCGATGCCTATAACAAACGCAAAAACGACCGACATCCGACTGGAGATAACGGCGACCATCAGGAGCATGCCAATATTGAAAAAATCAAGCAGCGATCGTGAGATTCGCGAGATAATTCTGTATACCGCCAGGCCGCCGCTTAATATGACGACATATCTCAATGAAAAAAGTCCGATGGAATAATCGGAGTAAAGTGCTTTATGAAATCGGTTGGCCTCGCCGCTGGCGACGATCAGAACCAGTTGCTTCAATCCGAAAATCGAAATCATAAAATTAAAGACATACAAAAATCCGACCAAACTGACGGCGCTTAAGAAACAATAGGCGGCGAAGTCATCGAGCCGAGCCTCACGATTGAAAGATTTTATAATCGAGCCGGATGCCCGTCCCGTTTGAAAACCGACCCAGCTTAAAAAAATAATCATGCCGTACCAGGCTGCGGCCATCAGCATTCCCAAAGAAAAAAGATTCTGCGGTTTATCGTAACCTTTCTGCAAAACACCGAAATCCGGCATCGCCCAGGCGAGGAAACTTATCAAAACAGTAAGCATTACTATTCCATACGGTTTGAAAAAGAACCGTAATATGTTGACTATTCTGAATCTCATATTATAATCAATTCAATTCTTCGGCAACTCGTCCGCTTTTCTTTGTTCGGTTTTTTCGCCGATTAAATTGTCCGTCAAATCATCCCAGGAATTTATATGGTCGACCGAAATCTTGCTTCGATCGAATTTTATTGCCTGAGATAATGCTCCGTTGATGCTATCGGGATCGCCGGGTTTATAATAGTGCACCTGCGATCTATCACAATCCATATAATCGGGAGCAATAATGGGCAGGCGACAATATTCATACTGAATCATTTTCAGGCTATCGGTGAAGGATTCGGCACCTCGCGTATGAGCCAGAGTGTGCAGGCCGATATCGGCGTACTTAACATAGGGAATCGTATTACTAAAGGGCACTTCGCCGTAGAAATGAACATTATCTCTTTTGATGGAATTATTCAACGGCCCGATAATATGAAAATGCCAGTTCGGGAAAAGACCTGTCGCAATCTCCAGAAAATCATAATCGAAGTAAGCCTGTCCGACGAATATCAAATTGGGACCATGACCGGCTTTGTAGGGATTCAGGTATTCTATATCAAAGAGTTCTTTGCTGACACCGTGAGTATGAAGCTTCAACTGTGGTTGTTTATCAAAGAGATCGTATATGTATTGACTGGGAACGCTTATAAGATCGAAGGTCGCGGTCAGCCGTCGCTCCCTATCCAATAAAAGCGGATGAGGATTCAGAAGTCGAAGGTCATCGGAAACTCTATAGACAAACCTGGCCTCGGGGTTCAGCTTTCTTAAGCGCTCTTCCAGGAAAAGCACCGGGTTACTCTCGAGTATAAACAAGTTTGATTTTTTGATAAAAGACTCGGCCTCCCCAAGGGAAAAATCGCCATAGCTGTCAAACAGGTCGTAACAGAGTCTATTTAAAAATCCAAAACGAAAATCGACCGGGTGCCAGGGTGTAAACCAGACAAAACTCCAGAGTCGTTCCTCTTTTTGCATTAATCTGCATCTTTCGGAATACACCGGATATTGCGTTCGGTGATCCCGTCGCAGGATCGAAAACCAACTGAAGGGAGCGGTAAAAAACAGCACTTCCCACCCGTTGCGGATTAGCGAATCGGCAATCCAGTGAAATCCGGCGCGGCGTCTGGAACTCCAGTAATGTCCGGTGAGTAGTACGGCTCGTTTCATAATTTTAGAAGCTCCTCGACAATTTTCCGCGAGGCGTAGCCGTCCCCATAGATATTCTTGCCGTTCTTTTTATCCGGCGCTTTTGCTTTTAGAATAGCACTAAATATTTTTTCAGCAGAAGTTGGATCAGCCAGCTGATTCCAGCCCACCTTCACCAATTCGACCCATTCGGTCTCGGTTCTTAACGTG
>CAYXTW010000049.1:0-27735 GCA_964467955.1 uncultured Ignavibacteriaceae bacterium | reverse complement strand
GCGACAACACCGTCGACCAGCGTCCCGCGATATCGTTTATTTCGACCCTGGACGCTGGCGGGCAGGTGCCGATACAGCCCGTCAAAAACCAGTGAAAGAACAAATGATATCCGGCCCGGATCGACATCGCGGCGAATCTCACCGGTCTGCGCCCCCCGTGCGATTATATCGGAAATGTACTGGCTCTGCAAATGAGATATTCTGTCGATAAAATCATCGGTGACCGACCGTCTGTTTTCAAACAGCATCTTCATATAAAATTCGAACTCGACCTTCTTTTCCTGCCAGAAATCAAACAGCGCCATGAAAAAACTCCGAATTCGCTCCCGGGCTTTGACGGCCAATTCCCGCCTAAAATAATCTTCCGGAAACTGCCGATAATCATCGATAAAAATCTCGCAAACGAAGCGCAGGAGGTTTTCCTTGTTCAGGAAATATTGAAAAAACGACGCTTTGGCAAGACCGGCCGCCTCCGCTATCATATCAAATGACACCCGGTCGAAAACATCGCCGGCAAAACAGCTCAAAGCCGCCTGGTAGAGCTTTTGTTTTTTCGCCGGACTCAGTTTGCGAAAAGTCGAAGTAACAATCCCCTCCGATTCCAGCCTGACAATGATATTTTCATCCATATACTAATACTATATAATATACATTGATATAGTCATCATATATATAGTAATACTATACACCTGTCAAGATTTTTCTTGCTATCGATTTACGCTTTTACTATATTCGCCGCAAATAATAAACACGTTTTTATATGGAGATTAATTATGCCAAAAGTCAGAGTAGCCATCATTGGCGTCGGCAACTGCGCGTCTTCGTTTGTCCAGGGTGTGGAATTCTACAAGAAGGCCAAAGATGATGAATTCATTCCCGGTTTGATGCATGTCAATCTGGGCGGTTATCATATCAGCGACATCGAGTTTACCGCCGCCATCGATATCGACAAGAACAAGGTCGGTAAGGATTTAAGCGAAGCGATTTTTACCAAACCCAATAACACGTACAAATTCTGCGACGTTCCCAAAATGGGTGTCAAGGTTCAACGCGGGATGACGCATGACGGATTGGGCAAATACCTTTCACAGATAATCGAAAAGGCACCCGGCGATACGGTCAATATTGTCAAGCTTCTCAAAGATACCAAAACCGATGTCGTCGTCAGTTATCTGCCGGTCGGTTCCGAGACGGCCACCAAATGGTACGTCGAACAGATTCTCGAGGCCGGTTGCGGCTTCGTAAATTGTATTCCGGTTTTCATCGCCCGTGAAAAATACTGGCAGGATCGTTTCAAGGAAAGAGGTTTGCCGGTGCTTGGCGATGATATCAAATCTCAGGTAGGTGCGACCATCACGCATAGAGTCCTTACCCGCCTGTTCCGTGAGCGCGGGGTTAAACTGGAACGGACCAGCCAACTCAATGTCGGCGGCAATACCGATTTTCTCAACATGCTCGAAAGGGAACGTCTGGAATCGAAAAAAATATCCAAGACCAACGCCGTCACCAGCCAGCTTGATTATGATCTGGGGCCGGGCAACGTGCATATCGGTCCGTCCGACTACGTCGAATGGCTGACCGACCGCAAATGGGCTTATATCCGGATGGAGGGGCGCACTTTCGGTAATGTCCCTTTGAATATCGAATTCAAAATGGAGGTCTGGGATTCACCCAATTCGGCCGGGGTCGTTATCGATGCCGTGCGCTGCTGCAAGCTGGGTCTGGATAATGGGCTTTCCGGGGCTCTCGAAGGGCCTTCGGCTTATTTCAAAAAATCTCCACCGGTACAGTACACCGATGACGAAGCCAGAAGACTGACCGAGGAGTTTATTCTGAAATACGGCTGGAAGGGCGAGAAAAAACCGAAACGGAAATTGACGTTGAAAAGCAAGACAACCGTAAAGAAAACGACCAAAACGAAATCGAAAACGAACCGCAAGAAAATGGTGACCGAGCCTGCTTAAAAAGTTGTTTCCGTAAACCGGATAATTGTCTAAATTAGAGGCGAACAAACAATGTTCGCCTTTTTTATAGAATGAAACGAAAAGGACTGTTCATAACGTTTGAGGGTATTGACGGCTGCGGCAAAACGACGCAGTTGAAACTGGCGGAGAAATATTTAAATAATTGCAACCTCCACCCTCTTGTCATTCGCGAGCCGGGCTCGACGCCGGTATCGGAAAAAATCAGGAAGATACTTCTAAATAAAAATCTGGAGCTTGACGGTTTTTCGGAACTAATGCTGTACATTGCCGCCCGTGCCGAACTTGTGCGCGAGGTAATCGCGCCATCGATAGGGCGTGGTAAAATAATCCTGTGCGATCGTTTTTATGATTCCACCGCCGCTTATCAGGGATTCGGGCGAGGAATCGATGTGCTTCTTATTACACGGCTCAACAATCTGGCTGTCGGTAACAACAAACCTGATTTGACATTCTTATTCGACGTCGATTATAAAACGTCGCTGACACGCCGGAAAAAAGTAACGGACAGGCTGGAAAGTGAGTCGAGGGCGTTTTTCAATAAAGTCCGCCGCGGATTTCTTGAGATCGCGCGAAAAGAAAAGAGTAGAATCAAAGTGATAGACGGTCGCAGAAGTACTGATGAAATTTTTAATGAGGTCGAGTATTGGCTCAAACGGAAACTGAAAATATCATAGACCATTATCCCGAGAGATTTAGTCGTCGACTTCTTTTATGGGCTCTGGCCCTTTTTGTTATTTTTATTTCGGCAATTGGAGGCGTATCGCTGTTTATCATGTCGGAACCGGAGTTGTACTATCCTTTCCGGCTGATTTCAGCCCTGAATTTAATTGAAACTCTTTATCCGGAAGAGTTTCGCAGCGGGAGTATAATGAAACAGGCAAGGGCGGCGGTTTTTTCGCAGCTTGATCGTTATTCGGGATATGTCGAGCCGGAGGAGCTGTCCCGATTACAGGAAGAATTTACCGGATCATACGGCGGCATCGGAATAACCATCACCGGCCATGACCGGGGCCTGGCGGTCATGTCGGTTCGCGAGGGCGGACCGGCCGATCGCGTGGGAATCAAGACCGGCGATATTATAATACGAATCGACGATCTCACGATTGCCGGATTAAATAATTCCCGGGCCGGTTATCTCCTGCGCGGTAAAGAAGGTTCGCCGGTGAAAGTCGTCGTCGCCCGAAATGATTTCACCGACACGCTGCGATTCGATCTTATTCGGGAAAATCTGAAATTGATACATATCCCCTACGCCGGTCTGACTGAAAATAATTCTCTTTATATTCGGATTCTTGATTTTGAAGCCGGCCTATCCGAGCAATTGAAAGATATTCTTGATTCGTCGTACGAAACAAATAAAGCGAAAATAAATAGTCTGATACTGGATGTCCGCGGAAATCCCGGCGGTCTTTTGCACGAGGCCATCGAAGTTTGTGATCTATTCCTGGATAAAGGTCATCTGATTGTCGGCGTTAAGGGACGGTCGCGATGGAACAGCCGGGAATATTTTTCGACCGGGAACGACGTCTTCAACGGACTTCCGCTGGTGATTCTGGTTGACCGGGGTTCGGCCTCGGCGGCCGAAATACTCTCCGGCGCTCTTAAATATTCGGGACGGGCGATTCTTGTCGGCGACACCACTTATGGCAAGGGGCTGGTGCAGGAATATGATTATCTTAGCGACGGCTCCGGCATCCGCCTGACCACCGCCCGATATTATTTCGAAGGTAATATCTATCTGAATGATCCCGATGCCGACAATGTCGACAGCTCGGTCGGCATCCCGCCCGATTATTATATCAATTCGATCGAATACGAACCTTTCCCGATGAAGCTGGAAAGCTCGCAATTGATGAGGGCATTCGCCGTCAAGCACCAGCAGGAAATTTTGGCTCTGGCGCCTTTTTCACAGCCGCCGCCGAAATGGTTTAATCAATTTGTCGATTACGCCAAACATGAACATTTTGAATTCCAATCGGAACTGACATCAGTTACGAAATTCATCAGGGACGAAGTCGTTTTCCACAACTATTCCGAGGCCGCCTTTAAAACGATCGATAACATCTGCCGTCTGGCCGAGGATGACGACCAACGGCAATTTGAGAATTATCAGGATTATATCAAACAGCGCCTCTATCAGTTGGCGACCGAATCGACCTTCGGCCGTGCCCGCGCGTATCGCGATGCCATTGTACCGTACCGACCGGAAATATTTCTGGCCGAGAAGATTCTTGCCGGCGAGGTGCCCGACTGATTCAGCTTTTTCTTATCGCGGGTTCCGTTGTGGCCGGTTTTGTCGGCGGTTTTCTCGGTTTGGGCGGCGGCATCATTCTGGTTCCGTTTCTGACTTTGCTGATGGGCGTTCCCATGCATCAGGCGGTGGCGCTCTCGCTGGCGGCGATTATGGCCAATTCGATTTCATCCTCCAACGAATATTTAAAGAAAGACTTTGTCGATTTTCGTCTGGTTGCCCCGCTCGCCATATTCTCAAGTATCGGCGCCGTATGCGGCAGCAGCGTAAGTCAGTTTATCCCGGCCGCATATTTGAAAATTATATTTTCCGTCTTTTTATTATACACCATTTATTCGTTGCTTAAAAAAAGAGAAGACGCTGATGCGGACACCGGATCGTCGGAGAAGCCGAATTTCCCGCTGGTCTGTATGATTGCATTATTGGCCGGAATCGTCTCAGCACTGACCGGTGTCGGCGGCGGTATTATTATCATTCCGGCCATTTATTTAATACTGAATTATTCTATCCATATCGCACGGGGCACATCCGCATTCACGATCGGCATTATCGCCACCGTCGGTTCCATTGTTTACCTGTTTCAGGGCGTTCTTAAAGTCGAAAATGTCGGTCCGGTCGTGCTGGGTATGATGTTCGGCGCCTGGCTGGGCGGCAAAACCGGCGTGAAGGCAAAATCTATTGTTGTCCGGCTTGTTTTTTCGGTCGTATTATTTTATCTGGCGGCAAGAATGTTTTACGAGGGTATAAGTTGACATGGAAAATATCGCCCGCAAATCGAATCTGGTAAGATTGCAGAAAATTTTGATTTCTATCATTATAGTACTCTTTGCGGCCTGTATCGTCACCGGCATTTTTAATGTGCAAACAGGCGAGACGGTCAGCTTTCTTTCCGTTGTATTGCTGTTTCTGGCAGCACCGATCAGGATGATTTGGGTCGGCGAATATTTCCGCTCAACAGGCCAAAAAAAATATCAGATGCTGGCCTATATTGTAATAGCGATAATTATAACGACAGCTTTATTTAGATTGTTACTCCAAAATGTCTGAAAAAAAACCAATCATATTTTGCGATTTCGACGGGACCTTCACCGAAAAAGACATCGGTTACCGGATGTTTTCTTCTTTCTCCGACCGACAAAATAAAAATCTTGTCGAGGACTGGAAAAGGGGATCAATCAGCTCCCGGGACTGTCTGTTAAAAGAAGCGGCCATGTTAAATAGTTCTCTTGACGAGATTTACGCTTTTTTAGACGACTTCAAGCTTGCGCCGGGAGCAACGGATTTTTACGCATTGGTCAGGAATTATGATATCCCCTTTTCTATTGTCTCGGACGGCATCGATATTTATATTGATTATATATTGAATAAGTACGGTCTCGGCGAAATTAAATACTACTGCAATCGGGGAACGATACGGGATAATCGTCTGCATCTGGAGTTTGTCTATGACAATTATGACTGCCTCCGGTGCGGATGCTGCAAAGGCGCCAGGATAATCGATCAGGTCGGGAGTGAAAAGAAAAACTGGAAAGTGATTTTCATCGGCGACGGACTCTCCGATTTATGCGCGGTGCCACATGCTGATATAGTTTATGCCCGCGGTGATTTGCTGAATTATTGCCGTGAAAAAGATATAAATGCGGTTGAATATGGAAATTTTTTTGATATAATTAATAGTTTAAGAGAATCAGGCGTTTTCGCCGATTAAATTGAGTACACATTTTGGAGTAGCGCATGAAGGCAATCATAATGGCGGGCGGCTTTGGAACGAGACTACGCCCGCTCACGATTAATATCCCCAAGCCAATGGTCCCAATCGGCAATCTGCCCATGATGGAACATGTCGTCAATCTTCTCAGAAAAAACGGCTTCACCGATTTGATCTCTTTGCTGTTTTTTCAGGCGGAAGATATAAAGGGTCATTTTGGGGATGGTCGGAAATTCGATGTTAAAATGGAATATCTTCAACCGACCGAAGATTATGGCACCGCCGGAGCGGTCAGATATGCCGAATCTTTTATCGATGAGACAACACTTGTCATATCCGGCGATGTCCTGACCGATTTCAATCTGAAAGAAGCGGTCGAATGGCATCAGAGTAAAAAATCGGATGCTACCATTTTACTCACCCGCGTAGAGAATCCGCTGCCATACGGAATTGTAATCACCGAGGATGACGGCCGAATAGTCCGTTTTCTGGAAAAGCCGTCCTGGGGCGAGATGTTCTCCGACACGATTAACACCGGCATATATATTCTCGAACCGCACACAATAAGACTCATTCCGCCGAAAAGTAATTTCGACTTTTCGCAAAATTTATATCCGCTGATGTTGTCGAGAAAAATGGGACTGCACGGCCGGATCATGAACGGCTATTGGAAAGACGTCGGCAATATCGATGAATACGCCCGCGCCCATGATGACCTGCTCGGCGGGAGAACAAATCTTGATCTTGGTTTGGAACACAGACAGATCGGCGAGGCGTCGGTTTATCTGGGAGGCAATGTCAATCTGGGTGACAGTCTCGATTTGAAGGGCGTCGTTGTCATCGGGGAAAACAGCATCATTGCCGCCGGTGCCAGAATCGAAAACTCCGTAATCGGATCTCGTTCCCGGATCGGTGAAGGTGTCGAGATTAATCGCTCGATTGTCTGGGAAGATGTTCAGATAGGTCCCGGATCGAATTTAAGTCAGTCGATTATTTGTGCCCGGTCGCGAATCGGCGAAAATGTCGCTTTGCTTGATAATGTAATTGTCTCCGATGATTGCACGGTCGGCAATGGCGCTACCATCAAGGCTAACTGCAAAATCTGGCCCGGTAAGACGGTCGATGAGGGCGCCATCGTCTCATCATCGCTGGTCTGGGGTGAAAAATGGAACCGCGAGCTTTTTACGCAGTCGAAAGTCTCCGGCCTGGCGCTGACTGAAATCACGCCGGAGATGGCGGTCAAACTGGGCGGCGCTTTTGGCGCCTACCTCGGGCAGGGGCAAAATGTCGTCACCAGCCGTGACGCTTCCGATATTTCCCGTTTACTCAAACGAAGCCTGATTGCCGGCTTTCTGGCAGCAGGTGTCAACGCCGATGATCTCGAGGTGATGCCGATTCCGGTCGTTCGCTATGCGCTTCGAAACGGCTCCTATGCCGCCGGGGTTTATATCAGACATAATCCCGATGATTATAATCTCATCGATTTTATTTTCTTCAACGGCGACGGCCTTGATATGCCGACGACAAAACTTAAAAAAGTAGAGCGACTGTTTTTCAGTGAGGATTTCCGCCGGGCCAGCCTGGATAAAATAGGACACCTCGATATGCCCCAGGGTGTTCTGGAACGTTATCGCGATGATTTTGTCTCGGCCCTCGATAATGAGAATATCCGCAAAGCCGGCTTTAAGGTGGTCATCGACTATACTAACGGCGGCGCCAGCATGGTCTTCCCGACGATTTTTTCTCAACTGGGTATCAACGTCATCGCTCTTAATGCCTTTCTGGATTCACGGAAATTCTCGCGCCATGCCGATGAAAATATCCAATCGATAGTGCAGTTATCATCAATTGTGAAGACTTTACACGCCGATATCGGTTTCCTTATCAATTCCGCTGCGGAAAAACTGACGGTGGTCGATGAAAACGGCTTTTTCATCGACAGCCAGCTTCTTCTTCTTCTCGTTACCGATCTGTTTCTGAAGACCCATACTGCGCGAAGAATAGCGGTGCCGGTCGCCGCTTCGATGGGTGTCGAACAGATTGCCTCTCAATATGGAGTTGAAGTTATCCGCGTCAGGAATTCACATCTGGCCATGATGGAGGCGATGCAGCAGGAGGGAGTCGATTTTGTCGGCGGAACCCTGGGCGGCTTTATCTTTCCCGGCTTTCAGATGGGGGCCGACGCCATCCTGACCGCTATATATATTCTGGATATGATCGCCAAAGTCAAAATCAGGCCGGGCGAATTACGCGTTCATTATGAAAATTATATTCGCAAGGAAATTCGAATCCCCTGCCCCTGGTCCAAAAAGGGGCAGGTTATGAGATCGCTGATCAGCGGCACGGAATCGAAAGAACGCCAGTTGATTGACGGTATCAGGATTATTGAAAAGGAGGGCTGGGTTTTGGTGGCTCCCGATAATCTGACCGCATCTTTTAATATTCTGGCTGAATCCGAGTCAAAAGACGCTGTGGACAATCTCGTCGGACATTACCGGGAATTAGTCGAGGAAGCACAAAATTGACAAAAAAAAGCGCCGACCGGATTCCTTCGGGCGGCGCCTGGGCAATAGGTTGGGATTAAATTGCTAACCGCGTTGCTCACTGCTGTTTCTATTTTATTATACTGGAGTTTTGAAAAATTGTTTCAAAATCAGCCTTTAATATTGCATTTTTTCGCTTATTAAAATGAACTGGATTTATTGCCTTGATTTGCCTTAAATTATAGGATAATTTAGGGCACTAAAATAATGGCCGAACAAAAAAGTCAGGATAAAATTATCTGACGGCCGGAAGTGGAAAATGGATTATTTCGAACGGACAAAAATCGCCAAAGTGCTTGTGGAAGATAGTGTTAGCACCAATATAGAACTTATCATACTGGGCTGGGTGCGGACCATTCGTGTCTCCAAAAATGTCGCTTTTATTGAAATAAATGACGGCTCCTGTCTCGGCAATATTCAGGCGGTAATCGGCAATCCTGATGATTTCCCGGTTCTGGAAAAAATCTTGACCGGCGCGGCGGTAAAAGTGGTCGGCAAACTCGTCGAATCCCCGGCCAAAGGTCAGAAATACGAACTGAAGGTTGAAAGGCTGGAATTAATCGGGCCGGCCGATCAAAGCTATCCGCTTCAAAAAAAACGACATAGTTTTGAATATCTTAGAGAAATGGCGCACCTGAGGCCGAGAACCAATACATTCGGAGCCGTCAACCGAATTCGCTCGAAAATTTCTTATGCCGTTCATAAATACTATCAGGAACGCGGCTTCTATTATCTGCATACGCCGATTATTACCGCTTCCGATGCCGAAGGGGCCGGTGAATTATTTCGTGTGACCACCCTCGATTTGAATAATCTGCCGCGTAAAGAAAATGGCATCGATTATAATGAGGACTTCTTCGGTTCCGAGGCTTTTCTGACGGTTTCAGGGCAACTCGAGGCCGAAATCGGTGCTCTTGCCTTAAGCGATGTCTACACCTTTTCGCCGACTTTTCGCGCCGAAAATTCCAACACGTCGCGGCATGCTTCCGAATTCTGGATGATCGAACCGGAGATGGCTTTCTGTGACAATCAGGAAAATATGGATATTGCTGTCGATTTCCTTAAATTCATTTTCAGGTACGCTCTCGAGGACTGTGCCGACGAAATGGCCTTTTTCGGCAAATGGATTGATAAAAGCCTGCATCAAACGCTCGAACATGTCATCAATTCCGAATTCGAACGATTGCCCTACGCCGAGGCGATAAAGATCCTGGAAAAGGCGAAGGAAAAATTCGAATTCCCGGTTAAATGGGGTGTCGAGCTGCAGTCGGAGCATGAACGTTATTTAACCGAGAAAGTATTTAAACGGCCCACGATCGTCTACGATTATCCCAAAAAGATTAAGGCTTTTTACATGCGCGTCAATGACGACGGCAAGACGGTTGCGGCCATGGATGTCCTCGTGCCCAAAATCGGCGAGATTATCGGCGGCTCGCAGCGTGAAGAAAGATACGATGTGCTGATGGACCACATGAAAGAGAAGAATTTGAATACCGATTTATACACCTGGTATTTTGACCTGCGCAAGTACGGCAGCGCGCCGCATTCCGGTTTCGGGCTTGGTTTTGAGAGAACGCTCATGTATATTACCGGCATGAGTAACATAAGAGACGTGCTCCCCTTCCCCCGCGTCCCCCGCTGGGCGAAGTTTTGATACATTAAAAATTAACGTCTATATGCTGGAATCTATATCCGAATCGAAAACCATATAGAACTAATTGTTTTTCTACACGCTCTTAATTTCAGATTTAATTTCTGATGATCCGAAAGAACCATCGATTGATTTTTCTTCGACAATCTTCCGGGCCAGAGCGCAGTTGTACTCCTCCCCGTCGAATTCGAAGTAATTAATTGAAATTTCAACGGGGAATACAACACCGTCTTTGGTCTTATGATGCGATCTGATTATCATAGATCGATTCCGCTTCAAATCCTGCCAGTGCTGCGGCCAGATTTCTTCGGGGAAATCGGGATCGATTTCATGAACCGTCATTGAAAGCAACTCTTCTTCCGAATAGCCGAGCTCGTCGCAGGCGGCTTTATTGACATATATAAATTTTGCATCCGGGCCCATCCAGAAAACGGCGTCCGGGGCGTGCTCAACAGCAAACTGCGTCAATTTCATGCGGTTGTCGGCACGTTCGCGTTCGGTTATATCGGCGAAGCTCCATACGCGACCCGCTATTTTTTTATCTCGTATCAACGGCTGAGAATAACGATCAAAAATCCGATTATCTTTAAATAAAATTGTATCGTGATCAACGTTCGAAGAATTGTAGAGTTCTCTGACCTTTTTCAAAAATGGCTGAGGTTCTTTCACCTGGTTTAAGACGAATTCCAGAAGTCGATCATCATCACCGGTCCGGATCAATTCCTCCGGTATCCGCCACATTTCCATAAAACGAGCGTTGGAATGAACGACTTTACCCTTCCCGTCAACGACCAAAATCCCGTTCGCCGAGGATTCAATGGTGGCCCGCAGCATGGCCTCGTTATTGCGCAGCGCCTCCTCGGCTCTTTTGCGTTTCGAAATCATTGATTGCACGAAGGAACTGGACAAAACCAGCAAAAATATAACCATCGATCTCATCCAGATTTCGTATGAATTCGGAGAGAAAATATGCCTTATAAAATTGCCGTTGCCGAATATGTATGCATCAAGAAAAGCCTGAAGAATCCAGTACAGGGCACCCAAACCGACACCAAAAAACACAAAGCCGCCGGCAAAATCCAGATAACCGTAATTTCTTTCATTCATAGTTCAATTCCATCTCTACTTTAAGAGCTTGCGGCTCTTGTGCTTGGTTGCTATGCACCGGTGAGCAAAACCTTTTAATACGGAATCGGCATTTGCCGCAATTACTTTATTTCCAAATCCGCAGCCACGCCGACCGAAATACTTCTCCCGAATATGAAAAATGACTTTTTGCTTGACAAATATGGGTATTTCAGTATATTAAAATGTATTTTATCTACCGCCAATCGCCAGACAACACAGATTGATAATTTAATATTAATCGTCTGTGACAAATGTAAGGACCGAACTAAAAAACATATCAATAACTTCAGAATTAATTCGGAGGCGTTATGGCAAATCGTTACAAAATCGGTTTTATTATTTTTCTGGTTTTTTTCGGGGTGGGCAGTACTTATGCCCTGCAATGGCCGGTCTGGCCGGACAGCACCAATCACCATGTTTCGGCCGTATATGGTTTAATCCAGGGTGATCACCTTCATACCGGAATCGATATCGCGGTTCCGGCCGGAAATCCGGTTTATGCCGTCGAGTCTGGCTACGTGAAGGCGATAATTACTCTTTACGGCAACTTCAGCAGTTGGCGCATGGCAATTTGCGATTCTGCCAATGAATCGGAGTGTAACGGCTGGATGTATGCGCACGTCGCGCAATCATCTTTTGCCTTTGAAGTCGGCGATTGGGTAAATCAGGGTGATTCGATCGGAACTGTTGTCAATTGGCCGGAGCAGCCGGAAACGGTTCAGCATCTGCATTTTTCCAAAATTCGTTTCGCCGGCGATTCGGCAACATGGTATAACGGTTTCTGGGACTGGGAATTTATCGGCAATCCGCTGGAGTATTTAGACGGTATTTATGACACCGATTTTCCGGTCATAGACCTGGCCTGGTACGGTCAACTCTTTGCCTTTTGCCGGAACGGACAGGTCAACTATTTTATGCCGGGCGAACCTATCTCCGGCGACGTCGATATAATCAGCAGTATGTACGACTGTTACAATTTCTATCAATGGAAAAACATCCCCTACAAAATCGAATACAAAATCGAAGGCGATTCCTCCATCCCCTGGACAACTACCGTCTGTTTTACCGAACCTATAGGCTCTTATAACACCTGGATGCAAACCTATAGATCGATTATCTATCAGGATGATTTTTTCTGCAATTCCAACTTCGGTGTCGACAGCCAGGTCATGTTTTTTAACCTGACCAATACCGATGGTGATGGCATCGTGGAAGTTGAAGATATGAACGAATCATGGCGGACCACCAATTTCTATAATGGCGAGTATACCGTATATGCGCGGGCGAGCGATTTTGCCGGCAATGCCACCATCGATTCCATGATTGTCACTGTCGCCAATTTTTTTGCCGTAACCGGTACGGTTGACTTCTCCGACGGTAATCCGTATCTGGAGGGGACAACCATCGAAGTTACGCCCGACGGTCAGGTCGATAGTACCGATGCCTCGGGCGAATATATTATCGATTCGGTGGGCGGCGGTTACCAGACGATTACCATCAGTCGAATCGGTTATGAATCGTTTGATACGTCGTTGATTATGAGTCAGAATCTGCAGCTGGATATTACGCTGGTACCGGGTGGATATATATGCGGTGATGTCAATAACGACTTGATGGTCAATATATTCGACATAACCTTTACGATATCTTTTCTTTATCTGGACGGTCCGGCACCCTATCCGGGCAACGCCGCGGATGTAAACAACGACGGCACCATAAATATCTTTGATATTACCACCCTGATTAATAACCTCTATATGGAAGGTCCTCCGCTGAATTGTCCGTGAAATAGACCTTGTTTTCATATATACAACAGCCCCTTTTGCTCAAAAAAAAGCGGCTTATTTATTTTGTATTTCGTATATTGGAAACCGTAAATGAAAAAAATCGTATGAATATATCTAAATGTTGCTTAAATCTGTAAATAACTCCCGAATGTTTATCCAATCAAGGAGGTTAGATGTTTGAAAAGCTCCGGAAAATCCTCGGCAAAATAGACGCCGATTACGCTGATATCCGGCACGAAGTCAAAAAAGTCACGGAGATTATATTTAACGGCCAAGAGCTGTCGCAGATTGGCTCCAACTCGACCGACGGCTATGTCATCAGGATTTTACACAATGGCGGCATGTCGACGGTCGCCTTTACCAAAGAAAGCGACGCCGATATGGCGATTGCCAAAGCGATGGAATCGGCACGCTTGATTTCCCAGAATATCGAAAAACCGGTCCGACTGGCCGAAAGTGAACCGGTTAAAGAGACATTTATTCCGAAATTAAATGAAGACCCGCGCGATATATCCATAGACGAAAAGCTCGAACTTCTCAGAAAGTACAATAATATTCCGCTCAGCAACGAAAAAATCGTAACGACGGCGATAAAGTATTACGATGTCATTCGTGAAAGACATTTTATCAATTCGGAAGGCTCGGAGATTCGTGAGGATTTAATCACCACGGCGGTCACCGGGGAAATTACCGGTAAAGATGGTAATCTGCTTCAGAATGTTCGTGTCCGCGCCGGGGGGAGTAACGGTTTTGCGACGGTCCGCAATCAGGAAGAAAATCTTGAAAAACAAACCTCAATCGTTCTCGATTTACTTAAGGCGAAACCGGTCGAAGGCGGTACCTATGATTGCATCATGAATCAGGGTTTGACCGGCGTTTTCACCCACGAGGCCTTCGGTCATTTTTCGGAGGCCGATATCATCGAGTCGCTCCCGGCCATGCGTGAGAAAATGAAAATCGGAGAAAAACTTGGAAGCGATGTTGTCAATATCATTGACGACGCCACGCTCCCCGAGCAGCTCGGTTTTTATAAATATGATGACGAGGGCGTCGCGGTACGACCGGTGCAACTGATGAAAGAAGGAGTCTTAACCGGTCGTCTGCATTCCCGACGAACCGCCGCCAAATTGGGCGAACCGATTTCCGGGCATTGTGTTGCCGAGGATTTCCGTTTTCCACCTATTATCAGGATGGGAACTATCTACATGGAACCCGGCCCGCACAGCTTTGACGATTTACTGACGCAATTGGGTGACGGCATTTACGTGCTTGAACAGAAGGGCGGTCAAACCGCCGGTGAGAATTTCACCTTCGGAGCCCAGTATGGTTATATGATCAAGGGCGGCAAAATCAAACAGATGGTCCGTGATATTAACGTCTCAGGAAATCTATTCAAGGCGTTGCAGGATACGGTCGCAGTCGGCAATGACCTTATACTGAGTACTGTCGGCGGCTGCGGTAAGGGACAAACCAATATCCGCTCCTGTCATGGCGGCCCGCATATTCTTGTTAAAAACGTTGTGGTTGGAGGTGTATGATGGAAAAGCTGCTCGAAAAGGCAAAACAAGTCTGTGATAAGGCCGAGGTTTTCTCGCTCGGTCACTTCAACCACGCCGTCAGCTTTGAAGATGCCAAACTGCATGACATTGACAGCAAAATCCAATCGGGTGTCAGCCTGCGAATTATAAAAGACGGTAAGCTCGGATTTGCGTACACCAGGAATCTTATCGATCGGGACGAATTAATACACAATGCCCTTGACTCGCTCAAGGGCGGAGTTGCAGCCGAATATACCTTTCCGCTGACGAAAGAGATCCCGCGTCTCGACACGTACAATCCCATTATTGATAAAATCTCCGGTACCGCTATGGTTGCCGAGTGTCGTCGCGTCTGTGATATCCTCAGTTCCAAAACCAACGGCGAAATCATCATGGGAACGTCAGTCGATATCGAAAATATTCGCATTATAAACAGCGAGGGGACCGATGTCTCCAGCCGCAAAGGATATTATTCCGCCGTCGGGTATATCGGTTATCCCGGTTCCGGAGGCGGCCTCTGGCGTTTATATTTAAGCAGGAAGTTCGAAGAATTTCCGTCGACAATACTCGATGAACTTATCGAGTTTTACAATAAGTCTTCGAAAGCTGTCGAACCGAAAGGCGGCCGCATGAAAGTGATATTCATGCCCAACTGCATGGAGACAATCAACTGGCGGCTTCTCAGCGGGACCTCCTCCAAATCGGTTTATGAAAAAAGCACACCGATTGCAGATAAGAGCGGCGAGAAGATTCTTAGTGAAAAAATAACTTTTTCCAATAATCCTCTCGATGATGCCGTTCCCGGTGCACGAGCTTTCGACGATGAAGGTGTCGCCTGCCGCAATTTTAATGTCATCGAAAACGGCGTCCTGAAAAGTTTCTTCTACGATCTCGAATATGCCAAAAAGCTCAGGGCCGAACCGACCGGACATGGCTACCGCACTTCGATGTGGGGCGGTGACCCGATGACTTTGAAACCGAGGCCATCGATGTTGCATGTCAGGTTTAAACCGGGTGATAAATCCCTGAAGCAGTTGATTGAATCGATTGACCGGGGGATTATTATCGAGGGCGCTCTCGGAGCGCACAGCGGCAATATTCCCAACGGTGATTATTCGATCGGGACAAGTCCGGGGCTGTACGTCGAAAACGGCGAAATCGTCGGTCGCATAAAAGATGCCATGGTATCAGGCAATGTTTATGAAACGCTGAGGGATGTTATCGATGTCGGCGACACGCTTTATACGTACTATTGGGGCGGCCACCTCCCGCCGATTCTATGTGATAATGTCAACGTCGCCACGAAGAATTGAAATATAACGGATGGGATTGAATCTCTCCGAAACTTGACGGATAAATAATCTCCCGGCTTATCGCCCGCCGCGGCAGATACGGAAACCGACTTTGGGTCCCTTGCCGTTCGGATCAAGGCCGGCCCGAAGCGTCGATCGGCATAGATCGGCCCCGCTCGACCAATCGCCGCCGCGCAGCACCCGTGTCCGGCCGCTTGACGGGCCGTGTGGATCGACTATCGGGCTGGAAGAATAATAATCTCTATCATACCAGTCGGAACACCATTCCCAGACATTGCCGCTCATATCACAAATACCCAGTTCATTGGCCTTTTTCTGCCCGACCGGATGCGTCTGCATCTGAGAATTGCCATCGTACCAGGCAACGTCGTCAATATTATTCCCGGCGCTGTACTTATAGGCGTACGATTTATTCCCGCCTCGGGCGGCGAACTCCCACTCCGCCTCGGTCGGCAATCGATACCCATCGGCACTGAAATCGCAGGAAATCTTTCCGACTCCGACCTGATAGCACGGCGTTAATCCTTCGGCCTCGCTTTTTTTGATACAATACTCGACGGCGTCGAACCAGGATACACTTTCCACCGGTAAATTTTCCTGCCGATACTGGCTGGGATTATTCCCCATAACCTCCTGCCACTCCCGCTGCGTCACCTCGTACTTCCCGAGATAAAAACTGCTCAACTTAACGGTGTGCATCGGCAATTCCATTTTACTGCCCATCTGATACGAGCCGCTCTCCACCAATATCATCTCCGATGAAGATACTTCCGTTGGTTTTTCGACCCTCTCCGGAATTGTATCCGCCGGCCGCGCTTCATTCATATCGATATTAAGAGTCGTGGTCTGCTCATACGGCACGGATAACGGTCGTCTCTGAACCGGATATCCGTCAGCGGAAAAGACTATCGTATAATCCCCAATGGGGATATCCTTTTTCAAAGCGGATCCGGTCCAGCTATCGATTACAGCACTATCACGCTCCAGACGAACACTTGTCTCCATCGGTTCGATCAGCAGTTGAAGATTACCTGTTTTCCGGCGCAGCGTGAATGTCTCGACACGAGGATTATTCTTATCAACAACGACCGTTCGCGTTTCAGGGATATAACCGACACTTTTCACCTCGATTTCATATTTTCCCGGCGCGACATTGGGGCTATTGGTTTTTTGTATGGCGCCGTTTAAATAAATTTCGGCATCATCCGGCGTCGTTTCAATCGTCAGCATGGCGGCCGTTTTCGTAAGCGTATAATCAAAAATATTATCGGCACCCGCTATGATTGCTATCGAATCGGTATTTGTCTCATACCCGCTTTTGGCCAGACTCAGTTTATATTCACCCGGATAATAAAAAAGCTGTTTATTGGTTTTACCGACCTCGACACCATCTATGAATATACGGGCATCCCGGGGAGTCGAATTGATAGTCATGGTTTGAAGCTCGATTTTCTCCATCTTATATTCAAAAAGCGTGTGCGCTTCGGAAACCTCAATTTCTTTTTGAATGGTCTTAAAACCTTCTTTTTTAAGTTCGAGATTATGCACTCCGGTTGTCGTTTCAAAGCGCCGCCCGCTGCCCATGTACTTGCCGTCAATAAATACATCCGCGTTTTCCGGATCGGAAATAATCGTTATCGGGATTTCCTTCAGCACTTCGCCGGCGTCCTTAACAGCGACAATCTCATCGGTCGATTTTTCCAGTGTTCCCTCAACCCGCATAACCGAAGATCTCTTGTCATCAGCCGAAACCATTATGGAAAACAGCATATAAAAGAGAATGGCTTTGATAAGAATCAATCTGAATATTTTCATTGCCCTCACCGTCTATGCTTAATGCAATAACATATTTTCGATCATAGCTCGTTCCCCGATTTTTAAATATATACAATTTTCGATTTATGTGTCAACTTCCCTTTTGCATGGTTTAAACAATTATGCGCGCTGTTTTATCGAAAATATGCGCTAATCAAGTAATTCAAGGATGTCAAATACGACTGGTAAAGAATAAATATATAGAAAAATGGTTGATCTTCCGTGGAGAATTAATTTCGGACGTATTATATGAATATTATTTTTAAAATCCTCCCAACCCTTTCTCCGAAACCGCTAGGCAGGGGCGATATGGGCCTCAGTGGTATCCCCCACCACTTTATATACGCGCCCCGTACCCAACGGTTTACCCGCATACTTCGCATTTCCCACCGCCCATCCACCCATCAGCAGTCTACCGGCACCAACGGCGGCGGCAGGCGAATGCGAAGTTTCTTAGAGACGATTGACGGGATCTCGCCCGCCCCTGAGTAGTCTCTGATTAATTCGTTAAGCGATTTTTATACCGGGGCGGCATGGTGTTCGAAAAAAATCTCTAAGTTGCAGTGTAATAACAGATAAGAAAATGTAAAATGAGCTGGTTTGATAGTGGATACTATTGTCTATATTCGTAATTACGAATATATGATTACGAATTACAATAAATTACGATTTGTTCGGCGAGTTACATCTAAGAATCTATGTGCAGATATTGAACTTTTTTATTCGATTGCGAACCGTTCCTTCCGACACACCCAGCAGCCGAGCCGCCTTTGATCGATTCCAACCGGTTTTTTTCAGAGTCTCAAGTAACGCGCCACGATCATCCGAAATATGACTTTTCAGCATTATGACCATTTGATGAGGGTCTCCCCTGGTCATCAGACACAATCGATCAACTTCGGATTTCAGCTGGCGGACATTGCCGGGCCAGTCGCGTCTTGATAAAATATCGCAAATAGCTTTGATCGCCTCGCCATTACCGTTAGCGGTCGGCTCAAATCCTCTCAGCATCAGAAAATACTTGACCAATGCGGGTATGTCGTCGATCCGCTGCGATAGCGGCGGCAGTTCGATCGGTATTTCATTGAGACGATGATAAAGATCCAACCGGAAGCTGCCATCTTGAATCCGTTTTGCCAGGTCGCGATTAGTAGCCGCAATGATTCTAATGGATATTTTTTTCTTTTCATTCGCCCCCAGCGGACGAATTGTCCTTGTTTCCAGTACTTCAAGGAGTTTCGCCTGAAAGGCGTCGCTGCTATCGGCAATCTCATTGAGATAAAATGTGCCTTTATCAGCCTCCTCAAAAAGACCGATTCGGTTATGTTCTGCGCCGGTAAACGCGCCCTTCTGATAACCGAAAAGCTCCGATTCGACCATGCCGTCGGGAATAGCCGCCGAATTGACCGTTACAAACTTGCCCTTTCGGCCCGAACAAGCATGAATATAATGCGCCAGTCTGTCCTTGCTGCTGCCGGTCGGGCCGGTCAACAACACTGTCATATCCGACCGGGCAATATTTTCAGCCAGTTCGACAATCCTCTTTGTTTTTGGATGCACCGCTATGAAAGGTTCTTCGATTTCTCTGGCGCAGGCATTCATGACAAACGACGAGTCCCCGTTTTTAATTGCCCGGTCAATATTATCAATGTGACACTTGACATCTTCCGCCTTGAAATACTCACGAGCCAAAAATAAAAGCGCCAGGCATTCGCCTCGGTCATACAGGCCGGTCGTTGCCATATAATAGCGTGTATTAGCCAGTTCATACTGCGATTGAATCTCCGCATACATATCACAGGCCTTTTTAAACCAATCCCGGGCTTTTTCTCTTTCACCTCTGTCAACGGCAACCAGAGCGAATACGCGATAACAACCGGCGATCTCGACACGTTCGCCTATTTTCTCCGCTACCGTTAGCGCTTCTTCGGCGATCTTCAGAGCCTTTTTAAATTTGCCCAGACTTACAAATGCATCCGCCAAAAGCCGTTTACTCTGCGAAATCAATGCCGATCCGGGAGCGATTTCCATGGACAATCGGATTCCGGTCTCGAGCGTTTTTTCGGCGTCTTTAAACCTGCCGTCGAGATTATATATCCAGCCGAGGTATTCATAATATTGAGCTTTTTCTCGTTTCAAATCCCCGAATAACTCCGGTGTTTTGGATATCAATGCAAGAGCCTCTTTAATATCTCCCTGCAAGGCGGTAGCCATGGCGAATGTAAGATAAAATCGGCAAATACTGCCATCCGAACCCGATAATATAAGAGACCTGTTACTCCTGTATATTTCGATGGCCTGCTTAAACCGGCCGGACATAAAATGAATCAGGGCGGTATTTCTTAAAAGCGCCAGTACCTTATCCGGCCTATCGAGTTTTTTATTGATGTCAATACATCGATTGAGGTTCCCGATAGCATCGTCCACCGCCCCCGTCTGAAACTGAACCAGCGCCAGCCTGTTCAGAACGCGCGAGACGGCATCGAAGTTGTCACATCGTTTGAAATTCAGGTACGATTCCATCAGGACTTCGCGAGCCTCGGCATGTCTCCCGAGACATACCAGTAAACAGCCATTAAGGTACTTGGCCCGTGCGAACAGTTCATTGTTCCGGCTGTTTTTGAAAAACCGAACGGCCTTATCCAGAATATCTTCTATATCATAATCACCCAACCATAACCTGGCTTCGGAAATAAAAAGGTAAAAACAGGCTAATTCTTCACCTTTAAGCCGGGTTGATTCAATCGACTTCAGTTCGGCAAGCGCTTCTTTATATTTCTTATCCTGAAGAAGCTTATCGATGTGGTCGAACTTCTTTTTGATTGCTAATTTCATCCTTGCGCGATTGTATGTCCCAATAATAAAATGAAATGAAATTGCGATTAATAATTACTCTAAAGGTCAATATCGACCTTCCGATATCATAGAAAACCAGATTGTCAATATAGCTCCATGATACCATTTGCTGATCAACATCAGCCCCACCATTATCCTGAGTGCTGCTTAATTCTTCCCAAGGTGAATCGTCGTTGGGATCTACGACAATATTACTTCTGCCAGGTGGTGTGGGACCGGCATTTGTGGTATAAGCCAATAAAAGCGATAGAAGCAAGACCACAAATATTGGTTGAATCATTCTTTTCATGCCATCACCTCACTGTGACAAGTTAAAAACATTTATAGTTTTGTATTATGTGAGGGCCGATATAATTCTCTCTTTCCAAAAAAGAGAATTACCTGTAAAACTCCTTTACACACCTCCTCGTTTCCAGGAACAAAACCGGACAACCTGAAAACAACCCTGTTGAATTGTTACTCACTCTTTATATACAATAAAAGAATGACAATTTCTGACCCGGCCTGTCAACAAAAAACTTCCGAATAAAAGAACCCGAAATCTCGCCCGGGCGAAAATTCGGGTTCTCCCCCTCTTGCGCAATATCGATTATTTCAAATTATAAAACACGTTTTTGCCGATATATTGTGCAAATTCGCCGATTGACTCCTCGATTCGCAAAAGCTGGTTATACTTACATATCCGATCGGTACGACACATCGAACCGGTCTTAATCTGCCCCGTGCCGGCGGCAACGACGACATCGGCGATAATCGTATCTTCGGTCTCTCCGCTGCGATGAGACACCACCGCCGTGAAACCGGCCTTTTTCGCCATTTCAATCGTATCCAGCGTCTCCGTTAAAGTCCCGATTTGATTCAGCTTAATAAGAATCGAATTCGACGACTTCTCTTTTATTCCCCGCGCCAGACGTTTCGGGTTGGTTACGTACAAATCATCGCCGACAATCTGAATTTTACCCCCCAGCCGTTCGGTCATCATCGCCCACCCTTCCCAGTCATCCTCGGCCAGTCCGTCCTCGATGGAAATTATCGGATATTTATTTACCAGATTCTCGTAAAAATCGATTATCTCTTTCGATTTGTATTTTTTGCCCTCGCTTTTCAGATTATACACCTTCGCCTTGGCGTCATAAAACTCCGACGAGGCCGGATCCAGCGCCAGCAGAATATCTTTGCCCGCCTGATACCCCGATTTGTTTATCGCTTCCATGATAATTTCAAGCGCCTCCTCATTGGATTTCAAATCGGGCGCAAAACCGCCTTCATCCCCGACCGCCGTATTCAGCTTTTTGCTTTTCAGAACCGTTTTCAAACTCCCAAAAACTTCCGCGCCCATCTGAAGCGCCTTCGAAAAGGAATCGGCGCCGACCGGCATGATCATGAATTCCTGCAGATCCACATTGTTATCGGCGTGTTTACCGCCATTGAGAATATTCATCATCGGTACCGGCAGCAATTTACAATTGCTGCCACCGATGTACTCATAAAGATAACGTCCTATCGACTGCGCCGCGGCGCGCGCCGTCGCCAGCGAAACACCCAGTATGGCATTCGCTCCCAGAGCCCCTTTATTTTCGGTGCCGTCCATTTTTATCAGGAAATTATCCAGCGCCACTTGATCGTACGGGTCAATACTGTTAGCCAATATGGCCGGTGCCATTTTTTCATTGACATTTTTTACCGCCTTCAAAACCGATTTCCCGAAAAACAACTTTTTATCGCCATCGCGTAATTCGACCGCTTCATGAGCGCCGGTGGAAGCCCCCGATGGTATCGCCGCGCGGCCCAGAGTCCCATCGCTTAATACGACATCGACCTCCACCGTGGGTGTACCTCGGGAATCAAGAATTTGCCTGGCCGCTATAAAATCAAAATCTGACATCACTTCTATTCCTTCCGCTTTGCAATAAGTTTTAGAAAAATCTAAACCGGCCGAGCTGTCCGGGCAATATAAAAACAGCTATCAATTTAAATACTCAGTGAAAACTGACTTTTGAATATTGAAAACTATATTCATTCACCCGATAACTATATAAACGAAAAAGACTTTGATAAATAGAAAAATATTGCCTATATTTGCCGCGGATTCAGTATGATAAAAATCGCCGGGAAAAAGGTCCTCGTCACCGGGGCCGGAGGATTTATCGGGTCGCATCTGACCGAGGCTTTGCTTAAATCGCATGCTAAAGTCACGGCGCTGCTTCGGTATACTTCCGAAGGACGGCTGGGCCGATTGGAATTCCTTCCTTTCATTCTGAGAAAAAACCTGAATATAATTTTCGGTGACATTCGCGACCCGGATATATGTCTGCAGGCGGTAGGAAAAAACGATTATATTTTTCATCTGGCGGCGCAGATAGCCATCCCTTACTCCTATATCGCCCCCAGGGATTTTCTGACCGTCAACGGCATCGGTACCGCCAACATGCTCCAGGCGGTGCGGTCACGGAATATCAGGAAATTCCTGCATGTCTCGACTTCCGAAGTCTACGGCACGGCGCAGTACGTCCCGATCGACGAAAAGCATCCCCGGGTGGCTCAGTCACCTTATTCGGCTTCGAAAATTGCGGCCGATAAAATGGCCCAGTCGTTTTATCTAAGCTTCGGGCTCCCGGTGGCAACAGTGCGGCCGTTCAATTGCTACGGACCCAGGCAATCGGCGCGGGCTATCATACCGACTATTATTCTTCAGGCGCTTAACGGACGGACGATAAAATTGGGAAATATCACCACGAGACGGGATATGAATTATGTTTCGGATATAGTTGAGGGGATGATTACCGCCGGCTTCGAACCCAAGACGGTCGGCGAAACCATGAATCTGGCTTCCGGCAAGGATTTTTCAATTGAAGAAATAGTTAATATGATCGGTGATATTCTTGGAAAAAAGCTGATAATAAAAACCGAAAAAAAGAGGCTTCGACCGGAAAAATCCGAAGTCCAGAGGCTTGTTGGAGATAATCGACTGGCGGAAAGAAAAATCGGCTATATCCCGCAAGTATCAATAAAATCAGGACTGGAAAAGACGATTCGATTTTTCGAAAAAAATCTGGCCCTTTTTCCCAAAGAGGATTATCAGCTTTGAGAAATCGTTCCGGAAAAATCAAACAGGCGGTAATTCTTGCCGGTGGTGAAGGCAGAAGACTTCTGCCTTACACCAAAATTCTGCCCAAACCGCTCTGGCCGGTCGGCGATGTTCCCATTGTTGAGATCCTGATCAGGCAACTGGCTAAATCGGGTATCAAGGATATAATCATGGCGGTCGGCTATCAGGCCGAATTGGTAAAGATGATTCTCGGTGATGGTCGTCCATTCGGTGTCAAAATAACATACTCCGAGGAAAAAAAACCTCTGGGAACCGCCGCACCTTTGAAAAAAATAAAAAATCTCGATAAAAATTTCCTCGTCCTGAATGGCGACCTGCTGACCGACCTGCCGTTTGAAAAATTCGCCAAAACTCATGTTGAGAATAAAACCCTGGCGACAGTTGCCGTTTATAAAAGATCGGTCAAAGTCGATTTTGGTGTTGTCAACGCATCCAATGGTAAAATCGCCGAATATCTCGAAAAGCCGGCCTTAAATTACTCGGTCTCGATGGGTATTTACGCCTTTAATCGCGATGTGCTTAAATATATTCCTGCGAAAAAATTCGATTTCCCCGAATTGGTGGAAAAATTAATTAAGCTTCGGATCAATCCTTTCGTATATCGGTTTAACGGGCGCTGGCTCGATGTCGGTCGCCCCGATGACTGGGAGAAAGCTGACAGGCTTTTCCAGAAAAAACCGAGAGTTTTTTTACACTGACTGTCATGGAATTTTTTCCGATAGTCGATAGAATTGAAAACTACAAAATGATGGAGATAATAAAATGAAATATTTGGTTACCGGTGGTTCCGGATTTATCGGAAGCAACATTGCCCACGAACTGGTCAAACGGGGCGAGGATGTCAGAGTTATTGATAATTTCTCCACCGGCAATAAAGTGAATATCGCGGAGATCGAAAATAGAATCGAGCTTATCGACGGTGACATCCGTGATTTCTGGACGGTTCAGGAGGCTGTCGCCGGTGTCGATTACGTTCTGCATCAGGCGGCGCTGCCTTCGGTGCCACGGTCGATCAGCAATCCGCTGACGTCGAACAGCGTCAATATCGACGGGACGTTGAATCTTCTCGAAGCAAGCAAAAGCGCCGGGGTTAAAAGATTCGTGATGGCGTCGTCGTCGTCGGTTTACGGCGATACCCCCGCATTACCCAAGCGCGAGGATATGCCGACCGATCCTTTGTCGCCATACGCCATAACCAAACTGGCCAATGAAAAATACTGCAAAGTATTTTATGAACTATATGGATTAGAGACAGTCTGTCTGCGCTATTTTAATATTTTCGGACCGCGCCAGGATCCGAAATCGGAATATGCCGCCGTCATCCCCAGATTTATCACCGCCCTTCTGAACGGGCGGCAGCCGGTCGTGTACGGTGATGGTGAACAGTCGCGCGATTTTACGTTTGTTTCCAACGCTGTCGATGCCAACCTGCTGGCCACGACCGCCGCGATAAAGCCGGGCAGGTACTACAATATCGCCTGCGGGGCGCAGTACACTTTGAACGATCTTTTGGATATGCTTCGGGAAATTATCGGCACCGATATTGAAGCGAAGTACACCCCGCCGCATCCGGGCGATATCAAACATTCCTTCGCCGATATCAGTCTGGCGCGTAAAGAGCTTGGTTTCGATCCGAAAGTCGATTTTAAGGCCGGGCTGAAAAAAACGGTCGAATGGTTCGCCAAACTTCAAGCCTCCCAAACCCCGTCGGGTGGAATACGGCTGAAATAATAGTACAATTTATTTAATGGTAGGTCGAAATCCCGCCTCGGGTTTCGACTCTTTAAAATGTCGGAAGTCCTACGGGTCTTTAATCCTGCGGGCATTCCGACCTACGCCTTAGTATTGTATAAATCCAATAAGGAAATTGCTTATTAGATATCCGAAAATGACTTCATTTTTTCTATTGCCGATATTATCCTTATCATTTCTCTAGGAATCTCCTCTGGCAAAATCTCATTAGCAAGTGTCGCTGCGCTGAGACTTATACCATAGTCTTTTTGAAGCCAAGTCGATACATTTGATAATAATGATTTTCCAGAAACTATATCTATTATTCCAAATGCACTGGATGTTCTTTTTTCAATTAATTTCCTCGCGATTTTGTTGGCTGTGCTGGAATTTATCTTCCTGTTATTTCTACATATCTCATCTGAAATAGAATCAAACGTTTCATCGCGCATATCCTCGGCAAATTCAATCAATAGACTCAGAACTACGTCTTTATCTAAATCGGCTTTAGTCACTCTGGATTTAATTATTCTCGCTATTACTGACGGTAAAAGAAGATAATTTTCAATTTCCTTTTTCCGCCATATATGCAGTAATACATCTGCTTTTTTGGCTTCGTTTAAACGACTATTTATTTCTTCATCAGTATGGTAATCACGATCGAGAATACAATATGTTTTCACTGATTCGCCGACGGCGTTTCTCATTGCCATCGACGACCCAATCGCTCTCGACCATCCTCCCCATCCCCCTATCGACATATTTGGAATTGATTCAAAGGAAATATCAGAATCGGGATATAGTTTGTCGTGTAATCGCTTGAGAATTCTCAAGTCATGACCTTCGATTATTAAAAATCTCTTTGAATTCCATAATCTTGCAATATGAATATTTTGTGTACTACCCACACCCTCTATGACGCGTTGAACCGCTGGAATTGTATCTGTAAACCGCGACCTACGTTTCGTCCTCTCGATAACGAGAATATCCTCGGGTTCGAATTCGGATATCACTTCGACAGAATGTGTGGCAATTATATTTTGTTTTTTTAAACTCCTTAAAATTTTTACAAGACGTCGTTGGAGATCGGCGTGCATGTATACATCGGGCTCATCAAGTATTATTGTATTGGCGTCTTTTGAGCGTATCAAAAACCAAATAAATTGCAGCCACATTTGTAGCCCATGACCCATTAAGGCAATCTCACCAACGAATTCATCAATTCTTACCATTAACCGCATCGGATCATCGGGATAACCACGTTCACATTCCAATTCTCTAATCTGAAGCCCTTTCCAGGTCGTTTCCGATAATGATTTGAAATCATTCCATAAATGCCCAAATATCCTCAATTGATTCCTAAAATGTAAAGACGCCAGTGAAGAATCCATTGAGCCCAAAACATATTCATAGTTCAGTATTCTCTCATTTTTCGACAAAGGTCTAATCTGGGGAAGGATTTTTATAATTGGGATATCCAATTCAGCGGCCTGAGTACGCGTTTTCGCAGGATTACCCAATTGTCCGAGAATTACCGCATGGATTCGTTTATTGTTACTAATATAAATACATATTGAACACTCATTTGAAAACCGCGCTTCTATTTTAGCAGGTGGATCGGAGTAAAGATAACAAATCGAATCAAAGTCAATATTAAGATTCGAGATATCGACAGAAGCCCCATATAGACGCATCGGAAGATTAAAATCATCAGGTGGAGGGCGATAAGAAAGGCTTTTATATCTTTGCGATACTATAGAGACGAGACGCATTGCCTCTATAACAGTAGATTTGCCTGCATTGTTTCTTCCCACGGCTATAGTGTTTGGTCTTAATTCCAATTTGTGATCTTCAAAACCTCTGAAATTTTCCAGAACCAATTGGACGATCATATAATCTCTTTATTCCTATATCATGCTTTAATAAAAATTTTTATAGCCAAATTACGACCAAAATGTAATTCATTTTGATCTAAAATCAATATCAAAAAACCTCGTCCGGATAGCGCAGCGCTTGGGCTTGCATCCCCTGTGGTGCGGGACTGTTCAAGGCAACGCGCAGGAATTGTAAACCTACCGCAATGGACACCACCCCTATCGGTGATACATCTAAGCTATAACTCAAAATCGCTACAATTTCAAAGTTAATCATGTCTTCCGGCCGTTATATAGAAACGTGAAAATGAAAGACAGGAATACTCAAATGGCCGGTCGCAACAAGGCGTTATTTATTTATTTTACTGTTGTTCGGATGCTTATGTCGCTATTGGCAAGGGAAACGATAAAAAAAGGATTCCTTAAATATGTGAAACGAAGCCATT
>CAYXTW010000048.1:0-29113 GCA_964467955.1 uncultured Ignavibacteriaceae bacterium | reverse complement strand
AATTAAGCGGAGAGGCAGGGATTCGAACCCTGGGAGCCCGCAAAGGCTCAACGGTTTTCGAGACCGCCCCGTTCGACCGCTCCGGCACCTCTCCGTCGAAGTTTCACCGGCTTAATTAATCATTTTCATGGCCAAAGTAAAGAGCCTTTTTTTTGCCCATCGACCTGATTCTAACGCAGGGCATAATTTACTTAACAATCTTCGGTCATGATCGTCTAAAAAGTAGTTATGAGTTTGACCGGTTTTTGGCCGACCAAATGAAGTCTTGACAGAATGGCAGCGTCCGTTATATTTATAATGGATTGTTTGATATGCAATGTTGACCATAAGACAGCATTTCCGCCATCTGCCGCAACACTGGAATTGGCTATTTCAGGAGGATATATGAGACAATTGATAATGTGGCGACTTTTCGAAAGTCTGTTTCTGATAATTATTGCATTCCGGGGGACATCGGCAGCCGAGCCGCCGAGCTCGTTCGATCTGCGGGATTATGACGGCCAGAATTACGTGTCATCGGTCAAAAGCCAGCAGGGCGGGACGTGCTGGACACATGGCTCGATGGCAGCGATGGAAAGTAATCTGATGATGACCGGCAACTGGGCAGCAGCCGGTGAAGATGGTGAGCCGAATCTGGCCGAGTATCATCTTGACTGGTGGAATGGTTTCAACCAATTCAACAACGATGATCTTGATCCGCCCACCGGGAGCGGTTTAACCGTACACCAGGGCGGCGATTATCTTATTACGGCGGCATATCTATCTCGCGGCGAAGGTGCGGTGCGCGATATTGACGGACAATCTTACACAACCCCGCCGGATAGATTTAATCTTAGTTATCATTATTATTTTGTCCGGGATATTGAATGGTATAATGTCGGCGATAGTCTCCAAAAAATGGATCTGATTAAGGAAAAGATTATGAATTACGGGGCGGTGGGAACGGCGATGCTGGCCGATATGTCATATCTAGACGCGAATAATACCTTTTATATTCCGCCTGGAGGTCCGGGAAATCCGAATCATGCTATTGCCATTGTGGGCTGGGATGACAGTAAGGTCACCCGGGCACCTTCACCCGGCGCGTGGCTGTGCAAAAACAGCTGGGGGACAAGCTGGGGTGAAGGGGGCTACTTCTGGATTTCGTACTATGATAAATATACCGGGCATACACCTTTCATGGGGGCGGTGTCGTTTCAGAATATCGAACCGATGAAATATGATTTATTTCACTATCATGATTATCACGGCTGGCGCAAAACAAAGACCGACTGCTCCGAGGCTTTCAATGCCTTTGAGGCCAAGCGCAACGAGGAACTGCAGGCGATTAGTTTTTATACGGCGACCGACAGCGTTAATTTTATGGCTAAAATCTATGGCGATTTTACGGGCGGTGTTCTCTCGAATGAACTTACATCTATCAGTGGTTTTATCGAATTTACCGGATTGCACACCTTCAATCTGATCGACTCGCTGCAATTCAAACAGGGAGACAAGTTTTATATTTATCTTCAGCTTTCGAACGGCGGTCAACCGTATGACGCCACTTCCGATGTTCCTCTTTTACTGGGAGCTGATTACCGGGTAATGGTTCAATCAACGGCAAGTCCCGGCGAAAGTTATTATTCCGATAGCGGCTGGCAGGATTTACACGATTTTGACAGTACCGCCAACTTTTGCATTAAGGGATTGGGGATTGAGGCTAGCATGAAGGTCGGCCCGGCCGATAACCTCGAATCGGAAGGACCTACCGGCGGACCATTTACGCCGAATGAACAGATGTACTACTTCAGGCATAAATATAGAACGCCGATTAAGTATGAAGTCGTTATGGATCCCCCGGTCGATTGGATTACTCTGGTCGGCGATATCGCCGGCGATCTGCCCGCTTACGATACCGCCGAAGTTACGGTTCAGATTAACGGCGAGACCGAATCATTGACACAGGGTTTGTATTCGACGACACTGCACTTCAGGAATCTGGATGATGATGTTGACGATGCTTCGCGGATGATACAACTGATTATCGGGACCCCGACGGTGCAGCATGAATGGACGCTTGACACTGATCCCGGCTGGGCGTGCGAGGGCGAATGGCAATTCGGTCAGCCGACCGGTGGGGGCGGTAATAAATTCGGATTCGGTATGGATCCCGCATCGGGGCATACAGGCGATAATGTTTATGGATATAATCTTGAAGGCAATTATCCAAATAATCTCCCGCCGACGCATCTAACATCCTTGGCTATTGACTGTTCCATGTTTTTAAAAACCAGACTGGATTTCTGGCGATGGTTATGTGCCGATGGATTTGGGGTAGGTTCAGTTCATGTGAGCAATGATGGTACGAATTGGACTAAAGTCTGGAGTGGTGGCGATTGGCCGTATGACACAACTTGGAATGAAATGGATATTGATATTTCATCTGTGGCCGATTCGCAGTCGACGGTCTATCTGCGCTGGACGATGGAAGTGAATAATGCCTTATATCCAATAGGCGGATGGAATATCGATGATATCAGTCTTTACGCCATTTTTGATTCGGCCGGCGCCGAAGCAACAGACGTCAGTGAAAATACGAATAAAGTGTTGCCATCGGAATATGAGCTCAAACAGAATTATCCGAATCCGTTTAACCCGACGACTATAATCAGTTTCAGCCTGCCGCGAGCATCCAGCGTCCGGCTCGAGATTTATAATGTTCTGGGGCAGCGCGTGTCGACGCTGATTGACGGCGAACTAAAAGCCGGTGATCATGATATCAGCTGGGACGGTCAGGACGGATTCGGTCAGCCGGTCGCTACCGGAATTTATTTCTACCGTCTGAAGGCGGGCGAATTCGTCGATACAAAGAAGATGATTTTGCTGAAATAAAAGCAGACAGGGTCCGATAGCCTTATTGATTTTTTATAGAAATGGGCGGTCGATTTAAAATCTGCCGCCCATAATTTTGTTATGGATTATTATTTATAGTGGTAGTAGGACAGGACCCGAGGCGCGTTCTTACGCCGCGATGTGGTTCTGCCGTTTTAATCTGCCGTAAAGAAATCTCTTGATAATATGCAGATTTTGTTCTTTATTTCCGAGAATTTTGTATAATGACAAAACAGACCGCCGCGGCGGCATCAAATCGAATTTTTTGGCGAAACCTTTTGGACTTGAAGGGTGGATAATATGAGACAGTATATTATTTCCGGAGTCTCCGGCGGATTGGGTCTGGCGCTGGCCGGCGAATTAATCACACGCGGGCAGAAAAATATTGTCGGGCTTTACAATCAGAATAAGCCGAATCTTGAGATTGAACTCCTGCAGGCGGATTTATCCACTGACGGCAACATCGCCGATAAGCTGAATCCTCTCGTTTCGGGTGATGAGATTGTATTCGTGCACCTGGCCGGAATCTCCGTGAATGCCACTTTCAAAAAACTCGATTTCGATGACGCACTTTCACAATATCGGCTGAATGTCCTGAGCGGTCTGAAAATCACCCGGGCGTTATGGCCGAAAATGGCCGAGAATAAGTTCGGGCGGATTATTTTCATCAGTTCCGTCGTGGCGCATGCGCCGGTTTTTGGTACGATCGGTTATGCAATGACCAAGGCGGCGATGGAAGCGGCCACGCGCAGTCTGGCAACGGAGGGCGCCAAAGACGGTATTTATTCGTTCTGTATCGCCAGCGGTTACACCGAATATGGTCTGATAAAGCAGGTGCCGCAGGAATTCCAGGATGTTTTAAAAAAGCAGATACCATTAAAAAGATTCGGGACCGCCGTCGAATTTACCAATACGATTGAATATCTTTGTGATGCGCCATATATGAACGGCCAGACGGTGCATCTGAATGGAGGTTTATATTTTGGCTGAAGTCGAATTCAGACCATTTCATCCCAGCCAGACTGACGAGCTTTTAAAGTTTCTCGTTAAGTGGACACCCAACCATCCCGAGCTGGGTAATCGCGAAGTCTTCGACTGGCAGAAAGCCAATGGTTACGTGGCCATGCATGAGGGTAAAATCGTCGGTCACCTGGCGCAAATTCCGCATGAATTCAGATACGGCAAAAGAAGCGGGCAGGAGGGAACCGAATTGATGGGGCCGGGGATATCATTTATCCTCGATATGTCCAATGACGAAATCCGAAAGAAGGCCGGGCGCGGGCTTCTGGATCATTTCGAGGCCAACCAGCCGCCATATTTCGCCGCTATCGGTATCGTGCCCGAAATAGAAGAACCATATAAGCGGCGCGGTTATGCCGTCCACCGCGATTATACTAATTTGTACGGACGTTTCATGAATCCCTCACGGGCTTTGAAGTATTGGAGCCGTTCGGCGCTTTACGCCCCGGCGATTCATGCCGCCAATATTCTTTACCGGCCGAGAATGAAAAAGGGCATTCTTCCGGTTGAAAAAATTACCGAATTTAAGCCGGAATGGGATGAACTCTGGGAAAAACTGAAGTATGAGCAATATGAACTCTACGGCGTCCGGACCGCCGATTTTTTAAATTATAAACTCAGTCAGCCCGGCAAAGAATACCATATTTATTTGCATAATGAGGGCGGATATATAATTTATCGTCTGGCAACTCATCCGCTAAAAGATCTGCGTCTTGTAAAAATATGCGATATGGCCGGGACAGATGATATTAAGCTGGATTTGATTTCGCTGGCGATGAAATTTGCGTACGAGGCAAAGGCCGACGGTATCGTGGCCATGGCGGCTGATATCGACAAAGCAATTTACAAAAAAGCCGGTCTTTATATATCGGAACCGAAACCGCTGGTGATAAGCCCGCATCTGAAAAAGCAATTGCATATCACCTTCTTTGACTCGGATCTGGATCATCTCTGGTGACGCCGTTCTTTCCATGAATAATCAGCAGGGAAAAATACTTTATGTTGTCATCGGCTGCGATGTCGACCCGGACCGCAGTTATGTCATTAAAGATATTCTATCGGATCGATTAAGCTGGCGCGGGATGCTGGAGGGGATTCCGCGCAGTCGTGAAAAATTAAAGAATCTTAAGGACAGTGATGGCAACCAGCCGGTAGTCGTCTGGCTGTTGCGCGTGGACTATCAGATTAAAGTCATATCAGGGGCTTACAACAGCGTCCTGACCGAATATAAGGACTTTCTGCAAAGCCTCGAAGACTCTGGCGATGAGCTGGGCTGGCATCCGCATTTCTGGCAGCTTGATGAAAAAAAATCAATCTGGTTTCAAAACTATGAAGACACCGGTTGGCAAAAAAAAATGTTGCGAGAAGCTTATGCCTCCTTTCAGGAAATTTTTCCGGGGCGAGCTAAAACGGCACGTACCGGCTGGACCTATCATAATAATGAAACTATGAAGACCTTTGGCGAATTGGGTGTCGAAGTTGATATCAGTGCCTTTTCCGGTTTGAAAATTCCGGCCGACGGTAAACAGCGAGCGATCTCGAATTTTTATGACTGGTACGATACACCCCTGGAGCCGTATTATCCGTCAATCGATGATTACCGCCGCCCGGCTTTGAATAACGAGACCAGTTGTTCAGTTCTGGAAGTTCCGAATCTTACAGCGAAATCATTATTCTGGGGGATCGTAAGCGGTCTGGTGCTGACAAAAAAAACCGGGAGCATCAGGCAACTTGGCTATTCGCTGGCAAGACCGAGATTATTCCCGTCCATCAGCTGCTCGCCGATGCTGTTTAGGCCGCTGCTCTCGACGATAAAGAGCATTTTGGGACAAAAAAATCAATTGGTGTTTGCTACCGGATTGCATGCCGACGAATTAATCGAAAATGTTCATCCCGTCTATTCTCTGGAAAACATGGCCGCCAATATTGAATCATTACTGAAACTTGCCGAACGGTTAAATGTCAGATTGAAATTCATCAGGGGTTGTGATATAAAAAATTATCTCACCAATTCGTTTGTTTAAGTTCGAATGAAAACTTATTCTAAATATTAAAAATGAACTATGGACGGATAAGAAGATAGAGACTATAACTGAAAAACCGGCGAAGAAATCGTTCCTGAAACAATACCTTGCCGTCGCCATTAAATTCATTCTGGCCGCGATAGTCATATATTTCGCCGGACGACAACTGGCGAATAACTGGAGTGAAATTTCTCATTACCACTGGGAGATTAATCCGCTGTTGATAATCTTATCGGTTGTATTTCATCTGACGACTTTTGTTTTTTTCTCAGGGATGTGGTGTATTTTGATTCGCGCCTTCGGTCATAAGATTCCGTTTAAATACGCCTTCAAAATTTCGTATATCGCCGATATGGGACGTTACATCCCCGGTAAAGTCTGGTCGGTTTTCGGCATGGTTTATTTTTTGAATAAAATAAATATCAAAAAGGAAGTCGCCTTCGCCTCATGGGGCGTGGCTATCATCCTGGGCTTTATCCCCGGTTTTGCACTGGTTTTTATCTCGCTTTGTTTTCATCCGGAGATGATGCCCGAGGCATTGCGGGGTAATATCGGCATTGTGCCCTATCTGGCGGTTGCGGTGACGGTTCTGCTTGCTATCGCGCTGGCATTGGCGCCCGAAAAATCCATGATACTATTCAACTGGTTTCTGAAAAAACTAAAGAGACCGCAGATTCAATTCAAGCTGGAGAAAAAAGTTGCCCTGAGTGTTTTTGCCGGCTATCTTATCGGCTGGATTTTCTATGGTTTGGGATTCTATACATTTGTTAATGCCATCATGGTCAAACCGGGATTGCCGGTTATTGCCGGCGTGGGTTCATTCGCGATGGCGTATTTGATCGGGTATTTGACTTTTTTCACGCCCGGCGGATTGGGGGCGCGGGAACTTGTCCTGACCACCGTATTAGCTCCCTTTTTGGGACCGGTCGCGGCCGGCGCCGCGGTGGCCGCGAGAGTGTGGAATATTGTCAGCGAATTTATCGCCGCCATGGTTGCGTTATCGATAAAAATGGAAGGCAAGAGGACGTAAGATATGGCCAGAAAGAAAAAAGCTTCGGTTTCGTCAGTACAAAAAAAACCGGTCTCGAAATTCGATCCGGAAAAATCGCCGTACTTTGTACTGAAAATGTTCGGCATTTTGTTAATCGCGATGATCATTTTGTTTCGCGGATTTATCTTCTCTGATAAAATATTTTACAACCCGGATATGATGCGTATCGGCCTGTTTTTTAAAACGTTCTTTGTCAACTATGTCCTGACCCACTGGTCAATTCCCAAATGGGATCCATACATTTTCGGCGGGATGCCGTTTGTGGACGCTTTCCACGGTGACCTGTTTTATCCGCTGACCTTTCTGAAATTCTTCGGCTCGTTATTTCGGATGCTCAGCTACAATCTGTTATTGCATATTTTCTTCTCCGGGGTGTTTACTTACCTTTGCGCCCGACAGTTCAAACTCTCCAAACTGGCTTCGCTTCTCTCCGGAATATCATACATGTTTGCCGGTTATTTAATATCACTTATGGCGCCCTGGCATGACGGTAAAATATTCGTGACATCATTATTCCCCCTTACGATTTTGTTCGTAGAACGAGGCTTCGAGAAAAAGCCGTTCTTGAATTTCTCGCTTCTCGGTTTGATAATCGGTTTGATAATTCTGACTCCTCACCCGCAAATGGCCTATTTTACCTTATGGGGTGTGGCACTATACACATTATTTAAACTGATTGTCCTGTTCCGTGAGAAGAAAACTATTAACGCCGTTATTAAGCCGTCGGCTCTGGCGATTTATGCGGTCGTTATCGGACTATTGATCTCGGCGATACAATTTTATCCGGGTTATTATTACACCACGCACGATTCGCCGCGGACCGAAGCGAAACGGGGATGGGATTGGGCAACTTCATGGTCGTTGCATGCCGAGGAAGCGGCTTCGATTTTGATTCCGGAATTTGTCGGGACCAATTCGCAAAATACGAAAACGTACTATTGGGGGAAAAATGCTTTTAAAGATAATTCCGAGACGGTCGAGGTTGTCTGTTTCTTTATCGCGCTGATCGGTTTTTTCTTTTATCGAAAAAAAGAATCATACTTTTTGGGAGGACTGGCATTACTCGCGCTAATCTATGCTCTCGGGGCGAGTACGCCTTTCTTTAAGATATTTTTCTATATAATACCGATGGTGAAATCGATGCGGGCGGCGTCGATGGTGATGTTTGTCTTTTCATTCTCGATTGCCATTCTGGCCGGTATGGGATTACAATTCATAATCGAGCGATCCCGCAATTTGAGCAATTCGACCGCGAAAAAATTCAGATATCTCTTATTCGGTCTGCCGCTTTTTATGCTGCTTCTGGCGTTTCTATTCAGTGCGAGCGGGAAGGGAATGATTAATCTATGGACCTCGATATTTTTCAGCAATGCCGCGACGTCGATGGTGCAACAAGGTATCAGCAAACTGGATTTGGCCTACAGGAATCTTCCCGCCATACAATCGGGCGCCTGGTTTGCATTCTTGTTCACCGCCCTGGCCGCCGCTTTTATCTGGCTTTATCAAACCCGAAAAGCCGGCATCTATATTCTGGTCGCATTGCTTTTTATTCCCGTAATCGATTCGGTTCGTTTTAACAGTCGATTCATTAAACTGGTCGATCCAAAACCGTACTTATCGGATAATGCATTGACCGATTTTTTTCAGAAAGATAAAAGTATGTACAGAGTCCAGAATTTTGCCCAAACGATGACTGTCCTGCCATTGCACGGTATCGAAGAGGTTGTCGGTTATCATGGTAACCAGTTAAAATGGTACGATGAACTTCTCGGCGGGCCGTCGCTTAAAAATCAGGGCAATCCGCGATTGCTTAATCTTGTGGGGACCAAATATATTTTAATCCCGCCCAATCAGAAATTGCCGCCCGATGCTTTGGGCGACAAACCGATCACGCTGGTTATCAATACCAATCAGGGGGCGGTCTATGAAAATCCGAACGCATTCCCGAGAGTGTTTCTGATCGACGAGTACAAAGTCTTAGATAGTCTCTCCAAAATTCAATCGCTGGTACTCCACGGCGCGGACGATTTGCGCAAAGTGGTTTATCTGGAGGAAGATCCACGTGTTGAATTGACGCATGACAGCTTAAACACCGATTCATGTTGGATAATCGATTATGCCGATGATTCGGTCCTTATCGGATTGGATTGCACCAAAGATCATATTCTGGTTATCACCGATAATTATTATGAAGCATGGAAAGCTTACGTTGACGGTGTACCGAAAAAAATATATCGGGCCGATGGTTCTTTCCGCGCGGTAGTCGTCCGGGCAGGCACTAAGGAAGTCGTATTCAAATACCATTCCTCCCGCTACGCAACGGGCAGACTATTGACATTACTGACATCGTTATATCTGTTAATTGTATTTGGATATTACGGATTTCAATGGCGCCGGAGAAGGCACAAGTCAAACGCTGCAGACTCTTGAAAATGCATAAAGCATGAAGAGAAGTCGGGGTGCCCCACCGCTTGCGGTGGGATTGTACGATATAGCTGCACTGTTTCTGAAATAGATTATTTAATATTGTCTCTTTTCTCTAAATTATGACGAGCGCACAATAATTGGATATTGTCTGCAACTATGGAGCTACCACCTTTAGAATAAGGTATTATATGATCGAAGTGCAAATTATCTTTACTACCGCATAGCGTACAGCGACCCTTATCACGTTTCCATACTTCGAGTTTGACAGATGTTGGGATCATACGACTATGATCAATGATAGGAACATTATTGTCATTTATAATTAACTCATTAGTCAAATTTAATTTAAATTTAAAAACGCTTCTGTTCTCGCTTCGCTCCAGCCACGCGTCGATTAACTCAAAAAGTCCATTGTACACCCATATGCCCGACCGAATCTTTTCATATACTCTCACCGGCTCTGCATCTCTTTTTCCAGCATTAAATTCAGCCGCGGCATTATAAAAAAGCCCATTTTATGAAAATGACCCGCGTCGATTGTACATTGGCTGATCGATTGATTTTGGATTAGGAACATCTGGCGTTTTTGCAATGTCATGACCCTCATATATTAAGGTTTTCCCAGCATCTTCAATTCTATCAGCATATGGGGCACCAATACGAATGCTCATAAGTATAACACTATAACTCGGATTTAGACGGTAGTTCATTCCTCTTTGGAGATTTACTCTTTCGTTTCTACACCTATCCAAGTATGAAATAATATCACCTTGGGTTATCATGATTTCATCTCTTTAAGATTAGGATGTAATTAACACTCTAATTCAGGATTGCAAAATCTACCTACCTCTTATACCCGATATCCCTTAGAAATTTATGGCGGGTCTTTTTGTGCTCGTCTTCCTCGATGCCTTTGGGTATGTACCCATCGACGACACCCATCACACCACGGCCTAATTCGGTTTCGGCGACAATTATCTGTACCGGATTGGCGGTGGCGCAGAATATCCGGCACACCTCAGGAACCGCCTTAATCTGTGGAAGAAAATTAATCGGAAATGCTTTACGCATGAATATTATGAATGTATGCCCGCAGCCTATATCAAATGCGGTTTTCTCCGCCAGTTGAATCATCTCATCGTTGTTGCCGTCGGAACGAATCAAACATTCCTGGGACGCCTCGCAAAAGGCAATGCCGAATTCCGCCACCGAAGAGGCATTGACCATCGCTTCGTACAAATCCTCGACAGATTTGATAAAATGTGTCATTCCGAAAATCACGTTGGCATCGGCCGGCATCTGAATATCGACGACTTTGGTTCTCATATATCCTCCTTTGGATTCTTCCATACCTAATTCGAATTGTCTTCTTCCTTGATTATCTGCACCCTTTTGATTAAATCGCCCCGTACGATACTGTCGACAACTTCCATTCCCCTGATAACTTTCCCGAATAATGTATAGCGAGCATCAAGATGCGGCTGCGGGGACAGCGTGATAAAAAACTGCGAGCCGCCGCTGTCTTTGCCGGAGTGGGCCATCCCGACACAGCCCCTTTTGTACGTAATATTGTTATATTCAGACCGGATGAAATATCCCGGCCCGCCCCAGCCGTCACCGCGCGGGTCACCGCCCTGGATAACGAAATTCGGCACCACCCGATGAAAATCGAGATTATCGTAAAAACCGCTGTAGGCCAGCTTCATGAAGTTGTACACTGTCAGGGGTGCCGCATCGAAGTACAGCTCCATTTCGAATTCGCCGCGATTGGTATAGATGATGGCGTGCGGATTTTTTTTGTACTCCAGCAGCAGTGATTTTATTTTATTTTTGGGCAAGAGACCACGAGGGGGAGTTATAAACGCCGATTTATCGACATCCAGCTTATCCTGATAAATCAGAGCCGCCTCACGGCTGACGAGATATTCTTTATCCAAAAGCCCGTGATAAAGGATTTCCTCCGCCTGATCATCGACCTCCTCATCGAGGAATTCCCCCGCCGCCGTCACTATCGAGCGTTTCAGATCGACTTCATCATCGGCGCCCATTTGCATTAAAGTCATAAGCTGTGGCAGATATTTTTTAAGCTGTATCTTCCCGATTTTCTCGACAGCGTGTTCGGCGACGACATAATCATTATCGGCCAGAGCCGTTTTTATATAGTAATCAATATTTGATGAATCGACAGTGCACAGGGCATTGAAAGCCGCCGCGCGTACCGAAGCGACGGAATCCTTGAAATAAGCCATCAATCGCGGTTTAACACTGCCGCCGCCGATCAGACCAAGCGCCTCAACAAGACTCTCATGCAAATACGGATAATTTTTAATCGCCATACTGTCAATCAGCGGTAATACGTCGTTACCCTGAATTTTGGCCAGATAGATAATGGCCGCGGTCCGGATAGATATCGACGTCGTATCGCTTTTTGTTTTATCATCCTTATCATAGTACATATGATCAACATGGATATCGTCACGGGCATAATCGACGATGGCATCGCTGCCCAGCTTGGTGAATGATTGCAGAAGCTGCGTTTTTATTTTTACATCGGTTTCCTGCGTATATCGGGAAGTCAAAAATTTAATCGCTTTTGCCCCGCCGACGGCGGTCAGCGATGATATCGCCTGCGAGACGACATTATTATCGCGGTCATTCAATCCGGAAGCAATCAGCGCGATAACTTTTTCATCCTTCGATAATCCCAGACCGCGAATAGCCAGGGAGCGCACAAAGGGATCGGAATCGGGCAGCCATTCGGTATAAAGGTCGGTCGGTTCGGCGATTCCCATCCTGACCAACGAATAAAGCGCCGCTATTTGAACCGGGCGGACGGCATCAGTACGGCAAAGTTTAATCAACGCAGGTGTATACGATATTGCACCGGCACGCCAGAGCGCATACGCCGTCTGTTCCCGGACACGGTAATCGATATTGTCGAGAAACAGAGATAAATCGGCGATAACGTCCGACATCGTCGAATCGGACAACCGACCGACAGATTGAATCGCTATCGCCAATCGATCCGGAGAGAAATCTTCCCAAGTATCTATCAGGCGCATCGCGAAGCTCTTTTCACCCGATAGGCCGATAGCAAAAATCGCCGCCTCGGCCACGGTTTCCGAGGAATCATGTACGACGCCAAACAATTTATCGACACCTGAAATATCACCGATCCGCCCGATCGCAAGCGCGGCATACCGGCGGATATCCGGATCCCGATCAGTAAGGGATAATATCAGCCGGTCAGATGTTCGCCGATGATCCTCGTCGGAAATTATCGCCGCGATTGCCGCTTCCTTTTTATATTTGAGATTGAGCAGGTCAAAATAAAAAACCGCAATAACGCCGAGAATAATGATTAAAAAAAGGCTGGCTACCCAGAATTTTTTCATAATAAACATTCCTCAATTCAAGAGTTTTTCCTAAATTTATATAGAAAAGATTAGCCGGATAATCAAATCGGTCAACATAAAAACAGGCAGCATTCTGCTTTAGTTTTGCCTTTTCTTTTTTGCTGCAGTGGGCGAGAATTTTTTGGCCGCCTTCTCGAAAGAAGGCGAAGAGATTTTGTCCAATTGTGTATGAAGCTTTTTGATTTTGGCGGGTGTGAGTGAATTAAGTTTCCGGGCATACTTGCCGCTTTTAATATCGTTAAGCGCCGCCCGCATTTTTTTCCTGGTCGATTTATCGATTATTTTCGGCCCGGCCAGAAGAGATCCATACATTGCCGAGACAGAAATCCGCCTGAACATCCCTTCAATACCGTATTTTTTCATCAAATCAACCAGCAAATCAAGCTGGTAGGCAACTTCAAGATAGGCTTTTTCCGGCGACAGACCGTATTCGACCAGAGTCTCGAATCCGGTTTTAACAAGCTGCGACATACCGCCGCACAGCACCGCCTGTTCGCCAAAAATATCACCGATTGCTTCATCTTCGAAAGTCGTTTTTATCATCGTTTTTTTATCGATCCGAAGGTCTTTAATCAGGCCGTTAAGGATTTGTCCGGCCTTGCCCGATGCATCCTGATGAATACAATAAAAAAAGCCGACCGACTCTTTTTTGAGATACTTTTCCCTGACCGCCAGCCCCGGCCCGAGTGGTGCCAGTAAAATAACATTGCAGTCTTTGGGAGGAATAACCGTTTTAAAATGTACCGAAAATCCATGAAGAAAAACCAGCGCGCTTTTCGGTTTAAGATTCGGCCTGATTTCTTTATCGAAAACACGCCCGTGCAGATGATCGGGAAAAGTGAAAATAATTATATCCGAATTTTTTACGGCGGTGCCGACGGTTGTAATATTTTTGATTTTATCTTTCTTGGCTGTTCGACGTGAAACATCGCTGCTGGGAATCCCGACAACGATATTCCGCCCGGAATCGCGCAAATTCAGCGCCCATGGCCGCCCCTGCGATCCGTAACCGATAATGGCGGTTGTTGATTTTTTATTCATATTATATTCTCAATAAGCATAAACCGCGACCGGCATCTGGTCCCAGGTGCGGTCGTCCAGCAAGCGTCCCGCTTTTTTCTTGTTGACGCCGCCCCATTGTTTGAAGAAAAACGGCACTTCCGCGCTCAAACATTGATCGCGAATATCCACCACCCATTCTTTTTTCATCGGACGTGCCCCGGGGCCGGACTCGCCCCCGACAATCACCCAGTCTATTTTTTTTAAATTCAATTTTCCAACCGGGCCGATCAGCGGCTCGATCGATAGAAATTTTATTTTGGCATCGGTCCGGCGCAATTCATCTATTCTGAATTTATATTTTTCATTTTCGACACTGACGCCCATCCAGATGTTATCAGTCCATCTAAATCTGTCATTGAGATCAAGCAATCTTTGCGATCTTTTGGTCAAGACCTGAAAACGATGCCAGTCAGCCTGATTCATTACGGTGAAGACATCTTCGATAAATGAAATCGGAATCGTATCGAGAAACAGGTCGCTCATCGAATTAACAAAAATATTCTGTGGTTTTTTCCATTGCAGCGGGTATCTGAGGACTTTCTCGTGGATAGTCGGCTCGAAACCGTTGGCATAATTTTCCTGGCCCATTGCCCGGAGTCGTTTGGCCATCCGCTCGGCATAGCAGTTTTTACATCCGGCGCTGATTTTAACGCACCCGGTCACCGGATTCCAGGTCGAGTCCGTCCATTCGATCTTTGATTGCATCGCCATATTACTCAATATAGGATATTTGTGTAGAGATTCAAATAGTAAAGGAATACATATTGATGCTGACGCGCAATTGCCCTTACGCCACCCAGATGGTTTTGATGTTGACGAATTCCTTGATACCGTAATGCGACAGTTCGCGGCCGTAGCCGGAGCGCTTGATACCGCCGAACGGCAGGCGCGGATCCGATTTGGTCATGCCATTGACAAACACCGCCCCGGTCTCGATCCTCCGTGCGACCGCTTCGCCCTTTTTCAGGTCCTTCGTCCAGACCGCACCGCCGAGACCGAAATCGGAATCATTGGCGACCGCGATCGCCTCTTCGGTATCTTTCACCGGAATAATCGCCGCCACCGGTCCGAATGTTTCCTGTTCATAAACAGGCATGCCTTTTTTGACATTAGTCAACACCGTCGGTAAATAATATGCGCCGGGGCCGTCGGGCCTTTGGCCCCCGCAGAGAAGTCCGGCGCCCATTTTAATCGACTTTTGTACCTGTGCAGTGATTTCCTCGACCAAATCCTCACGAGCCATCGGCCCGACCTGGGTATCCTCAAGAAGCGGATCGCCGATTTTCAACGATTTCAATAACGCAGTTTGCTGTTCTTCGAATTTCTTCAGCACCGGTCCGACGACGATAAACCGTTTGGCCGCGATACAACTCTGCCCGGTGTTTATCATCCGCGCCGTCGCCGACATATTGGTGCAGGCCGGAAACTCGGCATCTTCGAGGACGATGTACGGATCGGAGCCGCCCAGCTCCATGACAGTTTTTTTAAGTTCACGCCCGGCGGTCGAGGCGACCGCTATCCCGGCCGGTTCGCTGCCGGTAAGAGTCACCGCTTTGATGTGTTTATCTTTGATGACTTTATCGACCGCACCGGAAGATATAAGCAATGTCCGATAAATATTTTTCGGAAAACCGGCCGCATGAAAAATTTCCTCAATTGCCAGAGCGCAGCCGGGGACATTGGAGGCATGTTTTAATACTCCACCATTACCGGCCATTAGAGCCGGGGCGGCGAAACGGAACACCTGCCAGAACGGAAAATTCCAGGGCATCACCGCCAGCACCACACCGAGCGGTTCAAAGGCCACGAAACTGCGACTGGCATCGGTTTCGATTATTTCATCAGACAGAAATTTTTCGGCATGGTCGGCGTAGTAATCGCACACCCAGGCGCATTTCTCGACTTCGGCGCGCGATTCGCCGATAATCTTGCCCATCTCGACAGTCATGAGTCGGGAATATTTTTCGGAATTGTCTCGTAGAGTTTTTGCAGCTTGATGCATGAGCTTGCTTCGCTCCGCAAATGACGTCTCGCGCCATTTTTTGAATTCATCATCGACATTACCGATTATTTGTACCACTTCTTCCGAAGTATGCTCTTTGTACTCTTTGACAAGTTCGTTTGTCGCCGGATTTATTGATTTCATAATATTCTGCCTAAACCTCTCTATAAATAAAAAACGATATTGTACTGACTATGTACTTTTTTAAAATATGTAGGTCGGAATGCCCGTAGGGTTTCCGACTTTATTAAGATGTCGAAACCCGAAGCCCCGCCAAAGAGCGAGGTCTTCGACGGGATTTCGACCTACAAGATTCATAATTTTTAGACCCATTGCTTAATTATCTTCGTTACCCGTAGCCATCCCACGGAAATCATGCCCGGTCGGATTCTGGAATACGCGCAAATCGAATTTCGGTACCACCGCCAGAATATGATCGAAGATATCCGCTTGAATTGCTTCATAATTGGCCCAAACCTGATCGTTGCTGAAAACATAAACTTCAATCGGCAGGCCATATTGACCGGGCGGCAGATGTCGAATCAAAAAGGTCATATCGTTGTGGATTTTCGGGTGGTTTTTCAGATAGGCCGCCAGGTAGGCGCGGAACGTCCCGATATTGGTCAAATTGCGCCCGTTTACCAGCTCCGAAGTATCGATAAAATGATCGCGGTTGTAATTGGCGATTTCGACTCTTTTCGATTTAATATAACTTTTTATAAGCTGATATTTCTCAAACCGGTCGAGCATTTCTTTATTACAGAATGTCACACTGTTCATATCAATATAAACCGCCCGTTTGATACGCCGCCCGCCCGACTCGGACATGCCGCGCCAGTTTTTGAATGAATCGGACACCAGCGCATAGGCCGGAATGGTCGTTATCGTTTTATCCCAGTTTTGTACTTTAACCGTGTTAAGGGTAACATCGATAACATCACCGTCGGCGCCGTATTTGGGCATCTCGATCCAGTCGCCGATCCGAACCATATCATTCTGCGATAGCTGCACCGACGCCACCAGACCAAGAATAGAATCCTTGAATATCAGCAGAATCACCGCCGTCATCGCGCCCAGTCCGCTCAATAAAAGCCACGGCGAACGATTCATCAGGACCGATATTGTGGTTATACCGACAAAAACATATATAATGATTTTGGCAACCTGAATATATCCTTTGATCGGTCGCTGACGGGAGATTTCAAAGGTACGGTAGATATCGACGACAGCGTTTAAAAAGGAATTCAGGACCAGCAGACCGGCCAGAATCATGTAAGCCATCGACAATCGTTCGATTGTCTCCTTAGCCGGCAGAAAAAGCGGCGCGGAAAAATATATTACCAGAGCCGGTGCCAGATGCGATAGACGAGCGAAGACTTTGCGTTCATGCAAAGCGTCATCCCATGTGGTTTCGCTTCTTTTGATGAAATATGAAATAGCCTGGAGCAAAAACTTTTTGGCGATATAATTACACAGCCACGCAAAAATAATAACGGCCAGGACCAATGAAAACCAGTATATAAAATCAGCCGATCCCTGTGACAGCCCCTGAGCTGATAACCAGTTTCTATACAATTCCAACACGACAACCGCCTTTTTGCAGAATTAAAATGTAAAGACAACGAAAAATCAAGAGGGATTATAAAATCTGAAGATAAAATACCTCTATAAAAAGAAAAAAGTCCACTTTGCCGGGCTCGAGTGATTTTCGTGCGCTGTACACTTCTAACCGCTTAAATATCGGTCTGACAGTGCCGTAGTATGAAAGGCCACAATTTCACTGATAAGTGAAATCAATACATATTCATGAATCAACCGCTCCACGAACGCATTGTTCACGGTAAATACGGAAGGTTCACCATAAAATAGTACCCGGACCGATTCAAAAAGCCGCAATTTCGAATTTTCCAATTCCGATACTACAGCATCCGGAAAACGAAACCAAAACCGAGCGTTTCTTTAAAGCGGCCTTTTTTGCTCACTTCCTTGTCGTATAAAAGCTGCGTATAAAAATTCACCGTTATTATTTTCGTAATCGCCGCCGTGATAATATTTTCCCAGTTGATATCGATCGCCTTCCAGTAATCCTCGGAGGGAGTACCCTTGACCGCATCGCTTTTCGAGAAGAAAAATGCTTTATATAGGGTCAGTTTGCCGGTGTACTGAAGATTGTCTCGCAATGTTAAATTCACATCGGTAACCGATTCGATACCGCCGTCAGTTAGAGTTGAATCAACGGTCGGCAATGATGCCATCGTTGTATCAACATTTGTTTTGAAGATCTGCCTTAAGGCCAGGCCGAGGCGACTGGTAAAATTGTCGTTTTCTTTCTCGTAAAATCGACGCGAAATACCGGCCGATTCGGTCAGTTTCATCGGCGTCAGGTACAAATTTTTGGCCGGTACTTTGGCATCCAGAAACTGCGATTCCAGCCTGAACGCGGCGTAAGGATCAATGAACTCATGAAGCGTAAAGCGCGCGACGTCTTCCCAGTCGATCAGATCGGTCGATTTTTTCGGCTTGCTCCATTTTTTTGTTTCGGCGTCCTGGGTAAGGGTCTGACCGAAAGACAGTTTGAGCGTCGACTGGAAATTCAACCACGGCTTAAGCTGTTTTTCGGCGCTGCCGTTGAGATTTCCGACCCAATTAACCGAACCGGCTTCACCGCCGACCCATGAATCGGAGTACGAGGTTTGCGTGGTCGTGACATCCACCACCAGCGATTTTTTCCATCCGGTTGAATCCTCTTCCTGCGCCATGCCGGCCAGCGGAAGAGCCAGCATTAAAATAAATGTCGGAACTGTAATTTTGCTTGCCAATTTCATTTTGCCTCCTTTAAGCCGAAGTTACCTGATGCATATGAACATCCTGCTGCGGATAAGGTATCGATATACCCTCGGCATCAAACGTCAATTTGACTTTTTCGGTAAGGTCCCAGTATACCGACCAGTAATCCGAGCTTTTGACCCAGGGACGAACCACAAAATTGACCGAGCTGTCACCAAGCTCCGAAACCGCCACGACGGGCGCCGGGTCTTTGAGAATACGATCATCAGCCTGAAGGATCTGCTCCAGAATCTGCTTGGCTTTTTTGAGATTATCGTCGTAGCCGATACCGAAAACCAGATCGACGCGCCGCGTCTCTTTGGCGGAATAATTGATTATATTACCGCCGGTAATATTGCTGTTGGGGACAATTATCTTTTTGTTGTCCGGCGTTTTCATAATGGTACTGAAAATACCGATCTCCTCCACCGAACCGATAGTTCCGCCCGCTTCGACAAAATCGCCGGCCTTGAACGGCCGGAAAAGTATCAGCATGACACCCGCGGCGAAATTGGACAGCGAACCCTGAAGGGCAAAACCGATAGCCAGACCAATGGCACCGATGATAGCCACGAATGACGTTGTCTGAACGCCCAGTTGATTCAAGATGACGATAAAGAGAATGACCAGCAGACCGGTTTTTGTCAAACTGGATAAAAATTTGACCAGCGTTTCGTCTGTTTTGGATTTGCGCATGATTTTTTTCACGGCGCCGGTTATAATACCGACGACGATGCGACCGATAATCAAAATCGCCAGAGCACCGACGATTTTCATGCCGTACATGGCGCCCCATTCAATGATTTTGTCCAGAATACCTTCCATTTGTAGCCTCTCTTAAAAAATGTTAAAAAATCTAAAAAAATTTGCAGGTTTAACCGTTTTTACCATGTTTGGCTCCCATCGATAAAATTAATAAGTCTATAAGAATTCGTTGGGATTTTGAAGATTACGTCTTATCTTCTTCCCTCTGCGTAAGAATCCTTGCTATCCTTTCGAGTCTCGCCTTTAGTGTTTCAATCCGATTTCGCAGCGATTCTTTCTCCACACTCTCCGTCACATCCTGTAATCTCTGCTTGACTGCGGCTATTTCTTCTTCTACTGTCTTATGCATTTCGCGAAGCTTTTCGAGTGATTCGGCTTCCGCCGCCTTATCGAAAACCAATTCTTCAGGCTTTGGCTGTGCTGTATCTTTCCTTATTTCATCCACCGTCACCGGTATAAATTTCTTTTTATCCTGAACCGCGCGGGTATTCATAAAGGTGGGCGAGACGATTTCAATTCCGTTTTTATGAAATGTATCGAGTATCTGTTCGTGCAATGCCGAGCGGGCCGAAAGTACATGCTTGACTTCCTGCAGCAGCCCCGATATTCGATAGGTTACGGAAAAATCACCCAGCTCGATTATATATACAAACGGATCCTCGAGATGTGCCGAACGCGCCGCCTCTATTAAAAGCCTTTCGATAACCGTGCGTGAGATATCGTAGCCCAGCGAAATCTCAGCCGAGATAATCGTCCCGTCGGAACGAATCACCTTAACCGGATTGGTAATCATATATAAATTCGGCATGGTCGTCAGGTCACGATCCTCGGTTTGAATTTCGACATGGAACAATCCCTGCTCGGAGACGCGCCCGAAATAATCGCCGACCCTGACAAAATCGCCCGGACGAAAACTGCGCACGGCGCGAATCATCATTCCGGCCATAATATTGCCTACAAATGTCGGTGCCGATAAAGCAATCGCGGCACTCATAAGAATACCGATCAGACTTAGAAGCTGCCCGATAGTGGTATCGCTTACCGGAAGTGCCATAATAATAATTATCAAACCTGCAAATGACAGTAGTAAGATTGCCATCTGGCGCCGCAGTCGGCGTCCCGGTTGCCCGAGATAATGACGTTCGAGCAGAAAGCGTATGGCCAGAATCATTAAAATGACAATAATGAAGGTGGCGCCGAAGGGCAAAATCGGCCGCAGGGCATCAAAAAGATTTTTTAGAACGTCCATGTTTTACCAATCTATCTTCTATGACAATAAGGGATTTTAAAATATAAATAAACAACAAAAAATCCCTGTCGTATCAATGCAAGGTCACATACGCCGCGAGAACTATCGAATTGAAAATGTGCGCGATTGGATCGACGGCGTAAGTCGACGCCACCGGCACGGCACCGCCGAAGATAATCCCGGCCGCTTCCGCTTTGGCGTACATCACCATCGCCTTATAAACACCGTCAGCCGTCTCCATACTCGGGCAAACAAAAATATCGGTATCACCGGCGACTTTGGAGTTGGTAATCCCCTTCGAATGTGCCACTTCAGCATCGATGGCGACATCGAAAGAAAGCGGTCCATCGATAAAGCAGCCTTTAATCTGCCCGCGATCCGACATTTTGGCGATGGCGGCCTCTTCCATTGTTACCGGAATGGCCGGATAGATCGCCTCGACCGCCGCCAGCAACGCCGCTTTCGGTTGTTCAATACCCATTAAGCTTGCCAGCGATGACGCATTCTGCACGATGCCGATCGTGTCCGTCGGTTTCGGCGAAGCGTTTACGGCACTATCGGTAACAAACATCAATTTATGATATTTGGGTGTCTGCATTATGCCGATATGTGACAATGTTTTGCCCTTTGATAAAAAACCGGATTCTTTTCCGATGAGGACATTTACCAGTTCGGTCGTATCGACACACCCTTTGAGAAGAAAATCGACATCACCGGCTTTGGCCATTTCGATTGCATTGACTATAGCGAACTTAAGATTCTCGGCCTCTATAATTTTGTGCTTAATTACATCCTGATTGGCCGCGCGAGCGGTGCTTTCGATTTCGACTTTATGGCCGATCAGTATCGGCGTGATATATCCGTCATCCGCCGCCTGCAACGCCGCCTTAAGACATTTACCACCGCGCGGATAAATCATACCCATTTTTGGAACAGTTTTATCCTTTATTTTTGCTCTGGTTTTCTCTTTGAGTTCGTTAAACGATTTTATCAAAGTTCACCTCCCATATCACCCAACGATTTATAATACTCCGCCACCAGACAGGCAATCGAAACGGAAGCTTTTTTATTTTTCATGGTGTCGGTGCGGGAAACCAGTGAAACCGGTACTTTCGCCCCGGTGATAACGCCGGCGAAAACGGTATCGGCGAAATTTATCAATGCTTTGGCGATGATATTGCACTCTTCGATGCTGTTGACCAGATAAATATCGGCCTCACCCGCCACGGGACCTTCAACGCCCTTAAGGGAGGCCATCTCTTTCGACGTAGCGGCATCGAATGTCAGCGGCCCCTGGATAACAATGTCGTCGAGATCCATAGCCTCCACCCGTTCGACCATTTTCCGACATTCAATTGTCTGCGGAATATTTTCGTGCACGAAATCAACCGCACCGGAAAGTGCCACCTTCACCGGTTTTATTCCCAGCGCCCGAATTACCAGAGCGGCGTTTTCCATAATCTGAATTTTTTGTTCAAGATCCGGCCGGACAACCATGCCGCCGTCGGTCATCGCCAGCAGTTTATGATAGCCGGGAATATCAAGCACCGCCGAATGCGACACCAGATTTTTCGTCTTTAGATTAAAATCATGCGAGAGGACGGTCTTTAATAATCCGGAAGTCGAGACGAAACCTTTCATGATAACATTGGCGTGACCTTCGGCGGCCATCTTTACCGCTTCGTACGTGGCGGCCGAAACATTACCATTGTGCACGATGTCAAATTTTGAAATATCAACATCACCCTCGACTGCACATTTTTTAATTTTATCGCGGTCGCCGAATAATGTCGCATCGAGGATACCGTCGGCATTGGCTGACGACAGCGCGCTGAGGACATCGACGTCGCTGGCGCCGGCCACCGCGACCATTTTTCTTTTTCCCTTGCGGGAGATCTCTTGCGCCTGTTCAATTATTTGATCGGACGACATTATTGCCTGGTTTTTAATCTCCGTGCCCATAGATTTTAATTTATCCTAATATTCTTTGGGAATTTCGGTTTTCTCCAGAACCCTGACGGCGCCGGCCGCGAGGGCTTCCATCTCGAATTCGCCCGGGACAACAACCACCTTACCCAGAAAGGCGACATATTCCTGAATCATATTCACGAGCTTTTCCGAATTGGCCATGCCGCCGGTAAGAACGATGGCATCATGCTTGCCTTTAAGAACTGTCGCACACTGACCAATTTCTTTCGCAATCTGGTACACCATAGCGCCATAGTACAGCTCCGCTTTTTTGTCGCCGTCGGCTATCATCTTTTCTACCTTGCGGAGATCGGCCTCCCCGATGTAGGCTTTTAATCCGGATTCGCGGGATAATTTTGTAAGAAGTTCTTTTTCGGTGTATTTACCTGAATAAGCCAACTTTACCAGGGCACCAATCGGAAGCGCCCCGGCACGATCGGGCGAAAATGGTCCCATCCCAAGCAGGGCATCATTGACATCGACAATTTTTCCCCGATTGACAGCTGCGACCGATATGCCGCCGCCCATGTGAACAGCCACAAAATTCGATTCCTCAAGCGTTTTATTCATTTTCCCGGCTTCGCGTCGGCAAACTTCTTTGATATTCAGCGCATGTGAGCGGCATTTTCGCTCGATTTCAGGAATCCCCGAGATGCGGGCAAACACGGTGAAGTTATCAATCGTAATCGGGTCGACTATGATGGCTGGGACATTGTATTTTTTGCCGAGATGATTGGCGATTATGGCGCCCAGGTTCGAAGCATGATTTGAATAGCGGCCATTATGCAAATCGTCGAGCATTTTCTCATTGATATTATAAACTCCGCCGTCCAGAGGCCGTAGCGGGGCCCCGCGGCCAGCTATCGCGGCAACCTTTTTGTCATCGACTTTTTGATCAGCCAGCCACCTATCGATATTTTTCATACGCAAATCAAATTGGTCAGCGACATTATCAAAGGCCGCCAACTCATCAGCCGGATGATTGACCGCTTCCTCGGCCAACCTCTCCCTGCCGTTAAATAATGCCATTTTGGTCGAGGTTGAGCCGGGATTTATGACGATAATTATCTCTTCCATTTCAACACCTTTGATTTTTTATAAGGGCGTCCCGACTGATTCTTCGGCCAGCTCCCGACCTTTGGCAAAGGCTTTAAGGTTCAAATCGACGAATTTCGCTTTCACCCGCATTTTAATTGCCTTCTGCCAGGTTTCCGTACCTAAATTAAGTCGTTCCGAGATCACGCCCAGGAGCAAAATATTGACCAGCCGCGGATTTCCCAATTCAATGGCGATAGCATCGGCGTCGATAGCAATTACGTCGCCGAATTTTTTCTTCAGGTCGGAAATCGGATCATCGGGGTATTTAATTTTGCCGCTGGTGGCAATCGGGGGAATCAGGCGCGTTGTTGAAGTGGCGATTAAACCGCCTTTTTTAACCCAATCAATAGCCCGCAATGCCTCGGCTTGTTCGAACGATATCAAAACATCAGCCTGCCCGTAGGGTATAATCGGCGAGTATACTTTCTGCCCGAATTTTACATGCGATGTTACTACCCCGCCGCGTTGCGACATACCATGGACTTCGGATTTTTTGACATCCAATCCGGCCTGAATAGCCGTTTCCGAGAGGACTTCCGAGGCCAGAAGCACACCCTGTCCACCGACACCGACAATCAATACGTTCGTGACTTTATTATCCATATTCACCTCACTTCACTTTCACCGGTTCTTCAACCAGCACTATCGCCTCCGGCTTACATATCTGCGCACACAGGGTGCAACCTGTGCACAGAAGCGGGTCTATTATCGCTTTTGGCCGTTTTCGTTTGGTCAGTTCTTCAGAGGTCATTATGGCCGGACAGCCGATTCGGAAACAGGCGCTGCAGCCGTTGCACAAGTCTGATATGACGGTGTAGGGTCGATCCATGATGCGTTTCGGCATCAGAACGCAGGGACGATCGGTCAGAATAACGGATGGTCCGGGTCGTTTCATTTCCTCTTTGATAATTTCTAGGGTGCCCTTGTAATCGTAGGCATCAGCCTTGCGCACCGATTCCACGCCAAGCGCTTTACACAATTCGGCCAGATCGACCTGTTTGGTTTCCTCACCCATGAGTGTATACCCGGTCGCCGGGTGGTTCTGCCCGCCGGTCATGGCCGTAACGCGGTTATCAAGAATGATAACGGTTATGTTGCTTTTATTATAGACAGCGTCCAGCAGGCCGGTTATCCCCGAATGAAGAAAAGTGGAATCTCCGATCGCCGCTACGACACCTTTTTCATGACTGCCGACTTTTTCCAGTCCGATAGCGCCGCCGATTGACGCCCCCATACATATACAGGTGTCCATAATACTCAGCGGCGGCAAGACGGCCAGCGTATAACAGCCGATATCGCCTGTAACCGCCACACCGAGTTTTTTGAGAGCCATAAAAACACCGCGATGCGGGCAGCCGGGGCAAAGAACCGGTGGACGCGGGAATAAATCTTCCGGCTCAAATTCGGAACCGATTACTTTATCTATAAACCCGGCCTCTTTTAAACCTATGGAGACTTTGTATGGTGAAAGCTCGCCCAGGTTGGAAAAGTACTTCTTGCCTTCGACACTGATACCGGCGGCCTTAATTGTCTCCTCGTAGTATGGTTCCAATTCCTCTATTACAATTACTTTCTTATGCGAGGCGACGAACTTTCGAATTTTCTCGAGCGGAAGCGGAAAACCGAAACCGATTTTCAGATAGTCGGCATCGGGAAGATTGTCCTTGGCGTACTGATACGAAATGCCGCCGGTGATGATTCCAAAATCGGAGCCGTTATCTTCGAATACATTTAAGTCGGTTTCTTCGGTAAATTTTCGCAGCCTCCCCAGCCTCTCCACCAGAATCGCATGACGTTGCCGGGCGTTCGAAGGTATCATCACATATTTCTGCATGTCACGTTTGAATTCAGGCTCGGGCAGCGTCACCGGCTCGCCTTCTTCGACGATACCTTTCGAGTGTGAAATTCGCGTCGTCAAACGAAGCATGACCGGCGTATCGAACTGCTCTGATATTTCCAATCCTTTTAAAACAAAATCTTTCGATTCCTGGCTATCAGACGGTTCCAGAAACGGTATCTGGGCAAACTTGGCGATAAATCGATTATCCTGCTCGTTCTGCGACGAATGCATCTCGGGATCATCGGCCGAGACCAGCAAAAATCCACCGCCAACTCCGGTATAAGCAAAGGTCATCAAGGGATCGGCGGCGACGTTAACACCGACATGCTTCATCGCCACCAGAGCGCGTCCGCCGCCCAACGAGGCACCGGTACCGACCTCGAAAGCCACCTTCTCATTGGGCGACCATTCGGCGTAAAGCGTGGGGTATTCTTCGGCGATGGTTTCCAATATCTCGGTTGAGGGTGTCCCCGGATAGGCTGACGCCAGTTTGATACCGGCTTCATAGGCGCCCCGAGCCACCGCCTCATTCCCCGAAAGGAGTCTTTTCATGTGTTTCTCTCTATATTTTTTGTCTTTTTTTGGACTAAGTATAGTCAAAAACGAGCCGATAGTCAACCTGCGCATTTTATCTTTGGATTGTTCAGCGAGGAATTTAATTATATTTCAATTCGGTTAATCGCGTCTGATTTACCGATTACTGAGACAGATGTTTCCTGCTCGGCACGCGCATCGCGAAGAGCATATCAATAAAGACTATCGCCGCTCCGATTATAAACGTTGCTTTGTAACCAAACAACGACCAGATAATCCCGCCCGCTATCGGAATCACTACAGCAGTAATATGGTTGGCTGTCATTCCGAATGACAGGCAGCCGGTCAAATCCTCTGATGGTGCGATTTTCCTTAAATAAGATTTCAGCGCAATTGATGAGCCATACAATATATTGTCGATCAAATAAAAGACTATAAGAAGCGGTAAATAACCGACAAAGGCGTAACCGGTAAAAATAAATACCAGAATAAACGAACATCCGACCAGTACGGAACGCTCGCCGAAATGATCACTCAGATTGCCCAGAAGGCGATTAGTGAATATGGTTATAACATTATTAAGAAGAATAATGGTCGAGACAATCGAGATGGATAACTCATGATTTTTGACAAGCAGGAAAATGGCAAATGTCGTAAAAATATGCCGCCGGCAACCCCGAAGAAAAGATAGAGTATAGTAAAGCCAGTATTGCTTTTTGACTGTCGCCTTGCGATTTTCTTCAATGCCCCGATTGGCCGGAAGCGCCATAAGCAGATACATGCCGATCAGCATCACCGCTCCGCCGATCAGATAAAAAACCTGGCGATAATCCAGAAAAAATGTCAATCCCAGAACCAGCAGACCACCGGTCAGTCCGGCCATTGACTCGAATGATGCCAGCCTTCCCTGCACGCGGCCGGTATTATTGGACTCGGCCAGCAGCAAAAGCTGCGAAGAATTCATCGGCTCGAAATAGTGAAAACCGAATGACATCAATAACGTCGCCATCATCAGGACGAAAATCGACTGGGACATACCCGAGACAATCAGCCCCAACCCAAGTAATATCATCGACAGCGAGGCGATTTTTGATTCGATCAGCCATATTGCCAGCGCCCCGGCGCCAAAGGCCAGAAGCCCCGGGATTTCACGGACCGATTGAATCAAGCCGACATCAGTTGGCGAGGCTCCGAAAATTTCGACCGCGTAATTGTTAAACATTATGCGCCAGACATAAAATCCGACCGATATAATGAAGGCGGAGAAAGTGACGGTTGTAATCGAGACTTTCTTAATACCAAGCGCCATAATCCGGGGAAGATAATATATTTCAGGCGAATTATTGAGAAAAAATGTCATCGTGAAGACAATTTATTCAACCTCATTGTACCGATAAGAGTACCGATAAGACCGGCAGGTGACGACAAGACTATAAAGAGATTTTGGCCAACAAAAATACCGGACATATCGAATTGTTTGAAAATCAATTGACTAATTGGACTTTAATCATATATTTATAGCCCCGAAATTTTATAGGGGGACTTTTATGGAATTTGATAAATCGATATTTAAAGCTTATGATATCCGGGGAACCTATCCGAATCAGCTGGATGATAAAATCGCATATCGAATAGGCAATGGCCTCGCGCGATATCTTAAACCGACGTCTATTGCTGTCGGCCGCGATATGCGAATATCATCCGATGAGCTTTTTGAGCATCTAAGTCATGGCATTATCGACGCCGGTGTGGATGTGGTCGATCTGGGGAGAATTTCTACAGACGGCCTTTATTTCGCTGTCGGTAAATTCGAGTATGACGGCGGCATTATGATTACCGCCAGTCACAATCCCAAGGAATATAACGGCTTCAAAATTTGCCGTCAGCAGGCGTTACCGTTATCCGGTCAGGAAGGATTGGATAAAATCAAACTGGCCATGGAGGAAGACGCGCTGGAAAAATCGTCCCAGCGGGGAAATATAAATCGCAGGGATATCTCGGCCGATTATGCCAAACATTGCCTGTCATTTATTGATATTTCGATTATAAAGCCATTCAAAATTGTGATCGATGCCGGAAACGGGATGGCCGGATTGACATTGCCGCCGGTATTCGAAAAACTGCCTATTAAAGTAATCCCTCTTTATTTTGAACTTGATGGCTCTTTCCCCAACCATCCCGCGTCCCCGATCGAACTCGAGAATCTGGCCGATCTTCGGAAAAAGATCGCCGACGAGAAAGCCGATTTTGGAGTTGCGTTCGACGGTGATGCGGATCGAATGTTTTTGGTCGATCGATTTGGCAATCAAATCGGGGGTGATATGGTAACGGCGCTCGTTGCTGGAAATCTCCTGGATAAAAATCCGGGCGAGACCATTCTTTACAATCTCATTTGCTCCAAAGCGGTTCCTGAACTGGTGATAAAAAAGGGCGGCAAGGCGATTAGAACCAGAGTTGGACATGCTTTGATAAAGCCCCTGATGAAAAAACATAATGCCATATTCGGCGGCGAACATTCCGGCCATTTTTATTTTCGGGACAACTGGTTTGCCGATTCCGGATTGATTGCCTTTTTGGTTTGTCTGGAACTTCTGAGTCGACATAACAAACCGCTTGATGAGATGGTAAAGGCCATAAATCCTTATTTTCGCTCCGGTGAAATAAACAGCCGGGTTAAATCGGCCCGGGATAAAATTGAAGAAGTTGCAGCTCATTTCTCCGACGGGGAGCAGGATAGACTCGATGGCCTGACAGTTGATTACGGAAGTTTCTGGTTTAATCTTCGCCCTTCCAACACCGAACCGCTGCTGCGGTTGAATGTCGAGGCCAAATCGAAGGAAGTCCTGAGTAAAAAGACCGACGAAATCATGGAAATTATCCGGTCTTAACGCGGTTCATTAATCCTCGACTAAATATATAATAAATCTTTTACACAGCCAAAAGCCCCTCGATTGTGA
>CAYXTW010000047.1:0-29171 GCA_964467955.1 uncultured Ignavibacteriaceae bacterium | reverse complement strand
ATTTTTTGCATTTGATTACTCCTTGCTTTTTAAATTGTCCTCCCCACTCGAATTCATTCCCCGGCCGAGGCTATTTCTTGCCGGCCGGAGGAGGCGGAAAATAGGCGAGTGTATCGAGCGGAGCTTCTTCTTCCCCACCCCCGGTCAGAAGAATGATGCCACCGACGACGACGCCGACCCCGAGGCCGATAGCCCACCATTGCTTATACCAGGCGCCTTTTTTCTTCTCAGTCGGTTGTTCCGGCGTCTTCTCCTCGGGGACTTCGATTTTGACAGGTTCCGGTTCGGTCTTTCCTTGGTCGACCATATCCTGGGCTTCTTTCATCATAGCCATAAATTCCGAAGAGGTTATATTCAATTCACCGCGCCATTCGCGGTAAGCCTTGAAGGCGGCAACGAATTGCTCAATGACCTTCTCTTTCTTCTCGGAATCATTTCTGACTTTGGCGTAGTACACTTCCGCCAGAAGAATGTGCGCATCAGCCTTCTTTTGTATGTCCAGCCCCTCGGATTTTAACAGGTCGTTAATTTCCTGTTCGGCGCACTCATAATTGAGAGCCAGGAAATTCTTCCGAGCATTTTCCAGAGTCGGATTATTGCGATCATACTTGCAATCGGCTGTCTGCCCCAGAACCAATCCGGGCAGCATCATCGAATGCAAAAATATCATCAGCAACAAAACCGTGATCAGTCGAAATGCACGAGTTTGTTTTTGCATGATACCTCCTTGTAACTACGATTAATTTACTTTTTTGACCAAAAAATCAGCATCGGCACTGATTCCATTTTCTCTCCAGCTATTGAACCAAGTGTCAGCGTCCCATGATCGCCCCGTAACATATCGCGCGCCGGTCCGCTCTCGTACGGATTGACGACAATCGAATCGATTCGCGGCGTTCCCGGATTACCGCTGACATCATATATCCCGGCCTTGACCTGCCACCGGCCTTTCACTTTCTTAATATCCCAGGCGGGAAAACGTCTCAACGTATAACCACGGCCGTTCAATTTTAGTTGTATCATTATGTCCTGTGGCGACGGAATTAGAGAAACCGTCAGGCTGACCGAATCATTAGAACCAAAAATATCCGGTAAATTGGCCGTAAATGTTTTCTTATCTCCGCTGACATTAAGTGTCTTTCTATAAACAGGATAATCCTGATGGATGACCTGAATAGAGTGCTGCCCCGGTTTAACCAAAAAAGCACTGTCAGGGCTTCCTTCCTTGCCGTCAATCGACACCGTCGCTTTTCCCGCCGGTAAAATATCCATTATCAATCGAGACAATGTGGGTGACGGTTTGACATTTTTTTCGGTGGCGGTATCTTCCAGGGAGGCATATTCGCCCGGTCTGCTGACAGCCGCGGAACCTTTTTCAATTTCCTCCTGGTTGCCCGTGCCGGGGGATAATATATTTTCGGGAGTAGTCTCCGGCTGCTTGTTTCCCGGCGAAATTTCCTCCGATTTAGATGCAATTGTCGTCGTTTCAGGCGGGATCTTAGTTTCCATCGTAATTGTATCGGCCGGAACAGTAGCGGCCCCCTCATTATTATTTTCCGAAGTCTTCACTGAATTGTTAGTTGCAGTTTGCGTACCGGTCGAACCGCCGCCGGCAAATTGATTCTGCCAGAGATCAGCTATCTTATGTCGGCCCAAAAAAACGCCGGCTGCCACCAGGACCAATATGGCGACATAGGGTAGAACGTTATGACGCTTTTTCCCGCCGCCAAAAGCCAGTTTAAGGTTTTCAAACTCCCGAGCCATCTCGCTGGCGGTTTGGTAACGTTTGGTCGGATCGGGATGTGTCGCTTTCATTAAAATAGCGCGGAGTTCCGGCGAGAATTTCAGGCTGGACATCCCGCCCCATTCGGCCAGGCTGGGATTGGCCGGATTTCTGTAAGGGAGGTTATTTGTCGCCAGATTGAATAATGTCACGCCCAACTCATAAATATCGCTTAGAAACGGATTATAACTGCTCTCACCCGATTGTCTTTCCGGTGCGGCAAATAATGGTGTCAGAGCCTGATAGGCCGTTTTGGTAGCATCGCCGCCCATTTCCTTGGCGATTCCGAAATCGATCAGATAAACATGATTATTCTGATCAAACATTATATTACTCGGTTTCAAATCGCGGTGGGCGATTTTCTTTTCGTGAGCGTAGGCGATGGAGCTTGACATCGCCCGCGCGACCTTGAGAAAAAGATTCTCCTCAAGAGGCCCATTCTCTTTCAAGACATGGCCGCCATCTTTGCCGCTGATATGCGCCACCACCAGAGCGCCTTCCTCAGGCAAAAAGTCAATCACCTTGGAAATATTAGGATGATCCAGCATGCACAAAATCTTGGCCTCTTTTACGAATTTGCTTCGCGATTGGACACGCTTGAAGAATTTGAAAACCAGTATCTGCTCGGGAAGATGCTTATTGAAGCCGCCGTATACTTCCCCAAAACCACCGCCGCCGAGGTATTTATTTATTTTATATTTACCGCCGACTTCCCAGCCAATAATCCCAAGGGGATCCTGACTGTCGCTTTCGGGGACCTCGTCCCAATTCATGGTATTATCGTCTTCGGGCATATAAACTCCGTAACACGCTCAATATACCTCCGGTAAATGGTAAATAAAGATTTTATTTCCCGCAAGCGCAAGAACTTTTTGGGCGTTTCCAAATTTATCCGGTTTCGGCTTTTTGATTAATTTTTACTGAACATGAAATCGAAAAGCATTGAATATTCATAAGTTGCCTTTGAAAAATAATTTCTTAATTATCGATTTGCCGTAGTCTAACTCCGATTTGCCGATCAACCCGGCATAATAGGTTAAAGCTGCGACAACGATAATTAGTCCCATTTTTATCACAATATTTAATAAATTGACGTCCATAAAAAACCAGGTTGAAATTAATATTATCACAGCGGTAACGACGAGCATAATCATAAAGGCGCCATATTTATACTCGATGCGGTAATAAACCTGTGACTGATAAACCAGCAAAACACACCAGACTATCGAACCGGCAAGAGTCGCAACGGCGGCGCCCGTCATTCCATATAAAGGTACCAATACAATGTTCAAAATAATAGTAACAACAGCGGTGATAATACTTATTACCGTGAAATAAATTGTTTTTTTGGCAATATGAATCCCGAGACTCATCTGTAATCCCAGATAGAAGAAAGCGGTGTAGGCGGCCAGAAGAGGCGTTATGCCGACCGCGCCGATATATTTCCGGGTGGTGAAAACCAAAAGAATCTCCCGTGTAAATAAGCTCAGTGCCAGAACGGCCACAACCGAGGCCGCGACCAGATAATTAGTCGTTTTCAGGTAGACTGTGCGGGTTTCCTCTTCACGGTATCCGGAATATATATACGGATCCAGCGCCGCACCGACACCGATAAAGACGAAGCTGATCAGGGTCGCGAGCTTCGCTCCGACAGCATACAAACCGACCTCTTCAAGAGAACGATAATGAAGAAGAAAATATCGCGAGCAGTTTTGAATCAGGTAGACCGTAAGACCGTAGGGAACCAATGGCAATCCATACAGCAGCAATTCTTTTAGCCTTGTTAAAGAAAAGGAGAAACTGAAGTACTTCCGGGTAACTATCAAGACGGCGATTAGAAAGAAGATCGAAGAGATAAGTGAGGCCGTAAACACGCCGGCTATCCCCCATTTTAAAAAAACGACGAGCAGAACGGTCAGTGAAATTTTGCCGGTCAGTTTCCCGACCGACAATAATGTGTACGAAACCGATCGGTACTCGTATCTTAACATGTTGATGCAAAGCGTAAAGCAATGGTCAAAAGGGATGGCAATACACGCCAATATCAGGAATCCGCTCTGGCGTCCCGACCGAAACAGCAATTGCGAAATTTTATCGGAAAACAAGACAAGGAGGACTGAAGCAATAAATAGTACGGCAGCCCGAAAAAAAAGTGAGGTGGCTGCAATCACCCTTTTATCTTTTTCATTATCTTTTTCCAGATAGTAACGACCGGTTGCATTATCCATGCCCATTATTAAGGTAACGCTGGCAAAGACAATCGTAATCTGAATCAGGTCGATGACACCATAATCTTCAGGGGCAAATACGCGGGTATATATGGGTACCATGAAGATACCCATAATCGGGCTGGCCAGGCTTCCGATCGTATAGACAAAAGACTGCTTGAAAAGGCCGATTAATTTTTCTCTAATCAATGATATGAGGCACCATTTTTCACAAAACTCCAATTGAACGAGTACATAATAGAAGAAATAATATTATGCAACATAAATTCATGGATAATTTGTGTTTCTTTTTATTGAGTGGTATCAATTACCATAAATCGGCGGGGAATACAATCTCAAGGTCGACATCGTGATGGGGCAGGACACATACCGGAAGAGTGATAGTGTCACTGTCAGGAATATAAATGACAGTCAGTATATGATTGCCAACCGGGATTGCATTAAAGCAGAAATTTCCTTTTCTATCCGGGTTGATGGCGGAATTTACCACGCCACCGGATCCATCCGGATAGGTCAGTCGCAACGCGACGGAATCATCATACGTACCACCCGGCATATCCATGCTGGCATCGACGATATATCCGCAGACACTGTTGGAAAGCAGCGATGCCGAGTTGGCGGCAAAGACTTTGTCGATATTTGACCCGGATCCGGTCGAGCGCAAAAGAGTGTCAGCGTAGATATAATTTATATTCCAGCCGTCCCGTTTAAAATCGTCACTGTCAAAATCACCCTTGATATAAGGTCCATTCCAGGTGCTGTAGCCGCCCGGATTGGTGGCTAATGCATCCAGGTCGGGCGGCAGGGCGCCGATATCACCGACATATCCAAAATCAGTTCGGACCCCTTTTGAATATAAATTCGGATTCCCGACGATGGCCTCGGCGATTGCTTCCATCTCCGCCCGGGTCGCCTCGAATTTGACCGTTTCGAGATTTTCGCTGAATTTCATCGTGGCGACGGCACCCAAAATTCCCAGAACGATGATTACCATCACCAGTTCGATTAATGTAAAACCGTCAATATCTTTTATTTTGGCAATCATATATCACAATTCTTTTAAACGCCATTCAGATTATAAAGAGCTTGAATTTCGCCGGAATCGAGCACGCGATTGTATATCCGCAAATCGTCGATTTTGCCCTTAAAAGGAATTTCAATACGTTCCGCACCAATATGCAATTTGCCATTGCCGTTGCCGGGACCCTGAGTAAGAGAAGTACTTTCGCTATGAAATACTCCGTCAACATATAATTGAATTCGGGCCGGAGTCAGGCGATAGGTAACGACAATATGATGCCAGGCGTTCCTGCAATCATTTAGAGTATATGTACTCCTCCAATTGTAACCATTGGGGTGATAAATCGTTATTCTTTTGCTTAAAACCGAGGAGTTATCAAATTGAAGCGTCCAGTGATTGTCGTCGCCCGATGGCGTAGCCTTGCTGCATATACCGGCCCAGTCATTCTGAATCGAATCGGGAAATATCCAGACCGAAATGCTGTACATATCCGTCAACTGCAGTTCGGTGGAGTTTGTGGGAGTCCGGAAAAAATCATCGACACCATCGAATTCGAAGGCGCCGCTGATTTTCCCCGTCGTCCAACCGGCCCCGACGGCGTCATTTTGAAGCTCGGCATCACTGCCTGACGAACAGCCATTATAGGCAATCAGACCTGAATCCTCATCCAGTCGCCAGCAAGCGATTAAACCATTATCAAGATTATCCCGCGGATCATACCACACATTTGCGGGCAAATGAAATAGGCCGTTTGTTGACGACCCGGGTAAAACTGAGACAAACCTTTCGAGAGTGTCATTATCCGGCTCATATATTATTTCCATTTCGTGATTACCAATCGGAATTGAATCAAAACTGAAGTATCCCCCCTGATCCGGATTGGAGGTTTTTATGATCCGGCTGCCGCTGCCATCGGGAATTGTCAATCGGATCAGGATTGAATCATTATAGTCGGTGCCGGGCGGGGTCCCATCCAAATCATAAACATTTCCCGAAACCTTATTATAAAGCAGATAATCAACTGAACCGGATAAATTACGAATGATATTCGCACCCGAACCGGTTGAAGTAATTATATTCCCGCCGGAATACAAATAATCGGTTTGCCAGGCGTCTTTATTATAATCACCTGCAATCTGCTCGAAGCTGTTGCTAATGTACGGACCGCTCCAGGTCGAATAACCGCCCGGATTAGAAAGGAGAGCATTAAGATCGGGTGGCATGGAGCCTACATCGCCGATATAACCGAAATCAGTGCGAATTCCGTTGTTTTCAAGTTCGGGATTTCCGCAGATAGCCATGGCCAGGGTGTTCATTTCCGCCTTTGTCTCTTCGATTTTGCCAGCCTGATTCATGGGACCGATTTTTTTGATACCGACGGAGACCAAAATACCGATTATCACAATTACCAGAACCAATTCAACCAGAGTAAAACCATCCGGTCTCTGTCTTCTTCTTGGCATGAATGTATTCGTTTCTAATATCATCAAGACCCCTAATTGATCGCCACTTCCACCCATACCTGAGTGCAATATCCCGGGAAGTTAAAATTCTGGCCCCTTAGGCGGACTCCCGCCTGCAGATTTATTATATCGGTCCATGTCCAGGGTAATCCGGTACCCGGATTTGTTGGCCATTCCTGATTATAATCGGCATAGGAACCGGTTAGATTTTGTTGTGTTCCATTATAAGCCGTGGAATTCGAGTATACGACCGGCATTACACTTCCCTGACTCTGCGTTCTTCGCGTCCGGCAATAAACCGTAACGCCGACCACACTCCCCGAAGTATCCGCTGGATCCTCAATGGAATAAACATCGGTGGCGTACGAATTAGATGCCCGGATAACGCGGGTAGCATCACCGTCGCCGCTGCCTTCATCGACACACTGAAAATTATCGGAACATCCGGAATTGGTCAGGTCGATTAATGAGCCGTTGCCGTCAGGCCGTAATATAATCGATACGCCGGACCCGCCGGCGACACTCCCGACACCTTTACCGATATGTACAGCATCAATATTTTCATTACCGGTTCCGAACGGAACCTGGCCGTCGAAAAACATCGTCGCCGTTCCTGAAACAGGATCATATTCAACCAAATCCTCGGCATTAAATGTCAGACCATCCAGCTGCCGGCTGTCACTGTCGACCGATAAAATCAGGTGTCCGTTGCTGAGAACATATAAGCCATTGACATCGGCGCCATTTGAAAAGGCGACCGAACCATCGAAGATTACTGAAGCCGTACCGGTTGAAGGCTGATATTCGACGATATCCTCATCCTGAAATGATAACCCCCCGATCGTTGCCGCATCTGCCGTCGAAAGCATGATGCTCCCGCTGTCGGTGACGTAGACGGCGTCAATATCTTCATCACCCGAAAATATAGTACTCCCGTCCAGCAGCATGACGGCGGTTCCGGCAACCGGATCGTAGTCGACCAAATCCTCATCCTGAAATGACAAACCATCGATTGACGCCGGGCCGGTCGTCGATAGTACAGTATGATTATTGGCCAATATGTGGACGGCATCGATATCTACATTGCCGGAAAAAACGGTACTTCCAACCAGATACATGGACGCATCTCCGGAGACGCTGTCGTAGTCGACCAGGTCTTCATCTGCGAAACCAAGCCCGCCCAGTGCCGCGGAGCCGGCAGTCGAAATTATCATATGACTGGTATCCAATGACGTCCCGGCGGCGAAATAATCCGACGCAAACTTATAAATTTTCCCACTTTTGTGCCGGGGAAGAATGGTCAGATAGCGGAAAAGCGTATCAATGGCTGGTGTGTAAATAATTCGCAGAGGATGATTGCCGACAGGCAAAGAATCAAGAGAAAAGGTGCCATAAAAGTCGGGGTGGTAATTCTTACTAAAAATTCCCCCGGAACCATCGGGGATGGTAATAATGATATCAATCGAATCGGCAAATTCGGTCCCGGGTCGGTTTCCGGATGCATCGCGGATCTGTCCATTAAAACTGTTCAGCAAATAATCGGAACCGGCGTCGGCGATTTTTTTTATGATCGTTGAACCGCTCCCGGTACTGGTAATCGTAATTCCGCCGCTGTAAACGTATGCAACACCCCATTCATCGTAGCGAAAACCGGTATTATCCTGCGTAATCTCCGGTGTAATGTATGGCCCGTCCCAGCTCGCATAACCACCCGAATTCTGATATAGCGCCTGCAAACTAGGTGGAAAAGCTCCAACGTCGCCGATATATCCGAAATCAGCACGGCGCCCATCGCTGATTATTTCCTGATTGCCGACGATGGCCTTGGCAAGCATTTCCATCTCGCGCTCGGTTTTGGCCTTCCTGACATCATCCAGGGAACCGGACAGCCATTGCATGGCGGCTGAGGCGGCGATGCCGACGACAACTATCAGAATCAATATTTCGATCAGACTGAAACCACACTCATTTTCAGGATAATTTATGTACTTACCAGACATTTTCATAATATTGCATTTCGGTATAAAAATTACAGCCGGGATCGATGTTAATTTGACGGATAAGGGTGTCATTATTCGGAAGATAAATCAAGTATAATGTATGCATACCGATCGGAATCGAATCCAGCTCGGTATAACCATTGGCCGACGGATAACCGATTCGTGATGTAATCGACCCGCTTCCGTCGGGATAAAAGACAGCGAATTCAACCGAATCTCGATAATCCGGGCCGGGAGGCGTTAGATCAAAATCAACGACGGTCAATCGAAGCGTATTATACAATAAATCGTCGGTTGAATTGGCTATCTGTCTGGTTATTGTCATTGTGCCACCGGTCGATGAAAAACTTGCCGCCGGAGCCGAATACGCAGCGCCCCAGCCATCATATTTAAAATCATTATTGATTGAGGTGGCAGCGAACTCATCCTGTATATAAGGACCGTTCCAGGTAGCATAACCGCCCGGATTGGAGACCAAAGCGTCCCAGTTTGGAGGCAGAGACCCGACATCGCCGATATAACCATAGTCGGTTCGCATTCCATTGGAAACAAGATCCGGATTACCGGCGACGGCAAAAGCCAATCGCCTCATTTCCGCCCTGGTTTGCTCGGTCCGGTAAGTATCGATCGCCTTGCCGAGAAAATTCGTCGCCACCCCGGCCAGAATACCGATGATAACGATCACAATCACCAATTCGACAAGAGTATATCCTCCTGCCCTGTCAGTTCTATGTTTTATCTTCATGTTATTCAGCAGGTTTATTATGATTATCGGACAATGGGGATTGTTTTTGAATCACATCAGGTTTGTGATTGCTTTCCGATCAAAGGGTATTCTGTTTTGAAATCCGACTTGTTATTTAAAAAAGACAACAAAAGTATCCGTAATTATACCGATTTGCTGATTCGCCATAATCCTGCTATTCCGGCAACGAATATTATTCAGACTTGGAAATTTCTGAGATTTTCAAACTATATGGCAAAATTCCCTTATGAAGAAAATAAGAAAAAAATCCTGGCGATTACCCATTGATAACGTAAGATATTATATTTGAATATCTTACAGAAATTATCGAGTCCCAAAAAACCAGAAAAACGGGACCTAAAAAATTAAAAGATAATGAAATTTTTCACAAAATATGCTTGACTTTCACGGTAATTCTATTAAAATAATTGTTTGATAAGTTTGTCTTCAGGCAGAATTGAAGATTGCTTCATTTCCGTGGAGGCGAAAAAAATAGTTAAAGACCTCATTAAAATGAGGCCGAATGGATTGGAGGCATTGAAAGAATGCCCGGAATAATAAACAAAAGTTTACATCAATAAATGTTAAGGAGAAGCAATGGCGGATATTCCTAAAACTCCAATGCTCGATGAACTGGAAAAAGGAGCATGGCCCAGTTTTGTAAAAGAAATCAAAATGGCGGCCAAAAAGAGTCCGATGGCGGCTGATCTACTTGGCCAGTTGGAACAGTCCTACAATGAAAAAATCGGCCACTGGAAACATGGCGGAATTGTCGGTGTTATGGGTTATGGCGGTGGCGTTATCGGTCGATATTCCGACCTCCCGGATAAATGGCCCAATATTTCGCACTTTCACACAATGCGTATTAACCACCCGGCCGGATGGTTCTACAAGACCGAGGCGCTGCGTAAGATATGTGATATCTGGGAAAAACGAGGTTCGGGGATGACCAATATGCACGGTTCCACCGGAGACATTATTCTCCTGGGAACCAGGACCGAGCAGCTCGAGCCCGTATTTTCGGATTTGCAGAAGATCGACTTTGATATCGGCGGCTCCGGTTCCGACGTGCGTACCCCCAGTTGTTGCTGCGGTATGGCTCGTTGTGAATGGGCCTGCTACGATACCATGAAGGCCTGCTATGATTTCACCATGAACTACCAGGATGAGATACACCGGCCCGCCTTCCCATACAAATTCAAATTCAAATTCTCCGGTTGTCCGAACGATTGCGTAGCTTCCATCGCACGCGCCGACATGTCGGTCATCGGCACCTGGCGTGATGCCATTCAAATCGATAAGGATGCTGTTGCCGAATATGCCGACAGGGGATTGGATATCCAGTCTGACGTCGTCGGCAACTGCCCGGCCAAATGTATGGCCTGGGATGGTAAGGAACTCAACATTGACGACGAATTCTGTGTCAAGTGTATGCATTGCATCAATGTTATGCCCAAGGCCCTGCGGCCCGGCAAAGACCGCGGCGCCGTAATTCTTATCGGCTCAAAGGCCCCGATCGTTGAAGGTGCCTTGCTATCTTCGGTTTTCATTCCTTTTATCAAGATGGAACCTCCATACCAGGAAATAAAAGATCTTGTTGACAGAATCTGGGATGTCTGGTGCGAGGAAGGCAAAAACCGTGAACGTGTGGGCGAATTTATCCAGCGCGTCGGTATGGGTAATTTCCTTGACGCCATTGAAATGGATCCTATCCCGGAAATGGTCGCCACACCACGAGATAATCCTTATGTCTTCTATGAAGAGTACTTCGAAGAAGATGATGAAGAGGAAGAAGCCGAAGGATAATTATTAACCGGAAAAAATGTGCTATTGAGGTATAGATATGGCTGATGTAATGAAAGACAGACGGACCGATTACGGTCCTCCGCATTATGAACAATTTCTGCCGCCGATTATCAAGGAAAACTACGGCAAGTGGAAATATCATGAAATTCTTAAACCGGGTGTGATGGTTCACGTTTCGGAGACGGATGCGAAACTGTTCACGGTCAGAGCTGCCTCCGGCCGTCTGGTAAGTATTAATAAGATTAGGATGTATTGTGATCTGGCTGATAAATACTGCGATGGCTATCTCCGCTTTACGAGCCGGCACAGCGTCGAATTTCTTACTACCAAAGAAGAAAATATTGATCATTTGATCGCCGATCTAAAGGAGTTAGGCCATCCGGTAGGCGGCATCGGTAATGCAATTTCCAGTATCGTTCATACTCAGGGCTGGGTTCACTGCCATTCGGCGGCCACGGACGCCTCCGGTATCGTTAAATCGGTCCTGGATGAATTGATCGAGTATTTTCAGGGTATGAAGCTGCCCGGTAAATTAAGAATCGCGCTGGCCTGCTGTCTGAATATGTGCGGTGCGGTGCACTGCTCGGATATCGCTATTCTGGGAGTTCACCGTCGCCCGCCGCGAGTCGACCATGACAGACTGAGAAAGATGTGCGAAATCCCGAACACAGTCGCTTCCTGTCCCACGGCGGCTATTAAACCGGCTGAAGTCAACGGTAATCCTTCAGTCGAAGTGGATGAAGAGCGCTGTATGTTTTGCGCCAACTGCTTTACCGTTTGTCCTTCCATGCCTATGAATGATGCCCTTAACGACGGTGTTTCGATTTGGGTCGGGGGTAAAGTCTCGAATGCGCGCCATGAACCGATGTTTTCCAAACTGGCGATTCCGTACCTGCCCAACAATCCGCCGCGCTGGCCGGAAGTTACCGGAGCTATCAGGAATCTGGTGGAATTATGGGCTAAAAACGCCAGGAAATATGAAAGAATGGGTGAATGGATCGAGCGTATCGGTTGGCCGAAATTTTTCAGGATGGCCGGGATTGAATTCCAGAAAGAACATATTGATGATTTTAAACATGCCGGTTGGACTTTTAAACGTTCGACACATTTAACCTATTGAGGTATAATAATGGCCAAATCAGTTGAAGAAATCGCCGAGGCCATGTTTGATATGGTTAAGGAAGCTCAGGGCATTAAGAAGCTCAAAGCCATGGACCTCACGAAAGCAATGGTACAGCTTTACGGTGAAGAAGGGGTCGACAAAAAACAATGTAAGGACGCCATCAAGGAGCTTATTAATTCCGGAAGATGCGTATACACTTATTTCGGCGGCAGTTACATCGAGCTTCCGCATAGAGAGGGCGCCGCTAACGATTAAAATCCCGGCGCCCCGGGTTTGGATATTATGGCTATTGGAACGCCACGATTGGTAATCGCCGGCTTATCCGGCGATTCGGGTAAAACGATTGTAAGTCTGAGCCTTCTGACGGCCTTACGTCAGAAGGGATTATCGATATCCGTTTTCAAAAAAGGCCCGGATTACATCGATGCCGCCTGGCTGGGGAAGGCCTCCGGGACGATCTGTCGAAATCTTGATACATATCTTGTCGATTCTAATGATGTATATCGAAATTTTGTAATCAATTCAATTGGTTCCGATATTACGATTATCGAGGGCAATCGCGGACTTTTTGACGGGAAAGATACCGCAGGAACACACAGTACCGCGTCGCTCGCCAGGCTACTCGGTGCTCCGATTATTTTAGTCATTGATGTTACGAAAGCAACGCGGACAATTGCCGCTTTGATTAAGGGTTGTCTCGATTTTGAATCGGGTCTTAATATTGCCGGTGTTATTCTTAATAACATTGCCAGTGAACGACACAAGAAAATAATTGCCGAGTCTGTTAAAACGTATTGTAATCTGCCGATATTGGGCGCTGTTCCGAAATTGACGTCTGACGATTCAATTATTCCGGGGCGGCATCTTGGATTGGTTCCGCCCACAGAAATTGACTCGGACACCGCACTGGATAAAAAATTGGCCCAGATAGCCGAGCAGTACCTTGATCTTAAAGCTCTTCTCGAAATTGCCGCAAGTGCCGAGCCCGTTGAAAATCCGGAGGAAATTCCTTCAGAAAAAGCCGCGACAAAGGTAAAAGTGGGATATTTCAGAGATTCGGTCTTTACTTTCTACTATCCGGAAAATTTGGAAGCGCTCAAGAGAGCCGGTGCCGACGTAGTGCGAATCTCCTCTGTCGAGGACAAGCATCTGCCGGACGTCGATGCTCTCTATATCGGCGGAGGTTTCCCCGAAACTCAGGCCGACAAGCTGGCTGAAAATAAGAGCATGCAGGAATCGGTTAAGTTGGCGGCGGAAAACGGGATACCGATTTATGCCGAATGCGGCGGTTTGATATATTTGTCGCGATCAATCAAATGGAAAGACAATTGCTATCCCATGACCGGCCTTTTTCCAATCGATTTACAGATGCATGACAAACCTGTCGGTCATGGTTATACGCGGTTAAGAGTGGATAAAACCAACCCGTTCTATAAAACCGGAGATATAATTAAGGGTCATGAATTTCATTACTCCGGCCCGGTTTTAATTAATAAAAATATAGATGACTGCATGGAAGTTCAATCCGGATTCGGCCTGGGTAAAAAACGAGACGGGCTTGTTTTCAAAAATACGCTGGCCTGTTACACTCATATCCATGCTGACGGCGTAAAAGACTGGGCTCCGGTTTTGGTCGAAAAAGCGTTGAAATATAAATGCAATCGGGAGGATGATGAACCGCGAAATTTTAGGGGAAAAATAGCCAAGGCCACTATGGCCGCATAGATGTAAAGGGAGTATAAAGATTTAATTATAGATTATAGCGAGATATACTTTGAAATAAAATGCCGTCGTGAATTCAAAACCGGTTGCCGAGATTCACCGGCGGCAATGAAATCAGATATGAAAGAATTGTATCATGGCCAAAGTCGTTAAGAAAAAGAAAAGAGGACTTCATAGCCTGAGGTCATCGGGCGGCGGTTCCGGGGTCGAAACCTCCACGCTGCGCCCGAAATTTATTGAAAAAAGGCCGCCCTGCGGCGACGGTTGCCCGAATCACAACCCGATAAGAAAAATGCTGATTACAATTCAGAAGGCGGAGGATTATAAAAAGCCTTATGAGCAGGCTTTCGAAGAAGCCTTCTATATCTTTATGGAAAAAACGCCTTTTCCGTCGGTTTGTGGTCGTGTCTGCCCTCATCCCTGTGAAACCGACTGCAACCGCAAAGAAAAAGAAGGTTCGGTGCGAATCAATAAAGTCGAACGCTTCATTGGCGATTTTGGTCTGGAGAAGAAATTAAAGCCTAAGATGCTGGCCGATGAAAAACGATCGGAAAAAATCGCTATTATCGGTTCCGGCCCCGGTGGCGTCTCCTGTGCCTACCAATTGGCTCGGCGAGGATATCAGGTGACTATTTTCGAGGCATTTCCCAAAGCCGGCGGCATGCTGCGCTACGGTATCCCCGATTATCGCCTTCCTCTTGACATTCTGGACGCCGAAATTCAGCGTGTTCTTGATATGGGTGTCGAATTGAAGCTGAACACATCGGTCGGCAATGATATTTCGCTTGACGACCTCAGAAAAGATTTCGACGCCATCTTTATAGCCATCGGTGCTCATAAAGGGTATTTGTTACGAGTCGAAGGCGAGGATGCCCCTAATGTTTATACCGGTGTTGATTTTCTCCATCGGGTCAACGAAGGCGAGAAGGTCGAAATCGGCGACAGCGTCGTCGTTATCGGCGGTGGTGACACCGCCATCGATGCCGCTCGTGTAGCGTTGCGCATGGGCGCCAAAGCGACCATACTTTACCGCCGGACGCGAAAAGAAATGCCGGCAATTGAAGAGGAAATCGAGGGCGCATTGGAAGAAGGTATCGAAATTCATTTCCTGGCCGCTCCCATTGAGATTTATAAAGATAATGGCAAAGCCACCGGCATGAAATGTCAGAAGATGGAATTGGGCGAGCCTGATGATTCCGGCCGGCGGCGTCCGGTGCCGATCGAGGGTGATACTTTTGAGCTGAATTTTACGACGCTTATACCGGCCATCAGCCAGGAGCCGGATTTCAACGGATTTGATAATCTCATCGAGGGTCGCGACTGGATCAAGGTTGATGAGAAATTTAAGACTAAAATCGATGATGTTTTCTCCGGCGGTGATAATGTCAACTTGGGTCTTGTGATCGACGCCGTTTTCCACGGCCGTCGTGCTGCCGAAGCGATTCATGAGAAATTCGCCGGCGAGGCTATGCCGCCTGTAGTTCCCAACCTTGGTATTATCAAATTTGATAAGATGAAACTCAGCTACTACGAAGCCAGCAATCCGGTCGAAATCAAAGAGCTGCCGGTTGAGGAGCGGCTGAAGACCATGGATGCCGAAATCGTGTCGACCTTATCTCAGGAAGATGCAATCCACGAAGCGAAACGATGCATGAGTTGCGGTTACTGCTTCGACTGCGGCTCGTGCTGGAGTTATTGCCAGGATAATGCTGTTATCAAACCGCTGGTAAAGGGCGGCGAATACAAATTTAAACTTGAATTTTGCAACGGCTGCAAAAAATGCGCCGAGAATTGCCCGTGCGGGTATATTGAAATGCATTAAAGTGAAGGCTTTGAAATAAAATCATACTAAAGATAGAAACAACAAAATAAAAAGGAGTCAAGATGCCTATTTTCGAATATGGCGACATCAAAATCGAAGTCGATGAAGACGGCTTCATGCAGGAACCGGATCAATGGAACGATGCGGTTGCCAAGGCCTTGGCAACTACCGAAGGTGTCGATAACATGACCGACGAACACTGGAAACTGGTTAATTATCTTAGAGAGTACTATCTGAAGTTCGGGATCGCCCCCATGATTCGTAAACTCTGTAAGGAAACCGGATTTCCACTGAAGAAGGTTTATGAGTTGTTCCCATCGGGTCCGGCGAAGGGCGCCTGCAAAGTGGCTGGATTGGCGAAGCCGACCGGCTGCGTATAATTGAATTTTAGACGGCGGGGATTTCGGCATTTTTTATACGAAACCCCGCCGAGTGTTATAAGAAATAGTGCATCTTTCGACATTGATGTCGGACAATGTTATTAGTAGAGCTTTTAAAAGAAAAGAGATCGACCATCCTGAAAGGATGGTTCCGGTCGATACTCAAATCGTACCCGGCCGATGCCGCTCAAAAATTCGAGCAGGTCGTGGATAGATTTAATAATCCTGTCGGCAGTTCTATTTCGCGGGCTATCGAAGTCATCTATGATGAGTTATTAGGCGATATGGATACGGTCAATCTCAATAAGTCTCTGGATGAGATAATTCGCATCAGATCGGTCCAGGATTTCCAACCTTCACAGGCGGTCGCCTTTCCCCTGCTTTTGAAAAAAGTGGTTTACGAAAATCTGGATCAGGGCATTCAAGACAATCGGCTCGCCGAAGAGATAATTGAATTTGAAACCAAAATCGATCATCTGTCCATGCTGGCCTTTGATATATATATGCAGTGTCGTGAAAAATTGTTTGATCTGAAATTACGACAAAAAGAGGGCCTATTCACTCCGGTCGAACGATTGAATCGTCGCCCGAGGACCGCCGGCTCAAAAGAGGGAGCATAGAATTGAACAAGATGATATTTATTTTTACAAAAGAGGAGTTGACTATATAATGAGAGGATTATATTCGCTCTTTTTACTGTTGTTCCTCATTTGCCTCGCGTTTATCGGAGCCTACGTTCTGGAATTCCATCTGCTCATGGGAGTCATTATACCATATTTTGCTTTTGCCGTTTTTACAGTCGGAATAATCTACCGCGTAATAAAATGGGCCCGTTCCCCGGTTCCCTTTCGCATCCCGACTACCTGCGGTCAGCAAAAATCGTTGTCCTGGATCAAGACTGACAATCTGGAAAGCCCCTATAATATTTTCGGTGTTATCGGGCGTATGCTTTTGGAAATACTCGTTTTTCGTTCTCTTTTCAGAAACACAAAATCGGAGCTTAAGGATGGAAAGCTGGTCTATGGGCAGAATATCTGGCTCTGGCTGTCGGGATTGGCTTTTCACTGGACATTTCTGATTATTGTCCTGCGGCATCTTCGTTTCTTTACCGAGCCGGTTATTTTCTTTGTTCCTTATATTCAGAATCTCGACGGTCTTCTGGAGATTGGGCTTCCGGTCCTTTATATTACTGATGTTATCTTCCTTGTTGCCATAGGCTATCTCTTCTTAAGAAGAGTCGCGATTGCACAGGTTCGGTATATCTCCCTGGAAAGCGATTATTTCCCGCTCTTTTTAATTTTCACGATCGGCCTGACCGGCGTGCTGATGAGATATTTCACGGCCTTCAAAGTCAATATCATTGATATCAAAACGCTCGCAATGGGACTTGTAAATTTCAATCCGGTGGTTCCGGCGGGAATCGGATGGCTGTTCTATTTGCATCTTTTTTTGGTTTCGACTCTTCTATTCTACTTCCCGATGAGTAAGTTGATGCACATGGGCGGAGTCTTTCTCAGTCCTACCCGAAATCTGGTCAACAATAGTCGAGCCCGTCGGCATATCAATCCCTGGGATTATCCGGTCAAGGTTCATACTTATCAGGAGTACGAAGACGAATTCCGTGAACTTATGAGAGAGGCAGGCATGCCGTTGGAGAAAGAATAATATGGCGGAAGATAAATTAAAACCTCAGGAGCTATTGGATTTAAACCATAAGCCGCCGGCAAAAAACTGGATGGATACTCTGCCTGTTTTCCGGAGGGGAACCTTCAATTATGCTGCCGTTGAAAAAAATGCCGCATATCTCGGTCTCCCCTATCCGCGGAAATGGCAGCCGATGGACGAAGATTGGCAATTGCCGGAAAACTGGAAAGAGATTATCCTGAATGGATTCAAAGAACGGCTTGACAAGTACCGTTCATTGAGAATCTTTATGGATATTTGCGTCCGGTGCGGCGCCTGCGCCGATAAATGCCATTATTTTCTCGGATCGGGCGATCCCAAGAATATGCCGGTGCTGCGCGCCGAATTACTAAGGTCGGTATATCGCAATGACTTCACCACCGCCGGCAAAATCATGGGCCGCTTCGCAGGAGCCAGAGAACTTACCGTCGATGTTCTGAAAGAATGGTTTTACTATTTCTTTCAGTGTACCGAATGCCGGCGTTGCTCGATATTTTGTCCATACGGAATCGATACGGCCGAAATAACCATGATGGCGCGTGAGCTTCTTAATCTGGTCGGACTTAATATCGACTGGATTGTCACTCCGGCCGCCAACTGCTTCCGAACCGGAAATCACCTCGGGATCCAGCCTCATGGATTTCAGGACAGTGTCGATTTTGCGGTGGATGACCTCGCCGATATAACCGGTATTAAAATCGACGCCCCGGTCAACCGGAAAGGGGCCGAAATCCTTTTTGTTGTTCCGTCGGCCGATTATTTCGCTGACCCGCACTACTACGGTTTTCTAGGATATATGGCCCTCTTTCATGAAATCGGTCTGGATTACACGTTCAGTTCGTATGCCTCCGAAGGCGGCAACTTCGGGCTATTTCATTCCACCGAGACGATGAAGCGATTGAACGCCAAAATTTATGCCGAAGCCAAACGTTTGGGCGTGAAATGGATTCTCGGCGGCGAATGCGGCCACATGTGGCGTGTTTTGCATCAATACATGGACACGATGAACGGCCCGGCCGATTTTCTCGAAGAACCAGTCTCACCGATAACGGGGACGAAATTCGATAACACCAAATCAACAAAAATGGTCCACATCTGCGAATTCACCGCCGATTTAATCAAAAATGGTAAACTGAATCTTGATAAAAGCCGGAATGACCAGTGGCGAGTGACTTTTCATGATTCGTGCAACCCGGCGCGAGCCATGGGATTGATCGAAGAGCCGAGATACGTTATCAGAAATACGTGCAATAATTTCTTCGAAATGCCGGAAAACACCATCAAAGAACAGACTTTCTGTTGCGGAAGCGGCGCCGGTTTGGGAACCGATGAGAATTTTGAAATGCGTATGCGCGGCGGTCTACCGCGCGCAAATGCGGTCAAATATGTCCACGAAAAGCACGATGTCAATCTGCTGACATGCATCTGCGCTATAGACAAGGCGACTTTGACGCCGCTGATGGAGTTCTGGGTGCCGGAAGTCAGCGTCGGGGCGGTTCATGAGCTGGTCGGCAATGCCCTTATAATGAAAGGCGAAAAGCCGGATCGGACCGACCTTCGCGGTCAAGCTTTTGTGGGCCGAAAACCGCAGAAACAGGAAAAGGTGGAGGAAGTCAAGAATGTATGACGCATGGAAAATCATAGGCGGTATAATAATCTTCCTCGTCTTGATTACCGGCCCGACCTGGTACGACATGGCCAGCGGCAAAGCCGATTACAAACCAAATCCAAAAATCGTCACGACTGAAAAGAACTGTGTCATGCCCACCGAATATATGAAAGAGTCACATATGAAGCTTCTTGATGAGTGGCGTAATAGTGTTGTCCGAGATGGCAAGCGGATTTTCACGTCATTTGACGGCAAGCAATACAATATGAGTCTTGTCAATACCTGTATGAAATGCCATCCGAATAAATCCGAATTCTGCGATGAGTGCCATAACTACAGTGCCGTCGGTCAGCCCGACTGCTGGAATTGCCATATAGAGCCGGAGGAGACAAAATAATGGGTATAGATAGAAGGAAATTCCTGACAATCGCCGGATTAACCGCTGCCGCCGCCATCGGCAAAAAAACGCTGGGCGATTCGCTTACGGCCGATACGCGGGAGCTTCTGCCTAAAGATGAATCGCTGGTGGGCAAAAGATGGGCGATGATTTTCGATATCAAAAAATGCCTTCACAAGGACGGTTGTACGGTCTGTATGGATGCCTGTCATCAAATTCATAATGTTCCCGACTTCGGCAATAAAAAGGACGAAGTCAAATGGATTTGGAAAGAGCCGTTCGAACATGCATTGCCGGACAATGAAAGTCCTTATCTCGAAGAGGAATTTAAGGATAAACCGGTTATTGTGATGTGTAACCATTGCGACAATCCTCCCTGCGTGCGAGTTTGCCCGACACAGGCAACATGGAAACGTGAAGATGGCATCGTCATGATGGACATGCACCGCTGTATCGGTTGTCGATACTGCGTAGCCGGCTGCCCCTACGGTTCTCGAAGCTTCAACTGGCGTGATCCCCGGCCGTTCATAAAAAATGAAAATCCGGAATATCCCACCCGCGAACGCGGTGTTGTGGAAAAATGCGATTTCTGCGCGGAACGATTGGCGTTCGGACTGCAACCGCGTTGCGTTGAAGTATGTCCCGAAAAAGCACTCAAGTTCGGCGATCTGGAAGATCCGGAATCGGAAGTCAGGCAGATTTTGCATGACAACTTTGCAATTCGCCGCAAACCCGGCCTGGGCACAAACCCGCAGGTCTACTATTTGGTATGAGGTAGCTATGCTGGAAAAAGCGATTACTGGAAGCAAAAAATACTGGGCCTGGGTCGGTTTTTTGATGCTCGTCATCTTTGTCGGCTTTCTATTCTACCTCAGGCAATTGAGCCATGGTTTGACCGTTACAGGATTGAGCCGGGATGTCTCGTGGGGATTTTACATCGCCCAGTTTACCTTTCTGGTCGGGGTCGCCGCTTCGGCGGTGATGGTCGTCCTGCCGTATTATCTGCACAATTTCAAAGCCTTCGCAAAAATAGTTATTCTCGGCGAATTTTTCGCGGTTGGCTCGGTGATTATGTGTATGTTATTCGTTTTCGTCGATATGGGCCAACCCTTCCGGGCCATGAATATTATTCTGCACCCGACGCCGAATTCACTGATGTTCTGGGATCTGTTTGTTCTTTCCGGTTATCTGGGATTGAATGTTCTTATCAGCCTGATCGTGCTGGCCTCCGAAAGAAAAGGAATTGCCCCACCGAAGTGGATTAAGCCGTTCATAATCGTATCAATACCCTGGGCGGTCAGTATTCATACCGTCACCGCCTTTTTGTATTCCGGCCTGGCGGCTCGTGCTTTCTGGATGACCGCTGTTCTGGCACCGCGATTTCTGGCATCGGCTTTTTCGTCAGGTCCCGCTCTGCTGATTCTTCTGGCTATTATTATCAGGAGAATTACAAGATTCGACGCCGGCAGGGAAGCCATTCAAAAACTGGGACAAATCGTGGCCTACGCCATGTGTTTCAATGTTTTTCTGATTCTGATGGAATTATTCACAACTCTTTACAGCGATATACCGGAGCATCTGCATCATTTTGAATTTCTGTTTTTCGGACTTGACGGTAATACGACACTGGTCCCGTGGATGTGGACGTCGGTCGTTCTGGCGATTGTTTCAATAGTGCTGCTGGTCAATCCCAAAACGCGGAGGAATGAAAACATTCTGGCCTTTGCCTGTGTCACCGTATTTGTCTCGATCTGGATCGATAAGGGTCTCGGTATGGTCGTTACCGGATTTATACCGTCACCCCTCGGAGACGTCCCGCATTACTGGCCGACCTGGACCGAGTTTATGATTTCTATGGGAGTGTACGGTATCGGTGCGCTGTTAATAACACTATTTTATAAAATGACTCTTTCGGTGCGCGGTCAGATTAAATCGGAATCGAATACGGAGGAATTCGAAGAGGTTGCGGCGGAAGCCAAACCGGCAGGGTGAATAACTGCTAATATAACCTTTGACAGGGGTATGAATATCACCGGGGTTGTTTTACGCAGGCAACCCCATAAATTTTCGAGCAAGATATGTCGACAAAGACCAAATTGAAGATTGTCGTTATCGGAGGCAAAGCGGCCGGCCCCAAAGCGGCTGCGACTCTTACCCGACGATTGCCCGATGCCGAATTAACACTTTATCAAAAAGAAAAATATTCTTCATTCAGTACCTGCGGTCTCCCCTTTTTTGCATCGGGGGATGTCAACAGCTATGAGCAACTGACTTTCACCCCGTACGGCACGCCGAAAACGCCGGAATTTTACCGACTATCAAAAGGATTCGATTTTATTCCGGGCGTGGAAGTTATCTCGATCGAACGAGACCGGAAAATTGTACATGCCGTTGAACTCGATTCCGGAAATAAAATCGAAAAGACATATGATTATCTCGTTCTTGCTACCGGCTCGATTCCGATAATACCGGAATTCCCGATAGCAGATGATCCGCGGATAAGAACCTTCACCAAACCTGAAGATGCTATTCACTTCCGGCAATTGGCGGAGCAGGGCAAAATCGAACGAGCGGTTATCATTGGCGGCGGATTCACTGGCTGTGAATTGGCAGAAGCGGCGGGAGGCATGTGGGGAATTGAGACGATTCTTATTGAAAAAGAAAACCAGCTTCTTCCCTATGTGCTGGACCGGGAGATGGCCCGGATTGTCGAACGCGAAATGGCGAGACAGAAAATTGACGTTCATCTGGGATGGGAAATAACCAAAATAGAGGCGGATAGCGAAAAAATAAAAGTCAGAGCAGGAGATAAAGAAGATATTAATGTCGATTATGTTTTCCTATGCGTTGGTGTTCAACCTAATTCCGAATTGGCGGAAAAATGCGGATTGAAAATCGGCACTACCGGTGGTATTATGGTAGATAAATTTCTGAGAACATCGGATTCTTCTGTCTATGCCGGAGGCGATTGTATTGAATCAACGAGCCATATTACCGGCAAAAATATTTATTGGCCAATGGGATCTTTGGCCAATCGCCACGGCCGTATAATCGCGGAAAATATCGCGGGTGAAAACCTCGAATTTCCGGATGTGGTCGGCACATTTGTAGTTAAAGTTTTTGATATCAACGCCGGAGCTGTCGGCATCACTCAAAGAGATGCCGAAAAGAACGGTTTGAATACAAAGGTCGTATGGGGTACATTTGTGGATAAGCCCGACTATTATCCCGAAACCAAACGTATTACACTAAAAGTGATTTACTCCGGGGACGATTATAAACTTCTCGGTCTGCAGGCTGTCGGTTATGGGGACATTTGCCGGCGCCTGGACGTTTTTTCTTTATATCTTCAGCAAAATGCCACGATAAATGACCTCTTTAAACTGGAGCACGGATATTCACCTCCGTATGCTGACGTTCTGGATCCACTTCACGAAATGGCCGGTATTGCACACGCTCAGGAGAAAGGAATAAGTTTCCTGCCTCCGGGCGCAGAATATGAAAACGTGGAACAATGGATTGACGTCCGGGAAATCGAGGAAGCGGCAGTCGCTCACTGGCCGCTGCCGGATGAAATACAAGAGAGAAATTATAGCAATTTCCCCTTGAATGATTTGAGGGAGAATATCGGTAAACTTGATCCAAAAAAGAAAACGGTAATCATCTGTGGTCGAGGCTCCCGATCATATCAGGCCGCTTTGATATTGAAAAACGTGGGCTTCAATGATGTTCATGTTATCGGCGGCGGAACTCTGGCCGTATTATCATAGGTGAAGGATAAAGGAGTTTTTATATAAATGGCTTTAGGTGATTGGCAGCTTGTTGCCTGCGGAATAAATTATAAATCATCGACACTGACTCAGCGGGAACCGCTGCAGATCGGTCATGATGACATGGCCGAAGCTAACTCGGTTTTTTCCAATCTCCCCGAAGTCAAAGAATCGGCCATCGTATCGACATGCAATCGCGTGGAATTTTATTTCGTGACTGATCGGGAGCAGGAACCGATCGATATCGTTGAAAAGTATTATAAAAGATTTAGAAATATCAACATCACAGAAATAAAAGAGCATTTCTATATTAAAAGGAATCGTCACGCAGCCGCGCATCTATTCCGGGTGGCGGCGGGGATTGATTCGATGGTACTGGGTGAAAATCAGATTCTCGGCCAGGTGAAAGATGCTTATAGTTCTTCCTGTGCCGTGAAAGCGTCGGGCAAAGTCATTCACCGGCTTTTCCATCAGGCATTTCGGGTCGGCAAGATGGTCCGCACCGATACCGAGATGGGTAAAGGCGCCTGCTCGGTCAGCAGCGCCACGGCGGAATTACTAAAGAAAAAAATAAATGGAATAAGTAATCCGAATGTTCTTTTTATCGGTATCAACCAGATGATTGATCTGGCCGCATCGAATTTATATAGAATGGACATCAACAAATTCCGATTTGCCAACCGTACACCTGAAAAAGCAATCTCGGTGGCAGCCAAGTACAAGGCCGACGGTTTTTCATTGGACAATTTACCTCATCTTATTCATGAAGCCGATGTTGTCATCTCCTGTACCGGTTCCGATCGACCTGTGATTACCAAAAGTATGCTTGATGGTATTTTACTATCGGAACCTGAAAAAAAATTGATAATAATAGACATGGCGGTTCCGCGTGATGTTGATGTCGAGAAAGATTTCAATGAAAATATCGAAATTCTCGATCTTGAAGATGTTCAGCAATTTGTTAAGGACCAACAAACTCAAAGGGAATTAGCCATCCCTGAAGCCGAAAAAATTATCGAGCGTAAGCTTGATGAGTTTATCTATTGGTACAATCATGTCCGCTACGAGCCGATTTACAACGGTCTTGACGGGCTGTTTGAATCTATTCGGCAGCAGGAAATGGCCCCTGTCCTGGATGAATTGGATACTGAAACTCGAACGAGGATCGACAGTGCAACAAAAGATCTTATAAATAAATTGCTTCAGGTAAAATTAAAAGCCGGATTAAATAATAAACGGAACGGGTGATTTGATATGGCCAACCAGTTTCTGCCGATATGCATTTCACTTAAGACAAGGCGTTGTCTTGTCGTCGGTGGCGGACGCGTTGCCTTGCGAAAAATAGACACTTTGCTTAATTACGAAACCGATATTACCGTCGTGGCGCCAGAAGTGGATGAAAAGATTGAATATTACGCATCCAAGAATCTATTAAAACTTATCAAACGCAAATATCAATCACCCGAGGCCTCGGAATACGGTTTAGTCGTTTCGGCCGGTGATGATATGGATGTCAATCGCCAGGTATCGGAGGATTGCCGAAAAGCGGGTGTGCCGGTAAACGTCGTCGATAAACCGAGTCTTTGCGATTTTATTTTTCCGGGTGTAATCAGGCGGGATTGTCTGACGGTGGCGGTAGCTTCCGACGGCAAAGCACCCTTTTTATCGGGACATATCAGATTAATTCTCGAAAATATCTTTCCTTCAAATTGGGAGAAGGTCGCCAAACTGGCGGTCGGTTTCCGCAGGAAAGTCCTGGCGCGCTGGAAAGATAATATGGATAAAAAGACGGCGTCGTACGGCAAATTTCTTAATGCGGATTGGAAAACGATTCTAAAGGATAAAAAGGATGGTGAAATAGAAAAGATGCTGGACGAGATGCTTGAAGTCTGAAATAATTTTTCTTTATTGTCCTTATCATGCCGAAAAACATAATAAAAGTGGGCACGCGCGGCAGTCAGCTGGCGCAGGGGCAAACCGATTATGTCATCCATTTGCTTCAGCAAAAGCATTTGAATGTCCAATTCGAAAAAACTGTCATAAAGACGGCTGGCGATACCGACAGAAAATCTTCGCTTGAAAATATCGGCGGGACCGGTGTTTTCACCAAAAAGATAGAGAAAGAACTGTTGGATAGTGCAATCGATATTGCCGTCCACAGTGCCAAAGATTTGCCTTCGCGAATGACCGACGGTCTGACCATAGGCGCCGTGCCGCAACGGGAGGATTGCGTCGATGTCTGGATTTCCCGCCGGAACATTAAGTTGATGGAAGCATCTCCCGGCGCGAGTATCGGCTCCGGTTCGCCGCGCCGCGCCGCTCTAATTTTAAATATGCGCCCCGATCTCAAAATAGAAAATATTCGCGGCAATATTGAAACGAGATTGAAAAAACTCGATGATGGCGAATTCGATGCGATTATTATGGCGTATGCCGGGCTTAAACGAATTGGCCTTGAAGACAGATTCACCGAAATACTCCCGCCGGAAATATTTTTGCCCGCCGCGGGGCAAGGCGCACTGGTGGTGCAGGTCAGGCAAGATGATAACGAAGTAATCGATGTCGTCAGAGCGATTGACCATCCAATTTCGCATCGCTGTTTAGATATCGAAAGGTTGCTCCTGTTTAAAATCAAAGCCGGGTGCTCCGCCCCTGCCGGTTGTTGGGCGCGGATCGAGAATAACAGAATAAAATTGAGCGCCGTCGTTCTTGACAAGGACGGCAAAAGACGTTTAAATGCGGACAATGAGAGCAATATTGAAACACCTGACGAGGAAATCGTCGATGATGTGGTCGAACAGTTAGATAAACAAGGGGCGGAACAAATAATCGCCGGGTACAAATGAGTGCAATAGCCAAAGGCAAGGTCTATCTTATCGGCGCGGGGCCGGGCGATCCCGATTTGATATCCGTTAAGGGTTACGAACGCCTCCAAAGTTGCGATGCGGTCGTATACGATAATCTTGTCCCCTCCGAATTGATTGTAACTCTGGCGTGGAATGTTAAAAAATATTATGTCGGAAAAAGAGCCGGGAATCATGCTCTGCCCCAGGCTGACATAAACAAGCTGATGGTCAGACTGGCCAACGAAGGTAAAACGGTTGTACGATTGAAGGGCGGTGATCCGTTTGTTTTCGGTCGCGGCGGCGAAGAAGCCCGATACCTCAGGGAGAATAATATAAATGTCGAGATTATTCCGGGAATCCCGGCGGCGGTGGCGGTGTCGGCCTGCAGCGGCATTCCGGGGACCGATCGGGAACATGCCTCGTTTGTTGTTTATGCGACCGGGCATAAGGCGAAGGATAAGACAACTTCGGATGTACCATGGGATTGGATAGCCCTGGCAAAAAAGGGTACTATTGTTATCTACATGGGTGTCAGCGAAGTCGAAAACATTATAGATAAGCTTATTAATTCGGGAATGTCGGCGGATACGCCGGCGGCGATTGTCGAACACGGCGCGACGGCGTCTCAGCGAACGTTCACCTCTCCCCTGCGCGAACTTGCCAAGAAAGCCAAAACAGAAAAGGTCAAACCGCCGGCATTGTTTATAATCGGTGAGGTCGTAAATCTTCGGCCCTATTTGCAATGGTTCGAAAACAAACTTCTCTTCGGAAAAAGAATCATGGTCACACGTCCGGCCGACCAGGCTCAGGAGATGTACAAATCGCTGCGCGAACTCGGTGCTGAGGTCCTGGCTTACCCGACGATTGCAACGGAAGAGCATAATGATGAAAATGGGTGGATGGCCTACAAGAAAATTAGTAGTACAAATCGCTGGTTGATATTCACCAGTGAGAACGGCGTCAGATATTTTTTCAAACAGCTCCGGAAGCAGATAGGTGACATCCGTAATCTTGGCGGTTTCAAAATCGCGGCCATCGGTTACGGGACACTGCGAGCGCTGAATAAAGTTAATCTTAAGGCGGACTTTATTCCCTCGATCGCTACGACAGCCGATCTGGCCGGAGAATTTACGTCCAAAGTGCAATTGGATGATACTACCGTTGTCCGAGTCCGCGGGAATCTGGCTGATGATTCGATCGAGAAAGCTCTGCATGAAAGCGGCGTGGAAGTCATTGCGTTGCAGGTGTACAGGACGTTTCACCCCGGCTGGCCGGAGGGACTCAAAGAAAAGCTGTCTGAGTATCCGCCCCATGTTATAACGTTTACCAGCGGCTCGACGGCGTACGGTCTTAAGACGACGCTTTCCGAAGATGAAGTAAATGAGCTGGCCGAAAGAGCGATGATTGTTTCGATCGGCCCGGCAACAAGTAAAATAATAAAATCGCTGGGGATGCAAGTTACGTGCGAGGCGACCGAGCATAACGTCCCCGGCGTGATAGATGCCATAAGAAAGTATTATAAAAAGTAAACAGGCAGGATTAATATGTTTTACCCTGAATCCCGACCCAGAAGATTGAGAAAAAGCGAGGCAATGCGAAAACTTATCAGCGAGACGAATTTGCACATATCCAATTTTATTTATCCCATGTTTGTGGCCGAGAATATCGATAAGCCGATCGTTATTGAATCGATGCCGGGCGTTTATCGGTATCCCGTGATCGATGCCATCGATCGGGCAACTCAAGTATTCGAACTCGGAATCCCCGGTATTTTGCTTTTTGGGATACCGGGTAATAAGGATGCGACCGGTTCTGAGTCCCTGAAACCGGATGGAATCGTCCAGAAAACAGTCGCGGAAATCAAGTCGGCCAATCCGGAGATTCTTGTATTCACCGATGTCTGTCTCTGTGAATATACCGATCATGGTCATTGCGGAATTATTAAGGATAATGATGTCGATAATGACGCCACGCTGGAGGTTCTGGCACAGCAGGCGGTTTCGCACGCCAAAGCGGGCGCCGATATGGTGGCGCCGTCGGATATGATGGACGGGCGCGTCGGTGTTATTCGGAAAGCGCTGGATGAAAACGGTTTTTCAAATGTCGGTATCATGTCGTATGCCGCCAAGTACTGCTCGGCATTTTACGGCCCGTTTCGTGAGGCGGCCGGTTCGGCGCCGCAGTTCGGCAATCGGAAAACGTACCAGATGGATCCGGCTAATGCACATGAAGCGATGAAAGAGATGGAGCTCGATATCGAAGAAGGCGCCGATATTATTATGGTCAAGCCGGCGCTGTCGTATCTGGATATAATCGCAAAAGTCAAAGAGCGTTTCGATCTTCCAATTGCGGCGTACAATGTCAGCGGCGAATATTCGATGGTGAAACTGATGGCCGACAAAAAGCTGGCCGATGAAAGGCAGTTGACGCTTGAGATATTGACATCTATTAAACGTGCCGGTGCGGATATAATCATTTCGTATCATGCTCCCGACGTCGCCGAGTGGTTGAATTCATAAAATGGCTTCGTTTCGCATATTAATAAATATTGTGCCCGGTAGGTCCTCAGACCTACCGGGATGCGGCGGGTCTGAGGACCCGCCGATCACGTTTATGCGACCTGTAACCCACCCGTTTGGCGGGATGCAGATATGGAGAATCGCCTGCGGTCAGCCATTCGAAAATAACTCCCGGCCATTTGCGGGCGTTATAAGGGAACGGTTAATATAAAAGGGGCAGACGAGGGCGTCTGCCGCCCACGAAATGGCGTCAG
>CAYXTW010000046.1:0-29801 GCA_964467955.1 uncultured Ignavibacteriaceae bacterium | reverse complement strand
GGCTCATAACCCGAAGGTCGGCGGTTCAAATCCGCCCCCCGCTACCAAATAGCAAATTTAATTAGTAATCATGGATGGAAGCTCATATATTATTTATTGCTGTTTTCTACCTGGAATCAGTTGAATGAGATAGTAATTAAAATATAACGGAAAGAAAATAGAATGAGTATTAGTGCCAATGTATTGCAGGCAATTGGAAATACTTCAATCGTGCAGCTGCGTAAGGTTGTTCCGCCCGGTGGTGCCAAAATATTCGTGAAGCTCGAGTGGGAAAATCCGACCGGAAGCATGAAAGATCGAACGGCACAGGCGATGATTTCAAAGGCGGAGGAAGACGGCCGGCTGAAACCGGGGGATACTATCGTTGAGTATACCGGCGGCAGTACGGGAATATCACTCGCATTAATCTGTGTTGCGAAGGGGTATCGTCTTCATATCGTTACATCGGATGCATTCAGTCAGGAGAAGTTGAAACATATGTCGGCACTCGGTGCGGAACTTACAATGGTCCCCAGCGAGGGGGGACTGACCACCAAAAAGTTGATTCTGGATATGATCGAGGCCGCCAGAGAAATCAGCAAAAGGCCGCATACTTACTGGACCGATCAACTGAACAATTTCGATAGCATTTCCGGGTACTATCCATTGGCTGAGGAAATCTGGAGTCAAACCGAGGGAAAGCTTGATGCCTTTGTTCATTGTGTCGGTACCGCGGCATCGTCGCGGGGTGTGGCTACCGTATTGAAGCGCCGCAATCCGAAAATCAGGATAGTCGTCGTCGAGCCGGCTGAATCGGCGATTTTGTCCGGTGGTCAGGCGGGACCGCACAAAATCGAGGGAGTCGGCATCGGCTATACTCCACCGCTCTGGGATGCAAGCCAGGTGGATGAAATCATTGCGGTCAGTACTGATGATGCGAAGGCAATGACCAGGCGTTTAGCCCGGAAGGAGGGTCTTTTTGCGGGAACGTCCTCGGGCGCGAATGTCGTTGCTGCAATTCAGGTGGCGGAGCGGTTGGGATCGGATGCCGCAGTATCTACATTGATGGTAGATTCCGGCCTAAAATATCTTAGTACAGATGTATATAGTAAATAGACGGCCGGCACAGGACTAATTTATTAAAGTATCGGGCTATTAGGACGGCCAATGGATGGTACTTTCTATAGTCCCGTTTAGCGCACGGTTTCATAATTTCGCCGTAGCGAACAATTAAGGAATGTTCGTGTTGGCGAAAAATCCGCCCCCCGTTATCTGATTTTAGGGCACGGGGGGTTTTTTATCGGGCAATCGATTATCAGTTACACCTTAATCAATATAAAATAAATCGAAGATGCTCATTTAATCTTATTATTGAGGAGTTTGGCCGGCAGCCCGGTTCTTGCTCCTTTCAATCGATTGAAGCGCCAGATAATTGTCACCGAATTTATCCATGGCGTCGATTTCATTATCATACTGGTCATAGTGGCGTTCTTCGTCAATGACCAGGTCTTCGAATAATTTTTTCGACGCCGAATCGGCATTGGCCGAGCATTCGTTGGCAAACTGGTTATACATTTTGACGCTGCTCTCTTCCAATTCCTTGCCCTTTTCCAGCATCTTCCGGACATCATGGATTTTCTGTACTTCATGGGCCGCAACCAACTCTACTTCACCGCCCAGAAACAGTATGCGCTCGGCCAAACGCTCGATATGCAACATCTCCTCAATGGCGGTTTTCTTAAATAAATCGGCCAACAGATCATAGGCCTGGTCATCGCAATGGAAATGGAAGTACATATATTGATGGACGGCCGACAGTTCATCGGCGACAGCCTTGTTCAACAACGCCTGGCTTTTCTCGTGCATAATTCGCTCCTTGTTAAATTAAAAAGATAATTATTTCATACCAAGTGCCTTCCTGACTCCGGCGGCATAGGCCGGATCGGCCTTTTCAAAATGTTTTATTTGCCGATCGATAATTTCCTCGGGAACTCCGTCCATAGCGCCGGCAACGGCCTCGTAAAGACGAGTTTTTTCATCGTCAGGCATCAATCGATATAGGTTTCCGGCCTGGGTATAATCATCATTGCCCTCACGATGATTATAACGGTCGGCGTCACCATCGATTTTAAGCGGCGGTTCTTTGTATTGATGGTCTTCTACCGGGCCATCGAAACTATTCGGTTCATAATTGACCGCGCCGCCCTCGTTGCCGTCAAAGCGCATTTTACCGTCGCGATGATAAGCACTGACCTCGCTTCGCGGTTTATTTACGGGAAGACTCTCATAATTGACACCGAGGCGATAGCGATGCGCATCGGCGTACGCAAAAATGCGGAATTGCAGCATTTTATCCGGACTATGGCTGATACCGGGAACGACATTGGCCGGTGAGAAGGCCGACTGTTCAACATCGGCAAAATAATTTTCCGGATTACGATTTAATTCCAATACGCCGACGTCAATGAGCGGGAATTCACCGTGGGGCCAGACCTTTGTCAGGTCAAACGGATTGTACGATGTCTTAAGAGCCTGCTCTTCGGTCATAACTTGTACCTTCATATTCCACTTCGGGAAATTACCTTTTTCAATCGACTCAAAGAGGTCGCGTTGGTGGCTTTCGCGGTCACGACCGATAATTTCAGCCGATTCCTCCCCTGTCATACATTTAATTCCCTGGGCGGTTTTGAAATGGAACTTTACCCAAAATCTTTCGTTTTTGGCATTGATGAAGCTGTACGTGTGACTTCCATAGCCGTTCATGTTACGAAAACTGCGGGGAAGACCCCGGTCGGAAAATAAAATGGTAACCTGATGCAAACTCTCCGGTGAAAGCGACCAGAAATCCCATTGCGCCGTATTGCTTCGCAAATTGGTTTTGGGATCACGCTTTTGCGTACGAATAAAATCGGGAAACTTATACGGGTCTCGGACAAAAAAAACCGGGGTGTTGTTTCCCACCAGATCCCAGTTGCCGTCTTCGGTGTAAAATTTCATGGCAAAACCTCGGACGTCGCGCTCGGCATCGGCGGCACCGCGCTCGCCGGCCACGGTCGAAAAGCGCAAGAAACATTCGGTTCTCTTGCCGACCTGTAAGACTCTGGCTTTAGTGTATTTTGTTATATCATTGGTTATGGTAAGGGTACCGTAGGCTCCCGAGCCTTTGGCATGGACGACCCGCTCGGGAATCCGTTCCCGATTGAAATGGGCGTGCTTTTCGAATAGCTGCCAATCCTGAACCAGAAGCGGACCTCGCGGACCGGCCGTTATCGAATTTTGATTGTCTCCGACCGGAATACCGGCCGAAGTCGTCAATTGTTTTTTCTTTTTTGCCATTTCTTCATTTCCTTTCAAATTATTACTATATAAGAGTTGTTACTATCAAAATCGAGATAATACTATTATCTCTTATAAAGCCATGATTAATCATTCCTTCTTGCGCTTCGTCCTGCAATCTCGGCATAAGCCCCTGATTTCGACATGTTTCGAATAGATTTTTCCCCAGCCTCCGACATCTGTCGGCAATTTTATCTCATCAAAATCCGGCCAATAAAAATCTTCAATCCTTTTACAACGGGTGCAGACCAGATGATGATGAACCGACAGATTTATATCAAATCTGGCTGAATTGTCAAGTATTTGAACCCTTTTTATCAAACCGTTCTTTTCAAAGGTCGCAATCGTGCGATATACCGTGTCCAGTGATATGGTCTTCAATCTTTTTCGAATCCGACCGAATACATTTTCGACCGTCGGATGACCCGGGTATTTCGCCAATTCAAAAAATATTTCCGCTCTCTGGTGCGTTATCTTTAAACCTCTGGATCTGCATACATGCTCGAAATTTTCCATCAGTTCCGAAATATTTGTCCGGCCTTTTTTCCTCATTCAAATTCCAGTTACGGTATTATTACTATTTAAGATAGTATACACAATAGAATGGTTACGGGCAACCATTTCCGACATTTTTTTTGGCAGGATCAGATAAAACCGGCAACAGCCATATTTATTTTATCTTATCGCGATGAATTAGATTATAATTCGGAGCCTTCTGCCTTTTGAACGACCCGGGCATGTAATAGCCCGATTATAAGAGGGCACTGTTTTTTTAATCCTGTTGTATGAGTTAATGCGATGTTGGGCTTTGACTTAAATCGGAATATTAATTATTCCTGTTAATTCTGAATGATTTGGCGTAACCTATAATAATTATAATATAATATTAATAAGGGATACGGTAAAATCGGCGATGAAAGCGGAAATCGGACAAAAAGATAATGAGCAAATCCTTGAGGATAATCATTCTTCCAAGTCCGGCGATAAACATCATGTTGTTATTATCGGTGGCGGTTTCGGCGGTTTATGGGCTGCCAAATCTCTTCGGAAAGCTCCGGTCAGAGTCACTCTGATAGATAAACGTAATTTTCATCTTTTCCAGCCGCTTCTTTATCAGGTTGCGACCGGCGGCTTATCCCCGGCTGAAATTGCCTCGCCTCTGCGGGGTATATTGGGTAGGCAAAAAAACATATCGGTTCTATGGGGAAAGGTAATTGATATCGACCGAAAAAATCGTCATGTAATTCTTGAAAACAAGCGTGTTCACTATGATAGTCTTATTGTCGCGGCCGGTTCCGAGAATTCATATTTCGGTCACGACGAGTGGGAAAATCGCGCTCCCGGGCTTAAGAGAATAGAGGATGCGCTTAATATAAGAAACAGGATTTATGCGGCTTTCGAAGAGGCCGAGACGGCTGCTGATGAGGCGCGGCGGCAATGCCTTATGACATTCATAATTATAGGCGGCGGACCCACCGGTGTCGAACTGGCCGGAGCCGTTGCTGAAATAGCCAATATCACATTAAAGGATGATTTTCGAACTATTGATACATCTGAAGCTCGAATAATTTTACTTGAGGGTGGGAAGCGCATCCTGCCGACATTTCCGGAAGCGCTGGCAAAATCAGCGTCCAGTTCTTTACAAAAATTAAATGTCGAAATACGGACAGGTGCCATGGTGACAGGTTTTGATGACTCCGGTGTCAAGATTGAGGAGAGTGACCGAAAAATTCGACTGGCGGCACAGACTGTCATGTGGGCAGCCGGTGTCAAGCCATCGCCTCTCGGCGAAATCCTGGCTGGTCATGATAAATCATTTCTGGATCGGGCCGGTCGAGTTAACGTCGATTCGAAATTAAATTTCCCAGGGTATCCTGAAATATTCGCTATCGGCGATCTGGCGAATTACAGCCATCAAACCGGAGAACCGTTGCCCGGGGTCGCGCCGGTGGCCATGTCGCAGGGACGCTACGTTGCAAAAAGCATAGTCAAGCGACTTAAAGCAAAACCAATAAAAGACTACAAATATTTTAATCGGGGGAATATGGCGGTAATCGGAAGAGCCGCGGCGATTGCGGACCTGGGCTGGTTAAAAGTGGCGGGGTACCCGGCCTGGCTATTATGGCTTTTCATTCATCTGATGTATCTGGTCGGGTATGATAATCGATTAATCGTATTTATCCAGTGGGCCTGGAATTATTTCACGCGCAAGCGCGCGGCCCGACTTATAACATATAAAGTCAATAGTGGAAATTTCTCTTGATATTCGGGCTTTATGATATAAATATTGTAAGGTGGTCGCGTATGAACATTAAATGTGGCGGAAAGCAGTTGAAATATGAAATATAATGTTGCTCAGAAGTTAATTGAAAGTCATTTGATTTCAGGAAATTTAAAGCCCGGTACGGAAATATCCATAAAGATTGACCAGACTTTAACTCAGGACGCAACCGGGACGATGGTCATGCTGGAGTTGGAAGCGATGAATCTGCGGCGGGTTAAAACGGAGCTTTCGGCCCAATATGTTGACCACAATCTTGTCCAGGCCGACTTTCGAAATGCCGACGATCACCTGTTTCTTCGCAGCGCCTGCAAACGTTTTGGGATATGGTATAGCCGCCCCGGAAACGGAGTCAGTCATCCGTCGCATATGGAGCGGTTCGGTATTCCGGGAAAGACCTTGCTCGGTTCCGATAGTCATACCTGCGGCGCCGGGGCTCTGGCAATGCTGGCTATCGGTGCCGGGGGGCTTGAAGTGGCCCGCGCCATGGCCGGTGAACCTTTCTATTTCAATATGCCGAAAATAATGGGCGTGCGTCTTGTCGGTAAATTACCCGATTGGGTCAGCGCCAAGGACATAATTCTGGAGATGCTCCGTCGACACGGAGTCAGCGGCGGGGTCGGTAAAATAATCGAATATTATGGCCCGGGATTGAAATCTCTCACCGCCATGGATAGGCATGTCATTGCGAATATGGGCGCCGAACTGGGAGCAACCACCACTGTTTTTCCCTCTGATGACGCTGTCAGGGCGTTTCTGGAACAGCAGAATCGAGAGAATGATTTTCACGAAATCGTCGCGGATGATAAGGCGCAATATGATGAACATGATGAAATTGATTTATCTACTCTGGAGCCGCTTATTGCTCTGCCCAGCAGTCCCGGTAATGTCGTTCCGGTTCGGGAAGTGGCGGGCCGGGAAATATATCAGGCGATGATTGGGTCGTCGGCCAATCCGGGTTTACGCGATTTTGCTATTGCGGCTTTGATAGTGGACGGCAAAAGAGTCCACGATCGAGTTTCATTTGATATCAATCCCTCGACGCGCCAGGTGCAGGAGAACTTAATGGAATTGAAACTTCTCGGGAAACTGCTTCATTCCGGTGGTCGAATCCATCAGGCGGGCTGCAATGGCTGTATCGGTATGGGACAGGCACCGGCGACCGGGCGAATCAGCTTGCGAACAGTGCCGCGTAATTTCCCCGGCCGATCGGGTACCAAAGAGGATGCGGTTTATCTGTGCAGTCCGGAAACGGCCGCGGCTTCGGCCATTACCGGTGAAATAACTGATCCCCGAACGCTCGATATGGATTATCCCGTTTTCAATGAACCGAAACGAGTTCTTATCAATGCCAATATGGTCGTGCCGCCTCCTTCGCCCGATGAAGGTATCGTATATGAATTGCAAAAGGGTCCGAATATCAAGAGTTTACCTGCGTTCGATGACTTCCCGGATCGACTGGAGATCCCGGTGCTGTTGAAAGTCGGCGATGATATCTCCACGGATGAAATAATGCCAGCCGGACAGCGTGTGCTTCCTTATAGAAGCAATATCGAAAAGATGAGTGAATATGTTTTTGCCGATGTCGATAATGGTTTTTATCTTCGTGCAAGGCAGACCGCCGAACCGGGATTTGCGATTATTGCAGGGAAGAACTACGGGCAGGGATCCAGTCGGGAACATGCCGCTCTGGTCCCTCGCTTCCTCGGATTGCGAGTCGTCATTGCAAGAAGCTTCGCGCGTATTCATCGGCAGAACCTGATAAATTTCGGGATTCTGCCGCTTTTAGCTGAGGAGGATGAGAAAATTGAAAAGGTGGGGGTGGACGATCGTCTGGTGTTGTCTAATCTGCATGATTATCTTAACAACGGTGAATTTCTTGATGTCGTTGTCACCGACAAAGGTATTACTTTAACCTGCCGCCACGATCTTACCGAGCGCGAGAAGAAAATCCTTCTTATCGGCGGATTGCTAAACTCCATTCGTCAAAGACAGGATTAAACGCCGCATATCCTCGTTCAATATTTTTTAAAGCGGAATTTCTCGTAGTCTGGTGTGCTGAGATTACCGCTCCTCTATATCCCTAATAGTTTCGCACCCCAAGGAGTGTGCCATACCGCCGGGAAAATTTATGTAAACAATTTTGTCTATATTTCGTTTATAAAACAAGAAGGAGGAATTGAAGATGAGGAAATCTTTTAATTCGAAACGGAATTATATATCCTCCTTGATAGTCGCCAAAGCAAGCCAACCGCCGCGAAGAATAATAACGACGGCATTCATATTACTGATTGCCGTCACCGTTTTTGCCGCGCCGCTTTTGATATTTTCGGATGATAACATACTTGCGGAAGCATCAGCGACGCATGCATATTTGATTGCTGAAAAGCCCGACTTATGCGGCGATGTCAATGATGACGGCGTGGTCAATATGTTCGACATAACTTTCCTGGTAAGCTATCTTTATCTTGACGGCCCGGCACCGGTGAATCCGGCAACAGCCGACATCAACAACTGCGATAGTGTTGTCAACCTGTTTGATATCACTTTCCTGATTTGTTATCTTTTTCTGGAAGGTCCGTCACCCGCCTGCTGCCAGAATCCAAATGAGGCCGATTTTACGATTGCAGCCAGACATACTTATATTCGAAGTTATCCGGAGGGAGGCGGAGTGTTTATAGTCAGGCTGGTTCCAGGGGAAGATTTTTCCGGCGAAGTTGCATTATCGCTCGATGCCGATCCGCTCCTGAACGCGGAACTGGACAGATATGTACTGACAGTTGATACCCCCATCGCGGAGATTGCCATCAATCCGGACCAATCGGCTGAGATTAAGAGCTATGTAATCAACCTTATAGCCACGCAAGCTGGCGATACCCAGATTGTTACATTTGATATTGAGATGTTTGATTGGAGTTCGGCGGGTATCAATGAGGCCATAGCCAAACGAGATCCGCTTATTCAATGGCTTGAAACGGAGCATCCTGAATTCGGCAATTTCTCCAATCAGGAGTGGTTCGCCTACATGACCTATCCGCAGATATGGGTTGTTGAACACTGGACGTTTTTGAATTCCGAATGGGAAATGCGAATATGTTTTCATGTTATGATTCCGCCGTATGACTGGTCCATGATACAGATTCGCCATCGCGGGGAATGGGATCCGATTTTTGCCGCGCGGCGCGAATCGGACGGTACGACATACGAAATACCTATCTCGGAATATCCGACGTTTTACGGTTATTGAGGGGCGAAATATATAAAGCGAATTTCGAGAGGATGTTCTGCATTTTGATGCACTCTCAGGGTGGGAAGGCAATCATTTAAAAACCTTTCGGAATTTTGATAATTGCACACAACCCTCACTGTATCATTGACTTGTGAGATCAGTATCAATTAAGGCCATTCCGGCACGTTTATTACTGGATAGAATGGAAAAGGAGAAGAATTATGGATATTCTATTCGGAAATATATTCGATATCAGCACATTTTTATACCTGACCGGTTTGTTGGCGGCGGCTCTCTTTTTTGCCAAGCTGGGGATAAGAGATATCAAATCGGGCTATTATGATGGGCTGGTTTATATAGCTCTCACCATGTTTTTTGTCGGTGCGCATGTTTTCTTTTTGTTTACGGGTAAGGGGGACAATTCGCTTTTTAATTTTGCCTCCCGGCTGAATTTTTTATCCTGGTTCGTTTTGCTTTTCGCCCCCGCCCTGGTCATACTTTATCTGTCAATCGGGTTATATAATTTTGTCAAAATGAAGCTGTTTGACGGTTTTACGAGAATCTTTTTCGGTGCGACTTTAATCGGCTTTCTTTATTTTATCGGGCTCGATTGGGCGGTATCATTAAAGGCGCTTCTGACCATGCTTTACTGCGGCGCCTGGTTGCTGATCGAGATCAGTACGATAGAAGAAGCGAGCTAGCTCCTGACAAATTACAATTACTCGACCGTTACGCTTTTGGCCAGATTCCGCGGCTGGTCGATATGGCAGCCGCGCAGGACGGCGATATGATAGGCCAGAAGTTGCAGCGGCACCACAGCCAGAATGGGTGTAAACAGCGGCATCGTTTTCGGCAGAGAAATTATATGATCGGCCTTCCCCCGGATTTCAGTATCTCCTTCACTGACCAGGGCGATAATTTTGCCGTTGCGCGCCCGGACCTCCTCGATATTGGCCAGAATTTTATCGTAGACCGGGTGTTTCGGCGCGATAACCACGACCGGCATATTCCTGTCGATAAGAGCAATCGGGCCGTGTTTCATTTCCGCCGCCGGATACCCTTCGGCGTGAATGTAAGAGATTTCCTTCAGCTTTAAAGCGCCTTCGAGAGCGGTCGGGAAATTCACACCCCGGCCGAGATAAAGAAAATTGTTGTTTTGATAGTACTGCTCCGCAATAGCTTTGATCTGATCTTCGGTGCGAAGTATCTCCGCCACCTGATCGGGAATTTTTTCAAGGCTTTGCATGTACTCCATCCCCTCCTGAACCGACATCTGGCGCATGCGGCCAAGAAGCAGGGCGATCAGATAGAGCACCATCACCTGCGACGTGAAAGCTTTTGTCGAAGCGACACCGATTTCCGGACCGGCATGGATATAAACGCCGCCATTAGTTTCACGCGCGATGGTGGAGCCGACGACATTGCATATTCCCAGAACGGTGGCGCCTTTGTTCTTGGCCTCGCGCATCGCCGCCATCGTATCCAGCGTTTCGCCCGACTGGCTGATAACGATTATAATCGTTCCTTCCCTGATGATGGGCGAGCGGTATCGGAATTCCGAGGCATATTCGACCTCGACCGGGATACGGGCCAGACTCTCGATGATATACTCGCCGATCAATGCCGAGTGCCATGATGTGCCGCAGGCCGTGATAATAATTCGATCGATATTTCTCAGTTCATTGTACTGCAGGTTCAGGCCGTTCAAACGGGGTATACCGTCTTCAAAATTAAGGCGACCGCGGATGGCATTTTTGAGTGTGGCCGGCTGTTCGTGAATCTCCTTCTGCATGAAGTGATCATAGCCGCCCTTTTCAATCATGTCCAGAGTCCAGGTTATCTCTTCAATCTGATGAGTACGCATGATCTTATCGGCGCTGGTTATTTCATAGCCGTCGGAAGTGACGGTGGCGATTTCGCCCTCCTCGAGATAAACGGCACGATTGGTATAGGCCAAAATAGCGCTGACATCCGAGGCGACGAAGTTTTCATTTTTACCAAGACCCAGCACCAGTGGTGACCCCTGGCGGGCGGCGACGATTTTATCCGGCTCGTTGGATGCGATGACAGCGATACCGTAAGTACCTTCAACCTGCGTCAAAGCAATCCGGACCGCTTCGGTGAGATCATTTTCGTAATATTCTTCGATAAGATGCACCAGGATCTCGGTATCGGTTTCGGTCTTAAAGATATGCCCGCGCTTTTCCAGAAACGCCTTAAGGGTGCGGTAGTTCTCGATTATACCGTTGTGAACCAGGGCGATTTCATTTTTGCTGTCAAGATGCGGGTGGGCGTTCACGATCGACGGTTCGCCGTGCGTGGCCCATCGTGTGTGGGCAATGCCGTGAACGGCATTATACTCTTTACCGGCGATCAAATCTTCCAGGCAAACGATTTTGCCAACGCATTTTTCGCATATCAGATGATCTTTTTCCGCCAGCACGATTCCGGCCGAATCATAGCCGCGATATTCCAATCGTTTCAGCCCCTGAATCAAAATCGGCAGTGCCTTTTGATAACCGACATAACCGACAATACCGCACATATATGATTCCTTATTTCAAAAAGCTTTCAATCTCGCGTCTGATGATATCGGTCAACTTTTTCGCATCGGTCTCGATTATCAGACGATAAATCGGCTCAGTGTTGGATCGCCTGATCTGGAACCAGCCTCTGGAAAAATCGAACCTGAGTCCGTCGCGGCGATCGATTTTTAGTTTCTCAAAACTTGTTCTGGCCGCTTTTTCCATTTTGGCGACTTTTTTGTCGAATGCTTTGGGAAGCGGCGCTTTTAGCTTTATATTATAATAAGTCGGCAAAGTTCGCACTATTTCAGAAAGAGTTTTTTTCGAATCGGCCAGAAAAGCGGCGATAATGGCCGCCCCGATCAAGGCGTCGCGGCCGTAATGAAACGAGGGGTAAATCACGCCGCCGTTGCCCTCGCCGCCGCCAATCGCCTTATGTTTTTTCAGCCCGGCGATAACATTGGCCTCACCGACTGGAGTATAATAAGTCCGTGCGCCCATCGATGCGGCGACCGCCTCGGTCAGACGTGAGGTCGAATGGTTAACGACTACTTTCCCTTTTTGCCGTGACAAAATGTATTTTACCGCCAGAGCCAGAGTAAATTCTTCGCCAATCGGCGATCCATGTTCGTCCACCAGCGCCAGCCGGTCCGCATCGGGGTCGCAGGCCATTCCCGAATCAGCCCTGAATTTCTTAACCGCCGCCGAAAGCATTTTGAGATTATTCGCGACCGGTTCCGGCTTATGCGGGAAATCGCCGTTGTTTTCGCAATTAAGTCGAATCACCCTAACCCCGATGGCTTCGAGCAGTTCAGGCAACGCAATCGATCCGGCACCGTTGACGGCGTCAACGACGATTTTAAGCCCGGCTTTTTTGACAGCCTTCAAATTGAGTTTTTTTTGCTTCAGGATGAGATTGATGTGTTTATCAATCCAGGAATTATCAGATGTGAACGTACCCAGAGTTTTGAAGTTCTTAAAGGCGAAGGCTTTTGATGTGTATATTTTCTTTACCTTAGCCAAGTCGGTTTTATTGATAAATTCACCTTTACGATTGAAAAATTTCAGCGCGTTCCATCGGGCCGGATTATGGCTGGCGGTGATACATATTCCTCCGGCAGCATTAAGTCCGCCAACGGCAATCTCGACCGTCGGTGTGGGAACGATGCCGATATCAATGACATCAAGACCGACCGAGCGAAGCCCGGCGATAACCGCCATTTTGAAAATTTGACCTGACGGGCGGGTGTCGCGGCCTATGACGACTTTGCCTTTTTTTAGAAAAGTCCCGAAAGCGGCGGCGTATTCGGTTACCATAGCGGCATCAAGACCGGAACCGACGACGCCTCTGATACCTGAGGTAGAAATCATTAATTTATCAGACAATCGATAACTCCTGTGATAATTATACCATTTGAATAGTAATAATAAAGTCTGTGCCGCCAAAAAGCAATTGTTGTTTATAGATGCCGGCCGATTATTTAATGGCGCAGGCGACGAATAATATCTATAATTTAAGCCTGCTGAATAAAGGGAATAAATGCCGGTCCATAGTTTCGACAAATACGATTTATTCTATAATACATACGGTGAAGGCGACTCGGCTTTGCTTTTTATTCATGGTCTGGGCGGGAATAGTACCGTCTGGAAATATCAGGTTGAGTTTTTCAAGGATGGATTTATAGTGGTGGCGGTTGATCTGTTCGGTCATGGTTCCAGTTCCAAAAATATCGATCCGGTGTTCGCGCCCGAGCTAGATGCGGCCGCTATCGTCGATATGATGCAGAATAAGATAAAGCGCCCGTATTTTGCTATCGGGCATAGTTTTGCCGGTGATGTGCTTCCGGAAATGATTAGATTAGATGATCCGAACCTGAAAGGTGTTGTTTTTGTCGACTGCGCTTATCACCATGACGAAGAAATAATCGAGGCGCGGGTTAATTTTGGCAAATTGATGCTGGAGATTCCGGACGAACAAATGAAGGCGGCGACCGACAAATGGTATCTGGATATGCTCTCGGCCACCCCAGGTCATCCGGAGGCCGATTTCGTTTTATCATCGCTTAAGGATTGCGACAGTCGCTGGCTTTTTAGGTCCGTGATCGGCTGCCGCGAGCGTGAGAAAATCCATCCGCATATCAGGACGCCGATTCCTGATAACCTGCCGGTTTTTGTAATTGAGGCCGGGTACGGTATTGGCAGAGAAATCGAAAAATCATGGGTCAATCATTTCAAGAATGCTGAATATTATTTAATCGAGCGGGGATATCATTTTCTTTTTGTCACCGAACGTGACAAATTCAATTTTATCTTGAATCGGTTTATAGAAGAAAACTCTTAGCTTCCATTCGGACAATTGCCCCGCCCCCGTCAGGAGAGCGGAGTTCTTGACCTGTATCTCCTGATGTATTTCGAAAATTATCCGAACTTATGATGATGTCAGTATCTTTTTCATCTGGCCGTGGATTTTACCGTTGGTAGCCAGGATGTACTTATCATAGATGGAATATTTTTGCCCTGAAAAATCGGTCACCCTGCCGCCTGCTTCTTCAATAATAATTTTCCCGGCGGCGGTATCCCATGGATGCAGTTTTAATTCCCAGAATCCGTCGAATCGTCCGCAGGCCAGATAGCACAAATCGAGCGCCGCCGAGCCGGCCCTACGCACTGCCTGCGCTGCTCGAGCAAATTTGCCGAATTGTTTCAGATTATTCTCCTGTGAACTGCCGATATCATAGGGAAAACCGGTCGCCAGAAGTGATTTTTCGAGTTTGGACTGTTTCGAAACGGAGATCTTTTTTCCATTTAAAAATGAATTACCATTCTGATACGCGTAAAACATCTCATCGCGTACCGGATCATAAACGACACCGGAAACGATCTCGTCTTCGTACTCCAGCGCAATCGAGACGCAATAAAACGGAAAATTATGTGCGAAATTGGTGGTGCCGTCGAGCGGATCGATAATCCATCTGAAATCCGACTTTTTCTCCTGCGGTTTCTCTTCCTCGGCCAGAATCGAATGGTCAGGATACTTCTTGACGACAGTCCTGGTGATATATTTCTCCGAAGCCACATCGGCGTCAGTGACAAGATTCACACGCCCCTTAAAAGAAATCCGATTGCGGCGTTTGTTCCATCGTTGTAATTTTTTCCCCGCTTTCAAAGCGGTCTCGCGTGCAAAGGAAGTAACATCTTTTAAATTGCCTTTTGATAACATAAGTTTATCCTGTCGCGCGTACAAGTTCCTGTTTGAACTGCATTTGATACAATCTATAATAAATGCCTTTTTGCTCAAGCAGTTCCTTGTGTTTACCCATTTCGCGCAGTTCACCATGATGCATGACGATTATTTTGTCGGCCTTTTCTATGGTCGATAAGCGATGCGCGATGATTATGGCGGTGCGATTTTCCAGCAAGTTATCTAATGCCTTTTGAATCAGTCTTTCGGTAGCGGTGTCGACCGAGCTGGTGGCTTCATCGAGGACCAGAATATTCGGATCAAACGCCAATACCCGAGCGAAAGAGAGAAGCTGTTTCTGGCCGGTGGACAACGTCGCGCCGCGCTCTTTTACCTCGGCGGATAAACCGCCTCCGTTTTTCATCACATAATCAAACAGGTTCACTTTTTTAAGAGCATCTTTCAGTTTTTCCTCGGAAATATCCTTTCGGCCAAGTCGGATATTACCGGCGTAATCACCGGAAAAAATGAAAACGTCCTGAAGCACTAATCCAAGCTGACTGCGAAGTACTTTTGTCGGCATATCTTTAATATCCTGGCCGTCGATTTTTATGGAGCCCTTTTGATAATCATAAAACCTGAAAAGGAGGGAAATCAATGATGTCTTACCCGCACCGGTTGCCCCGACGATGGCGACTTTTTCTCCCGGGGACACCGTAAAGGAGATATCTTTGAGAACATCCTCACCTTCTTTATAAGCAAACCGGACGTTTTCGAATTCGATTTTTCCTTTGAAAACCGATGGTTTGGAAGTCTCGGGTTTATCGATTATTTCCGGTTCGGTATCAAGCAGTCTAAAAATTCTTTCCGACGAGGCCATCGAAGATTGCAGGATGTTGTATTTTTCAGAGAGGTCCCGGATGGGATTATAGAACCGCTGCACCAATTGTATGAAGGCAACCAGTTCACCGAAGGTCAAGGCCTCGGCCGATATTTGGAGGCCGCCATAGTACAGAAGTATCGCCAATGAGACGGCGCTGATTATTTCGACGACGGGGAAGAAGGTGGCGTAATAATAGATCGATTTCAGATGCATCTCCCGCAGACGGCCGTTGATATCCAGAAAATCGGAATAAATTTCGTTTTCGCGATTGAACAGTTGAATGACGGTCATGCCGTTTATGTGTTCCTGCACAAAAGCATTAAGGCGGGCCAGACGGATACGCACTTCGCGATAAATGGCCCGGACTTTTTTCCTGAATACAATCGTCGCTAAGACCAACAAAGGCAAGACGATAAAGGTCATCAGCGCCAGTTTCCAGTTATAGTACAGGAGCGCCACTATGATACCGACCAATGTGATGATATCGCCGAATACCGCTACGAGACCGGAAGAAAACATATCGTCGAGGACGGCGACATCGTTGGTGACTCTTGTCACCAGACGCCCGACCGGGTTGCGGTCGAAGAAGGCCAGGTGTAATTTCTGAAGATGCGAAAATATCTGCATTCGAATATCGTACTGAACTTTCTGTCCGACCGCCATGGTGATGTACATTTGAAGGTACTGCAGGATAAACGCGGCCAGCAGGATTCCACCGTAAGCCAGTACGATGCGTGCAAGGCCGTTTAAATCGCCTTTCATAAGGTAGCGATCGATGCCGATCTGCACCATAACGGGAAGAAGTAACTGAAGCAATGACCCGCCCAATAAGAGAATTACCGCGGCAATTAACTGAACGCGGTACGGGCGGGCGTATGTGAGCAGACGGCGCATGAGGCGACCGTCGTACGCTTTACCCAGGACTTCTTCTTCATGGTAATTGTTGGCCGTCATAATTACATTCTCTTAAGTTCTTCCTCAATCAATTGCATTCTGTAGAGTCGTGCATAAGCGCCGTTCAGGTCCATCAATTGTTCATGACTGCCCGATTCGGCAATCGTCCCGTTTTCCATGTAAATTATCAGGTCGGCGGTTTTGACCGCCGAGGCGCGGTGGGAAATGATAATCGAAGTGCGTTTGTTGATTTCGCTCTGCAACCGGTAATTTATCTGATGTTCGGTTTCGGTGTCGACCGAACTGGTGGCATCATCAAGAATTAAAATCCGCGGATCAATCGCGATTGCCCGTGCTATTGTCAATCTCTGTTTCTGTCCTCCGGAGAGAGTAATACCTCTTTCGCCCAACACGGTCTCGTAGCCGTCGGGGAATTCTTCGACCTCCTTATCGATTACCGAGAGCGAGGCGGCCTTTTCGGCGATCTCGTTTTTCCTGTTATTTATACCAAACATGATATTACCGACGATGGTATCGGAAAATAAAAACGGCTCCTGCGGCACGAATCCGATCTGACGGCGAAGCGTATGCAGATCCCATTTGTTTATGTCTATATCATCTACATAAAGCTGTCCCCATGGGACCGGGTACAACCGACCGATCAATGATATCAAAGTTGATTTGCCCGACGCGGTCGGACCGACAACGCCGACGGTTTCTCCCGGTTTAATCGTCAGATTTATATTATGAAGGACTTTAGTACCATTGTAGCTGAAATTCAGATTTCGAAATTCGATTTTGCCTTTGACGTCGATATCTTTTATCGAATCAGGTTGCGATAAAACTTCCGGCTTCGAATTCAATATGCGGTTGATTCTGTCCAGCGAGGCGGTCCCGCGCTGATAGAGTGAAACCACCCAGCCCATCGCAATCATCGGCCAGATGAGTAAAGTCAGATATGCAAAAAAAGCGACCAGCGTGCCCAGGCTGATTTCACCGCCGATGACCGATCTGCCGCCGAAATACAGCACCATGAGATTGACACTTCCGGCAATCATAAACAAAATCGGGTAAAAGAGGGACTCGACTTTTATCAATCGCATATTCAGGTGAATATATTTTCCGGTGTGACCGGAGAAATCGTCGATCTCGGCTTCTTCCTGATTATAGGCGCGGACAACGCGAATCCCGGCGATATTTTCCTGAACCCTGGAAGTAAGAATACCGAAATATTCCTGGATTTTCATAAAACGCCGGTGGATAATCATCATCAGCCTATTGGCGACAATCGACATAATCGGTAATGGGATCAGCGAGTACAGGGTCAGTTTGGGTGAGAGAAAAAGCATAAATGAAATGGCGATGAGGGTCGAGACGACGGCATTGCCGATATGCATCATCCCCGGCCCGATCATCATTCGCACCGCCTCAATATCATTGGTGGCACGGGCCATGATGTCGCCGGTTTTATTATTTTGATAAAAGGTCGGGTTGAGTTTCTGAAGATGCGAGAAAAGTTCGGCGCGAAGATCGTACTCCAATTTACGGGACATCCAGATTATCGACCGTCTCATGGCGAACCGAAAAACCCCGGAGGAAACGGCCAGGCCGACAATCAGAAGGGCAATCGACAATATTTCGCCCGAAGGAGCTTTGTTTTCCAGTTTATCAAAGGCATTTTTTAGAAGGTACGGGTTGATCAGCATCAGGCAATTGGCGCTGATGACCGCCACCACACCCCAGGCCAGATAGCGTCTGTACTTCGGCAGGTGTTTGAATATTATCCGGAAACGTTCTTTAAATTTTATCTTTTCTTCAGGCATATTTTTATTAAACACCGAGGATACAAACTTGTGCCCTGAGAGTTATTTTTTATTCGCCGGAATAATGAACAAGATTCGAAAATAGCTTAATGGCATCGATATCAAGATCTCTTATCATCTCCAAAAGCGGCAAACCACAATATATAAGACGTCCTTTCCCCAGTTTTGTCTGTGAAAGAACCGTTGTATTACTACTGCTTTTTATTATCTTTTCTCCGGGAAAGACGACCGCCGGATACGAAACATACCCGGCATTAATTCTGCTCATTAATTTTTCCGGAGTTATATTGAATTTGGTCTTAAAAATCTGATTATTTTTATCCAGAGCAAGGAGGCTGTCGGCCGATAAATTTACAGTCGTCGATATTATCGAAACCGGAAGCAGGTCATCGCGCCATTCATCCGGCTGTCCGAAGACTACCACCGTGCCGCCGAACTCCATAAAATCTTTGATTTTATCCCTGATTATCTCAAGAGAATTGTATTTTTGATAACATCGCGTGCCGAAAAAGATGGCGTCGTAATAACTGAAATCCCCCGCGACCAGAAACCTTTCGCTTATCGGCCGATAACGGGCGCCGGTTTCAATAAGGATATCTTCCAGCAGGCCATTATAGTCCGGGAAAAGGGCGATATTGAGATTTTCGGGAATACTGAATTCCGCCTGACGGATATTGGCCCGATCGGAGGCAAGGACTTTTCCATTTTTAATCAAGTCGATTTCGATCTGTTTTTTCTCTGTTCCGGCACTATAGGTCATCACCAATGGAATTCCCATCTCGATTGCCCGTTGCCCGTTCTGCAAGTCGATTTCCTCCCGATATGCACCGGCCATGACACCGGGTGGCGTAATGATTTTTACACCGAATTTTCCGACAAAGTCGGCCGGTTTTCTGATAATAACCTTCAAATCAGCTGCTTCGACCAGCCGGTCGATATTCAATTTACCGAACGGTTTTATCATCAGAAAATCAGGGACAAATTCGACCGACAGGGGTGATTCCTCGTAGGCATTGGCCGTGTAGGTGAAGCTGACTTCCTCACCGCCATACTTGACACGACCGATAAACCGCATCTCTCTGGCGTTGATTGTTTCCAGTCTTTTCGGATCGATGTCGACCGTATATTGCCTGACAAGCGAATTGTTGGGTTTGATTTCCGTCCAGCTACTGTCGATTATTTTATTTGTATCGGCCCCGGGCGGATTGAATTCAAGCCATCCGGCTTCAATATCAAGAAAACCATTGTTATTGACTTCCGATTTGAATTTAAGCCTTTTGCCCTCGGGTGTGTCGCGAATCTCGATATTGGCGCGATAATCAATATCGGCCTCCTGAAAGATGGCCGAAGATAACGAGCCGAGAGACTTTTCAATATATCGGGCCATAGGTGCCAATGAATCAAGTCTGCCTATCTGGTAATAATAAGTCTGACGGATTTTCTGCATCTCGCCAAGCGCCGATATAAGCGATTCGATTTTATTTAAACCGCCTTGATGCTCCGCAGCTTCCAAATATGAGACATATTGGTCTCGATACGTTTCATAAGCCTTTCGACCGGAAGCGGTTTTGATGTATTTTTGGGTTATCTGGTCGAATTTCAGCCTTTCTATCCCGGCAAGAAAATCAGGCGTGCCGGATGATGTCGTTGTTCTGTCCTTGATCAGGTCGTAAATCGAATAAGTCCGAAGCGAACCGGGGAGCGGTGGCGTTTCGGCGACGGCCGCCGCCATTTCCGTGATTTCCTTACTATGGTCTTGAAAATACTGTTCGGTATTAAGATAGACGCTTTTTTCTCCACCCTGATCGACACGGCGGAAGTACTTTTGGATTTTAAAGATTCCGGTCGTATCGAATTCGATATCGAGAAGATAGTTATCGAAAGCTTGCGTGTCCCGATCCTTAAAATTCGATGAAAATATGATTATGTCCGGGAGATAATCGCCGAAAAGATCGGCGGCGACCGAGTCGAAGTAATTCATCGACATTTCAGGAAGATGTTCGCCGTACAATTCCCGCGCCAGCGAAATCAGGTATTCCACCGAAGAGTCGGGAAGATACTCACTGTAAAGCTCACGCGCGGCCGAATCGAGATGCTCGATGGATGTATCGGGATGGTCTTTTTTATAAAGTTGACGGGCAGCGGAATCGAGATAATTATATAGAATTTCCGGAAGGAAAAATCTGGAGAGTGTAATATTGTGTCGGTCCGATTCAAGAAACAGCCTTTTGTAAACCGGGCCGCTTTTGACAGTGGCCAGATCGACCTGACAGCCGTTTTCGCAGGCCAGGTAATAAATGAGCGCCCAGTCGATTTGATCGCCCTGGTCGAAGACATAAACGACACGCGTGTCGGTCAGGAGGGCGTTAGTATTAATCCCGGCGGCATACGAAACGCAGCCGAATAAAAAGACAATAATGGCTGTTGAAATTATTCTTTTAGTCCGCATTAAAAGGGAATATAGAAAGTTGACGGGGAAGTGTCAAATTTAATTAATTATGTATCAGTTCATACGCCCGCCCTCGGCGGCCGACCGCGGGAAACGCCACAAGCTTAAAATGTTCAAATATGGTACGAATGGAGTCTTAGTTATTTATTTGAGACCGCTAAGAATCGATAAATCGTTAAAGGCTGTAAATTTTATATTAATATCCAATAGGATGATCAAGGCCGAATCGATGATATCTAAATGAGCTATGGGGAATACTATTAAAGTAATGGGTAGATTAAAAAATCAGACAGCTTTAAATGTAGTAATAGAATAATAGGCAGAAATCTATAAGAAAGGAAGTTAAGCATGTTTTACATTGTCGACGTAATAATAGGATTGTTTTTAATCGTAGGATTCTTCGTCGCCGTATCTCGCCTGTATCACATAAAGAATCACTTGCAGGCAATTAATATTACAAGTAAACGGATATATGCCGCAATTGGTTTGATGCTGCTAAAGGAAACCGATCAAATCGAGCGCGGCACATGCTCAGTTTGTAATCGACAAGTGATTATAGGAATATCAATCTGTCCTTTCTGTAAGAGAGAACTAGACTGGTCACAGTGGGACGCAGCTTATCAGAAAGAGGATGCGATACAAGTATAGTCGTAAGTCAGGAGCGCCCTTCGGGCCCTTCGACACTTCGCCAAGCTCAGTGCCTCAGGCACGGCTCCTGACCTGCGAAAGAAGAATTTACAAGACCTGGTCGTCTTTGAGCTTTTTGTAGAGCTTTTCGGCGATTTCTTCGGGGGTTTCGCCCTCGATTATTTCGCCTTTCTGACGCGGCGGGGGAGGGGTGACTTTGATAATCTTTGTGTATGAATTAGCTCCGACACCGCTGCCATCGAGGCCGATATCGGCCGCTGTCCATTTTGTCACAGGCGCCTTTTTAGCCATCATCTTACCTTTTAGCGAGGGCAGGCGCGGTTCATTGATTTCTTTGACGACCGACAAAACTACCGGCAGAGTCAACTCGACAATATCATAGCCTTCTTCGGTCGTTCGCCAGATAGTAGCCGTGCTATCGTCAATCGAGTCGACTTTTTTGACAAACATCGCCTGGGGGATATTGAGATTAGCCGCAACCGCCGCCGGCACCTGGGCCGAGTCATCATCGACCGCCTGCTTGCCGGCGAGAATCAAATTATAATCACCTATTTTTTTAAGGCCGGCCGCAAGTATTTTGGCGACTGCCTGCGGGTCCGATTTATCAAAAACAGGATCGGTAATCTGAATCGCTTCGTCGACGCCGAGTGCCAGACAGGCGCGGAGCGCCGATTCCACTTTTTCCGATCCCAGCGAAATAACTGTTACCTTGCCTCCGGTTTTCTCTTTAATCCTCAGAGCTTCCTCGACGGCATATTCGTCGAACGGATTCACCACGCCCGGCCCGGTTGGAAGCGAAACCTCGCCTGAAGTCTGATCGACTTTTACCAGTTCAATCTCCGGCACCTGCTTTATCAAAACGACAATATTCACTTGCACCTCCTGTATCTATTCAAATCGAAGTCAGTTTAAAAATTTCTACCAATAAATCAATTTTTCACAAAAAGTCAAATATGTATCGGCGCACGGCTTACAGTTAATTCAAACCGGCCTTTTTGGCTTCCTCTCGCAGCAAATTTGAAATCGCCTCGCGCGCGGCTTTCTGTTCCGCATCTTTTTTCGATGAGCCGCTGCCGAATCCTGCTTTCCTTCCGTCAGTATAAACGACGACCTCGAAAGTTTTATCATGATCCGGGCCGTTTTCCGATACCACCTCATAGTATGGCGGATCGATACCCTGACTCTGAAGATACTCCAGCAATTCGCCTTTGAAGTTTCTCTGGGCGGCATCGTTTAATATATCAGATGCGTGTGATATAAGGATATTCCGCACAAATTCTTTAGTGGCCTTCAGACCACCGTCGATATATAAGGCGGCAATCACCGCTTCGACGGCATCGGATACAATCGACTGGCGGTTGCGGCCACCCGATTTCTCCTCCTCGGGAGACATAAATATCAATTCATTCAGGCCGCACTCGATTCCTATTTTCGATAATGTTGTCTCATTTACCAGAAGTGATTTGGTCTTGGTGAGATCACCCTCGTCGTAATGGGGGTGTAATTTAAAAAGTTCTTCGCCGACAATTAAGCCGAGAACCGAATCTCCCAGAAATTCCATTCTTTCATTGGAGACGGTTACTTCTTTTGCATAATGAGTAAATGATCGATGAGTCAGAGCTTCCGCGAGAAATTTGATATTTTTAAAACGATAACCGAATTTCGCTTCAAATTCGGCGATTAATTTATCGATCTCTTTGGCTTTTGCCGAAGAGAATATATTTTTTAAAGTATCAAGAAGTTTCACATCTTCTGCCGGCCGTTGTATCTTTGACCGACCAGGGTTACATTGTGTCCGCCGAAACCGAACGAATTCGACAGAAAAGTGTCAAATGAGTAATCCCTGGCCTGGTTGGGAACATAATCAAGGTCACATTCCGGGTCAGGTTCATCGAGGTTGGTAGTTGGATGCAATCTCCCGGCCTGAAGGCACAGGATCGCGGCGATAAATTCCGCCGCCCCGGCGGCACCCAGAAGATGACCAATCATTGACTTGGTCGAATTCACCGGGATTTCATAGGCATGTTTGCCAAAGACAGCTTTGATGGCTTTGGTCTCGGCCGGATCTCCGAGCAGCGTGGCGGTTCCGTGGCTGTTAATATAATCGATGTCCTCGGGTTTCAGACCGGCGTCATTAATCGCATTGGTCATGGCCATCCGCGCCCCGCTGCCATCAGGTATAGGGGCGGTCATATGATGTGCGTCGCAGGTCATGCCGGCGCCGATCATTTCGGCATAAATCCGGGCACCGCGCGCCTCAGCATGGTCCAACGACTCGAGCACGAGAATAGCGGCTCCCTCACCGATTACAAAACCGTCGCGGTCCTTATCAAACGGCCGTGAAGATCTTTCCGGTTCGTCGTTACGAGTACTCAATGCACGCGCGGAACAGAATCCGGCCACCGACGTTGGCGTGATGGTCGATTCGGCGCCGCCGGTCATCATGATGTCGGCGTCGCCGCGCTGGATAATCTTAAGCGCATCGAGGAGGGCGTGGGAGGATGATGAACAGGCCGAGACGGTGGCGTAATTGGGGCCTTTTAAGCCGAAGCGGATGGCAACTAATCCGGCGGACATATCGATAATCATCATCGGGATAAAAAACGGCGAAACCCGTCCCGGCCCCGATTCCAAAAGAGTCTTGTGCTGACTCTCGAACGTTGCAATCCCACCGATACCGGAGCCGATAACGACCCCGGCGCGATTGCGATCAATCTTGTTGAGGTCAAGCCCGGAATCATCAAGCGCCATCTGGCTGGCGGCAATGGCGTATTGCTCCGAGACATCGGCTCGTCGGAGTTCCTTTTTTTCCAGAAAGGCGGAGGCATCAAAACCTTTTACTTCGGCGGCAATACGTGTAGTATACTCAGAGGCGTCAAAACGAGTAATTGTTCCGACGCCGCTTTTGCCTTCGAACAAAGCCCGCCCATACTCTTCGAGGTTGTGGCCGACCGGAGTAACCACTCCCATCCCGGTTACAACGACTCTAACAGATTTCATAAAGAGAATCTCAATTCTTGAGAATTATTTTGCGTGTTCTTTAATATAATTAATAGCGTCGCCGACAGAGACTATTTTTTCAGCATCTTCATCAGGGATTTCCAGCGAAAATTCTTCTTCGAGGGCCATCACCAATTCCATTGTATCCAGCGAGTCGGCGCTTAAATCATCGACAAATTTCGCTGTTTCGGTAACCTGAGACGCATCCACACCAAGCTGTTCCACGATGATATCTTTTACTTTCTGTTCAGTTGCCTCAGCCATTGATAATTCTCCTTGAATATTAATTGTTAAAAATTTTTGCCTAAATTAACACATTATTAATCCGCCGTCAACCCCAATGACTTGCCCTGTAATGTAAGAACCTTCCTCCGAAGCCAAAAAGGCAACCGCCGCAGCGATATCTTCCAGCCTTCCGAAACGCTTCATGGGCGTGCTATTCAAAAACGAGTCCTGAACCGCCTTCGGCAGGTTCCTGGTCATCTCCGTCTCAAAAAAACCGGGGGCAATGGCATTAACTGTTATACCGCGGCTTCCCAGTTCACGGGCGGCAGTTTTGGTCAGTCCGATTATACCGGCCTTACTGGCCACATAATTGGCCTGACCGGGATTGCCGACCCGGCCGGAGGCCGACGAAATATTAATGATTCTCCCGAATCTTTGCTTTATCATAATCTTTGCGGCGGCCTGCGTGACCAGAAAAGTGCCTTTCAAATTCACATTCAAGACCGCATCCCAGGCTTCTTCCGACATTCGAAGAAGGAGGGCATCACGGGTAATTCCGGCGTTATTGACGACAATATCCAGCGTTTTATATTTCGCCAGAATTTCTTCTATCATTTTTCCAACATCTTCACTTTTGGAAACATCAGCGCTTATTGCCAGAACATCGTAGCCTTTATCGCTGAATTCGCGCGCCGTTTCTTCGGCCAGATCCATCAAAACGTCAGAAATAACCACTCGCGCTCCCAGCGAAGCCAGTTTTTCGGCGATCGCTTTGCCCAATCCTCGGGCCGAGCCGGTGACCAATGCTGTTTTGCTTTCCAAACTCATGTTTTCATCACCCGGTTGCGACGGCAACGAAACTTTGAATATCTTCCAGCGTATCGATATTTAAAATCCGCGCATCTTTAAGTTCACGTTTGGCCAATCCCGACAGCACTTTTCCGGGTCCAATCTCAATCATGATGTCGACTTCATTTTGCCGGAAATATTGCATGGTCTGATACCATCGCACCGGCGAAGTGATTTGCTCGACCAGTAAATTTTTCAATTTGTCGGAGTTTTTCTCCGACGTGCCGGTGACATTGGGGACGACATTAATCTCGGGCATATTGAAATCGATTGAGTCAAGATAATCTTTCATACCGTCTTTCGCCGGTTCCATCAGAGGTGAATGAAAAGCGCCGCCGACCTCCAGAATCATCGCCCGTTTGGCACCTTGCTCCCTGCATATACGGCAGGCCTCTTCAACGCCCGCAATGGCTCCTGATATCACCAGCTGATTGCCCGAATTATAGTTGGCCGGAACAACAACACTTTTTTTGGATGCTTCTTCGCATATTTCAATAATTTTATTTTCATCGAGGCCTATAATGGCGGCCATTGTCCCCGGATTTTGACGACAGGCCTCTTCCATGAGAGTCGCTCGCCGTACGACCGCCTTGACGGAAGCCTCCGGACTTAACACTCCGGATAATGCCAAAGCGCCATATTCGCCCAAAGAATGTCCGGCTGTAAATGATGCGCGCGGCAATTCGTTCTTCATTATTTGCAAAATCGCCAGAGAATGCAGGAGTATTGCCGGCTGCGTGAATCTTGTCTCCTTTAGTTTATCGGCAGGACCTTCGAATGATAGTCGGGCAATGTCATGGCCTATTTCTTCGGATGCGATGTTGTATAATCTGCGAACGTCGCTTTCGGATTCATACAGGTCTCTGCCCATGCCGACATATTGAGATGCCTGTCCCGGAAATACAATCGCGATTTTTTCCATATTACTCTACCATTTATATGCTGCCGCTGCCCAGGTCAATCCGCCGCCGAAGGCCGCCATTAAAATTATGTTGCCCTCTTTCACTTTTCCATTATGTATGGCTTCGTCCAGTGCTATCGGAACGGATGCGGATGATGTGTTGCCGTATTTTTCGATATTTACATAGACTTTATTCATCGACAAACCCAGCCTTTTGGCTGTCGATGAGATTATTCTGTAATTGGCCTGATGCGGAATCAGCCAATCAACGTCAGCCGTCGTTAAACCGGCTTCATCAAGGACACGCCGCGAGGCATCTTCCATCTGACGCACTGCGTGCTTGAAGACTTCGCTGCCGTTCATCTTTATAAAGACCTGATGGCTGTTATTCATATTAATATCCTGAATCGGAGCTTTGGACCCGCCGTCCGGAATCCACAGAAGTTCGCCCAGACGGCCATCCGATTTCATAAATGTCGAGAGTAAGCCCCTGTCTTCTTCAGTCGGGATGACGACCGCAGCCCCGGCGCCGTCGCCGAACAGGACACATGTATTCCGATCGGTATAATCGGTTATCGAAGAAAGCTTCTCGACACCAACAACCAAGATCCTTTTGAATTTCCCGCATTTTATATAGACCTCCGCGGTAGATAAGCCGTAAATAAATCCGGCGCAAGCTGCAAGAATATCCATGGTTGCCGCATTTTCCAGGCCGAGTTTCTGCTGCACAATGCAGGATGCCGAGGGTAGCCGGTAGTCGGGGGTTACCGTCGCCACCAGAAGAAGGTCGATTTCGCTCGGTTTGATTCCGGCCATTTCAAGGGCCCTGCGTCCGGCCGCGACCGCCATATCCGAGTTGGTTTCGTCCTTTTGACAGATTCTTCGTTCTCTGATGCCGGTCCGTGTCCTTATCCACTCATCGGATGTATCGACTATCTTTTCAAGGTCAAGGTTTGTCATCCGATGGGACGGAACGAATGACCCCATCCCGGCTATTTTCGCTCTTATCATCCTGCTCATCTTCCTTGTTACCGTTGTTAAGAATCGCCAGTTCCTGGCGAATATTTTCTCCAATGCGATGTCTTACCATTCTGGCCGCAACAACGACGGCGTTTTTTATGGCCTTGGGTGAGGAGGTTCCATGGCAGATTATGCAAACGCCGTTAGTACCAAGAAGCGGCGCGCCGCCGTACTCGGAATAATCGAAGGCATTGCGAAGACGACGCAGAAACGGTGTCATTAATCCGGCGCCCACGCGTGAAAAAATGTTGGTTTCTACCTGCCGTTTAAGAGACACAGTTAAGAATCCCTCGATTGATTCCGTGAATTTTAACAAGACATTGCCAACGAATCCGTCGGTGGCGACAACATCCGCCTGTCCGGACAAGATATCGCGCCCCTCCACGTTACCGATAAAATTCAATCCCGATTTTTCAAACAGCTCGCGTGTCTGCATTACCTGCTCATTCCCTTTACTGCGTTCCTCTCCGATAGAAAGCAAACCGACCCGCGGGGAGGTTCGACCGGTCATAAGCGAGGCATAAACCGATCCCATCAAACCGAATTGAAACAGATGCATCGGTTTACAGTCGACATTGGCTCCGACATCAAGAACCAGCGTCGGCCGACCGCTTCGCGAGGGGAAGTGAGTCGCGATTGCGGGGCGGGTAATACCTTCGATTCGACCCAGAACCATAATCGCCGAGGCCATAACGGCGCCGGTATTCCCCGCCGATACGAAGGCTTCGGCGCGCCCTTCCCTTTGCAGCATCAGGCCGATTGCAATCGAGGAATTCTTTTTTCTGATTCCGTCGGTCGGACCATCACTCATGGCAACGGCGTGGGCGGCATGTTCAATGACTATATTCCTGGGAATTCTTTTCTGCTGATTTATAAAATCGCCGATAACTTCTTTTTTGCCGACGAGTATCAGCTTGAGAGCATCGGCCATTTCTTCAGCGGCCATCAGACCGCCTTCCATAATAGAACCAGGACTGACGTCAGCGCCCATAATATCAAGCGCCACCGTTATGGGCCTGCTTTTAATCGGCATAATTTGCCCCTGGGAAATTCTCAGCTTATGCTTCTTTAGGTGTAATTACCAGTTTACCCTTGTAATAGCCGCATTGCGGGCATATATGATGCGGCAGTTTGGGTTGATGGCATTGTGGGCATTCAACTACATTGGGAGCGGTTAATTTCCAGTGAGTTCTTCTTTTTCGCCCGCGCGCTCGCGAGTGTCTTCTTTTAGGCAGAGCCATTTCATTATCCTCGTTAACAGATATATTCTATCATTCAATAAGGTCTCGTAAACCTTCCCACCTTTCATCGATTTCCTTGCCGGTGCAATCACAGCTTTCCACATTGAGATTCACGCCGCAGCTGGGGCATAATCCTTTACATTCAGGATTACAGACCGGTTTTATCGGGACCGATAAAAGCAATGCCTGCCGGATCGGTTCGTTCAACTCGACGACGGGCTCATGGGATTTGACATAAATAACTTCCTCGCTGGCGTCCGACGATAACACCGGTTTTCCCTGTTCGGTTTTGACGACGAAATTCAACTCTCCGATCAATTCCATGTCGAATAATTCCAGACAACGTGAGCACTCAACTTCAACCTTTACCGCCGCCTCGCCGTGGCAATAATACTCTTCCTTCACTTTTTGTATCGCCAGTTTAACATTCATAGGCTCCAGGAAGCCTATTCCGTCTATACCGTAATCTGCGCTGTCGGCTTCGACATCCACCGATATCTCGGCCGGAAATGATTCGAATTCCCGCAAATCCAAATTCATAACTTCTGACTTTACTCAATACCGGGCTCAAAGTCAAGCTAAAAAAGAGGAACAGCCGTCAGCGGGCGATGTTCCTCAAATCATTCATTTATAGGGGAAATTTAATGTTCTTCCGATTCGGCTACTTTCAGCCGGTTCTTCGCTTTTTCCAGCGCGCGCCGTGCACGCGGAATATCAATATCTCCGGCTTCGTTAGCCAGTCTCTGTCGGGCGCGTTCGAGCGCTTTCCGCGAACGTTCAATATCAATATCAGAAGCGTATTCCACCGAATCGACAAGCAATGTGGCGGTGTTATTGGAGATTTCGAAGAATCCAAAAGAAACCGCCATTTCAACGACCTCCTGAGATTTATCCTTCAGCGTCACTTTGCCGGGAACGACAGCCGTAATGAGCGGAGCATGATCGGTCAGAGTTCCCAGATAACCTTCACTTCCGGGGACTATCAACGAGGCCACTTCTCCCTCGTAAAAAATTTTTTCCGGTGTTACGATTGAGAGGTTAAACATAATCGGCCATTATTTCATTTTCTCGTAATTTTCCATCACCTCGTCCAGACCACCGACCATGTAGAAAGCCTGCTCCGGTATCTTATCAAGCTCGCCCTCAATCAATTTTTTGAAGGCTTTGATAGTGTCTTCCAGTTTGACATATCGTCCCGTTTTTCCGGTAAAAGCCTCGGCCACAAAGAACGGCTGAGAGAGGAATTTCTGGATCTTCCGCGCCCGAGCAACAATAAGTTTATCATCTTCGGAAAGCTCATCGATACCCAGAATGGCAATAATATCCTGCAGATCTTT
>CAYXTW010000045.1:7835-30122 GCA_964467955.1 uncultured Ignavibacteriaceae bacterium | reverse complement strand
GCTCCTGACATATTATAAAGCCCGACAATATCTTAGCTCAGTAAAAATCGCAGAATCGTCACTATTTCAATGTAAAATCTGTCTTTCGTCCCTTATATAGAAATATAAAAAGAAAAAATATGAATTGTACTACCGAACAAAAACGCTACCGGATCACTACCGCTAATTCCAAACAAACCTGTTTAATCGAGATTAATCATTCGCTCGACTTCGCGCTATTATATCGCAACTCAATAACTTACGTAAACATGTTGTTGGTAAAAATCGGCGTCTCATCTCCTTTTTCTGACCGAACGAACCCAATTTGCCATAAGGCAAAACTAAAAAAGGATTCCTTAAATATGCGAAACAAAGCCATTTTGCTGGTGCACGAGGGCGTACACCAGCCACGGGAATTGGTATCATCGGTTGCGGCAGGTCTTGCTCCGCCCAAGGCGGAGTGTGACCTGCCGCCTGTCAGGTCACACCTCCCGATAAATCCGGAGCCAAGACCTGACAGAGCATTTAATAAATTCTTCGAAATCGGAAACGAAGCCATTTTGAATTCAAAAGTCCGGCCCCCAATAATCGTCATCACTTTTTTTATTCCCGTCATCCCATTCTTTAATTCCGTCATCCCCGCGAAGGCGGGGATCCATAGAAGTAAATTTATGACTTACAATCTGGTTTTCATAGATTCCCGCCTACGCGGGAACGACAATATTACATGCCAAAAAATTTTCGAAAATCGGAAACGAAGCCATTTCAATCCTTTAAAACCGCTTGATAAATCGTGGCGGTCGGTTAAATTGCCGGTCATGAGTAAGATTAATCTGATGGGATCCACGCTCGCCGACCTGGAGTCGCTGATGGCTGACCTGGGCGAAAAAAAATATAAGGGTCGGCAGCTGTTCAAATGGATATACGGTTCACTACAGTACGATTTCAATCAAATGACCGATTTGACCAAAGAATTGCGGGAAAAATTGGATGCAAAGTATATTTTTACCGGTCTGCAGCCGGAAGGGATCGCAAAATCGCAGGACGGCACCGAAAAAATTCTGTTTCGGCTGAACGATAATAAATTTATCGAGACGGTGCTTATCTCCGACGGTGATAAACGAACCATATGTGTCTCGACCCAGGTCGGTTGCCCCATAAAATGTTCATTCTGCGCCACGGGACTGATGGGCTTCAAACGAAATCTGACGCTGGGCGAAATCATCGGGCAGCTTCTGTATGTTTGTGAACGATACGGAGAAAACGCCTACCGCAATATTGTCTTTATGGGAATGGGTGAACCCTTATTGAATTATGAGAATCTCGTTCAAGCGATTAAAATAATATCATCTTCGATCGGTCTTTCGCTTACCGCCCGCAAAGTGACAATTTCAACGGTCGGTATCGTTCCCAAAATTTATACGCTGGCCGATTCCGGTCTGAAAGTCAACCTGGCGATTTCGCTTCACGCCGCCACTGACAAAAAAAGGCGGCGGATTTTATCGATTCCGTTCAAGTACGACCTGAAGGCGCTTATGGAAGCGGCCGCCTGTTTCGCCCGAAAAAGAAAAAAACGGGTCACATTTGAATATATATTGTTTAAGGGATTAAATGATTCCAGAGAGGATGCTCTGGCACTGGCCGAATTAATTAAAGGAATACCTTGCAAAATTAATATTCTTGCATATAATCCGGTTGAAAATGTACCGTATAAGCGACCCTCCGACGAGGAAATCAATGATTTCAGCAAGTTATTGTATCCCCGGGCTCCGGCCGTCACGGTCAGAAAGAGCCGGGGACTGGACATTGACGCCGCTTGTGGTCAATTAGCGGGAAAAATGCAAAAAATCAGGCGAAGGAGATAACGAATGCGGCGATTTCGATTGGTTATGTTGATTTGTTTATTATTGTCTGGATTGTCGGCGGCAGCTTCGGAAGAAGACATAAAAGTCGGAAGTGTGGATCTGTCCTCGACTGATTGGGGCATCCATAAGGCGACCATAAAACTTACCTGTTTAAGTGAATACTATCGCTTTATAGTCGCTACGGCTGAAGTTGAATTCCCCGGAGGCGCTATCGATTCCAAAAGACTCACCAAAAGATCTTATATCCTTCAGCCACCGGATGAAGTCGAACTTGAGTTACCTTACATCATTCCGGGAAACATCGGCAAGGGGACGGTCCTTATAACAATGTACGATGTCGTCGATACGCTGGATCCTCTTTTGGAATCACAGAAATTTTACGCGCGTGAGTTTAATTTCAATATAAAATTACCGGAACCGATACAGGCGCTGGCTGATTCCGGAATACAGGTGCCCAGTATGATCAGCCGCACCGAGACCCTGGATAATGTTTTTAACAGAATCTTAATCCTGCTTCTGCACCGCGGCAAAAGCGCTGATGAAATTGCACAGATGGCCGGTGTGAGCGTTGACTATGTTAAAGAAATGTCTGCAGAACTGGCCGAAAAAGGACTGCTTGAAAAGAGTGAGAGCTTCTACAAGCCGGCATTTGTTATAATTGATAATGATCAGGCGCGGGTATTAATGCCGGCCATCAATAAGGCTGTCGATAATATTTATAAGACCATTGTCGGCAATATAGGCAGTTACGATAGTACGGTGACAGCGCTGGCCTCGAGAGGGATTATCACAGACGATCAATACAATGTTCTCCAGGGTGGTTCCGTACTGTATCATAAATTTCCCACTTTTCTCGGGCTGTTTTTCTGGGAACTCCTGGGCAGCGAGTTTATAAACGAGGGTAAGGATTTTCGTGTGTACGAAGGTTCCGATCCCTGCAAGGCTCAACTCGGTGATTATATGTTTATGGTGACCGGTGGTAAAGAAAACGTCGGTACTACTTTTTACAACAAGTTTGAGGCCCCCAATTCCAAAGGCTTTTATTGCGGTGCATCTGTGCCACTGCTGAAGTGTGACGAACGGAGCTGGGCTTTCGAGGAAAAAAATGCACCGATCTATTACACATTTAATAAAGACAAGATTCGTCAACCCCTGTCGGTTTTGGCTCACGGAGTTTCCAAGCATATCACCGAATTGGAAAAAGTGCTGACGGGTAACTTCCCGGAGGATAAAGATAAGGCTTATTTCAATGGTGTTCGGTACTGGTGCTGGGGTCTGGTTGTCGATAAATTGATGAAAAAACTGGTCAAAAACGGCCTTATCGAGCAGGAAGGAAACGGGACGTTTTTAATGCAGGAAACTAATCTATGAAAATGAATATCCGGCAAGAGTGTTTTATTATATGTCTTTTTCCGCTTATGCTGTTATTGTTTTCTTGTAGCCGGAAGAATCCGCCACGCGATGAAATCCCCGTAATAAAGGATCTTCTGGGTCGATTCGAGCGTGCGGTCAAGGAGAAAAATGCCGCCGGCATAGATTCGCTGATGTCGGCCGGGTCGCTGGAGCTGGGTTATAGTTCCCGCAGGATATTGTCCGAAATTTACCCGGATTCGGTAAAAAGCACCTTTTATACATTCGGCAAACGCAGCTTCGCGTATACCAAAGATATAGCGTCGGTTGACTGTTTTATAATGGCGGATAGTACCGATTCCGGCCGACCGGTGGAAATAACTCTGGTCAAAAGCCACGATATGTGGTTGATCAAACGGTTCGACTTGAAATAAAAAACGCCCGTTTCAACGGGCGTTTTGGACCTTGGTTAGAATTAATTTTTATTTTTCTTTCGTGTCCGATTGACCGATAGTCTGCCCCTCGGTCAGGATACGAGTATATTCACTCTTGTCCTTCAAGATATCGACCGCCTTGAGAACATCCTCATCCGATTTCAATATTACATCTTCATAGACCCCGCGCTGACCGGCCAGCTTTGATGTAATCTCTCGCTTGAGCGCTCTTTTAATATAGTCAAGCGAAGCATTGAAATCGGACTCTTTATCTTTTTCCACAATCGTCTCGAATTCCCCGACCGCCGATGCAAATTCATCATTTTTCTTTTCTTCTTTAATAAGATCCTTTAGTTCATTCAGAGATATTTCAAGATCGGTTTCATAATTAAAATTTTCATCTTTCAGGTAAGTCTTGAAATCCTTTATGATATCATCGGTTATCTCAAGGCCGGGCTGCAAATCCTTATGCATGGCCACATATTTAACAGCGAAATCGAAAAAGAGCCGTTTTCGTTCAAGATTAATCTCAATCGGCTGATAGACCGCTTCGTTTTTCATCTCGACATCGGGCAGGATTCCGCCTCCTCCATAAACCACTCGTCCGCGATTGGTGTAAAAGATTTCTCTGTCGGAAATATTCATGGTATCGGCATTGGCCGAATCCTCAGCATCGAGTTCAGCCATATTATCAGTGGCGTCTTCTTTCTTTTGAATTTCCGGTTTCTGGATACAGCGACCGGAGGGGATATAATATTTCGCTGTCGTAAGCTTGAGGGCCACATCGTCATCGGCCCCGATCGGGAAAATCTGCTGGACCAAACCTTTACCATACGTCGGTCGACCGACGATGACGGCCCGGTCCCAATCCTGCAAGGCACCGGCGACGATTTCGGAGGCGGATGCCGTCCCCTCATTCACAAGAACGACCAGCGGTTTATCGGGATACAGCGGAATCGCCTTGGAATAGTGTCGTCTCTCCGAACCGGCAAATTTGCCTCGGGTATAGACGACCAGTTTACCTTCCTCGATGAATAACTCGGCCGTTTCAACCGCCTGCTCCAAAAGCCCGCCTCCATTGGATCTGAGGTCGAATATCACACCGTCGACATTCTTGCTGTTTAGATCATTGATAGCTTCTCTTAATTCATTACTGGTTTCTTCCGCAAATCGGGAAAGGCGAACGTACCCGATATTAGTTCCGGGGATGACGCCGTAATAGTTGACCGACTTAAGTTCAATGATGGCTCGTTCGACTTCAAAATCCAACGGTTTCGACAAGCCTTCCCGCTTGACCTTCAGATTAACGGAAGTTCCGGCCGGTCCGCGCATAAGCTTTGCGGCATCGCTGGTTGTCATCTTAAGTGTCGATTTGCCGTCGATTTCACGAATCTGATCACCCGGTTTCAGCCCCACTCGATAAGCGGGTGTGCCTTCCATCGGTGTCACGACAATAATATAATCGTCCCGGGAGTCGATTTCCATCCCCAGACCTTCGTACTTACCGTGTGTACTTTCCATCAGTCGGTCATACGATTGCTTTTCCATCAAGACCGAGAAACGATCCAAATTCTTCAGCATTCCCCTGATGCCGGAATTAATGAGTTCTTTCGTATCGATATCTTCCATATACCGGTTTTTGATATCGTATACTGTCTGATTGAACTTTTTAATTTCCTTAAATAATGTCTCTCTGCTGTCCTCGTTGCTTGCCTCGCTATCATCGGTTGCTTCCTGCTCATCGAGATTAATGTGAACCGTATCGGCCAGAAAAATCATCTTTGTCTCCGGTTTTTGAACGGCCTCGCCGGAACCGACAACCCAGATTAAACCAAGTAAAAATGCCGTCAGGGATACTATCGATAAAGAAAATCTTTTCATACCTTGAGTCTCCAATAGTAATGTTCTATGTATCTAATCTAATAACTTCGTCCTATATGTCAAGCAAGATAAGAACCACTGTGCCCTCTATCTTCTTGCATATTTAACATTTATACGAGATATATTGTTTCACGTATAATATACGCCGTCATGTGAGATGTTTAACCTATTAGACAGCATACTGTTAATTTTTGTGAATGATTCAGCAATAAACGTCTAAGTATTTGAAACATGTTGAATTTCTCCCTATTTTGTTGATATTTATTAGGTTATACGCAGTCTCAAGGGGTAACATATAGACATTTTGTTGAGTATCTGAACAAATTCTCCGCTAAATTCATCGGAGCGGCGTTGACATGTTGTCAAATTGTCCCTATGTTCATTGCCTACCCGGTGCGAAAAGATGAATGAAAAATCACATAATCGGAAATTTACCGGTATAAAAAGCCTGATATTTGATCTCGACGGAACGCTTATAGATTCTTCCGCAGGTGTTATCGAGGCAACCAATTATGCTCTGGGGCGGCTGGATGAACCGGCCCGGGAAGCTGATGAAATAAAAAGATTCATCGGCTATCCATTGGAGCGGATGTTCAAAGCCTTTTCGAATAAGTCCTATACCGAATTCTGGAGGCATTTTCAGGAAAAGGCTCGCGCCACTGTGGTCGGGCAGAGTATTCGACTGAATGGTTCCGATTATGTTCTTCGGGAATTGTTTAATCGGGGATTCAGGCTGGCTATTGGCACGACTAAAATCAGGATACATATAGAAAAGATTTTGGCCAAGTTTGGGTGGGAGGATTTAATTGCGGCTTATGCTGGCGCTGACGATGTTACACGGGTTAAGCCGGACCCGGAAGTATTCAATAAAGTCCTTGTTCTGATGAATGCCGACAGGGCCGAGACGCTGGTTATCGGGGATACCGAAAACGATATATATGCTGCCCGAGCCGCCGGGCTGGCGGCAATCGGTGTCAGGTCAATCTTCGGCAGCGGTGACGCGCTCGAAAAAAGTTCACCCGATTTAATGATAAATAATCTGCACGAGTTACTTACGATTCTGAGATAGTGTTTTTGCGTAATGCCGAAAGCATCATTTGAAATTATGTCGCCATTCAATTTCGCGTTGTCGCTTGAGTTTGCGCGGTGTACGAGATTTGAAATTGAGGACGACGGTGGTTCGATTGCTTTGAAAAAGATTATAAGGGTCGATGGCCATCCCTGTTTTATCAAAATTGAAGGTGGCGGCAATGCTGACGACCCGAAAGGGATCGTACACTGGAAAACTTTGGACGGTGGAGAATGTTTGCGAAGCGCGGTGATGAATGAAGTTATACGCATGATTTCGGCTGATCTGGATCTTGACCCATTTTATAAAATCGGTGAGAAATCGCGGCGCTTTTACAAAATCGTCGAGCGCTTTCGCGGATTGAAGCCGATTCTTACCCCGAGCGTTTTTGAATCGGCGGCGTGGGCGATAGTGGGCCAGCAGGTGAATTTGAATTTTGCCTATATTCTGAAGAATCGATTGGTCGAAAAATTCGGCGAAGAATTTAAAATCGATGGTCGCGCATATTCTCTTTTTCCAAATCCGGACAATATTTGCAGAGCGAGTATTTCAAGTTTGAAATCATTGCAATTTTCGGAACGAAAAGCGGAGTATCTGATCGGATTGGCCAAAAATATAACCGATGGCGAACTTGACCTGGATTCTTTGGCACACATGGAGTACGAAGATGCTCTGCAAAGATTAATGACTCTTCGCGGGATAGGTGTCTGGTCGTCAAATTATATATTAATGAGGGGCGCAGGGCATCTGAATTGTTTGCCGCTGGGTGATTCCGGTTTACATCGGGCGGTGAAAAAACTGTATCGGTTAAAAATGTCTCCTGATAATGAAAAAGTGACACAGTTGGCCCAAAAGTTTGTTCCCTTTCGCTCATTATATACATTATATTTATGGTGCGATTTAATAAAAGGAGAGAGGTAAAATGAATAAGTTGTTCACCCATGAGTTTAAAACCAATGTTGGCCAATTTCAGGTGGCCTCGACCGAGAAAGGTCTGGCGCTTATCAGCTTCGGCCCCAAAAGAAATCAGATATTCGATAACATCGTGAAAAAGCATTATCGCGGTTATCAAATCGTGCCCGGCGGCAATGAGAATAAAAAGGCCGAAGCGCAGATTGGCCGGTATCTGGACGGAAAGCTGAAGAAATTCTCTCTTAGGCTGGATATAGAAGGAACCGCATTTCAAAAAAAGGCGTTGCGTAAAATCGCTGCGATCCCGTACGGGAAAACCAAAACGTATGGGGCAGTGGCGAAATCGATCGGGCATGCCGGTGCGGCACGTGCGCTCGGAACCGTAAATGCCAAGAATCGTCTGCCGATCGTGATTCCCTGCCACCGCGTGGTGGCGACCAATGGTCTGGGCGGATATGCCGGGGGATTGAAATTGAAAAAGCACTTTCTCAACCTGGAGAAGGCGAATTATTAAAAGACAGGAGCCATTGTGGATAAAAGAATCGAAAATACGGCGAAAATTCTGGTGAATTATTCTCTCGGTATAAAACCGGGGCAGCTTTTCAAGATTAAGGCCGAACCGGTGGCGTCGCCGCTGGTTAAAGCGGTGTATGACGAAGCCGTCAAAGTCGGCGCGCACGTCAATGTCGAGCTGTTTCTTATCGATACGCTGGAGTCGTTTTTTAATCTGGGCTCCGACGAGCAACTGTCTTTTATTTGGCCGGCGGTCGAACTGGAATATAAAAAGATGGATGCTTATCTGTTTATCTGGGGGACAACGAATACGAAATTTCTCTCCGGTGTCGATCCGAAGAGGCTTCAATTGAATCGCAAGGCGATGGAACCTCTGCGGACCGAGTTTTTCCAGCGGGCGGCTGACGGGACGCTGCACTGGTCGGGGGCGCAGTTTCCGACCGAGGCGCATGCTCAGGATGCCGAGATGTCGCTGGCGGATTACGAAGATTTTGTCTATCGGGCGATGCATGTTTTCGAGGATGACCCGGTGGCCTACTGGCGGGGAGTCGAAAAAGAACAGCAGCGACTGGTTGATATATTGAACGGTGTCGAGAAAATTCATCTGCGTGCCAAAGAGACCGATTTGACATTGAATGTTAAGGGGCGCAAATGGATTAACTGTTGCGGCAAGGAAAATTTCCCCGACGGGGAGATTTTCACGACGCCGATCGAGGATTCGGTCAACGGCAAAATCGCATACACCTTTCCGGCCTTTCTGCAGGGAACAGAAGCCGACGGTGTCAGATTTACATTCAAGGACGGCAAAATCGTTGAGGCGACGGCGGAGAAGAATGAGGATTTTCTGATGGCGATGCTTGACACCGACGACGGGGCGCGCCGGCTGGGTGAGTTCGCGATCGGCACTAATTATGAGATAACGAAATTTACGCGCAATACACTGTTTGACGAAAAAATCGGCGGGACCTGTCATCTGGCGGTCGGTTCGTCGTTTCCCGAAACCGGCGGCAAAAATAAATCGGGCATTCACTGGGATATGGTGTGCGATTTGAAGGGGGACGGCGAGATCGAGGCCGATGGTAAAATCATATATAAAGACGGGCAATTTACGGTGTAGGTTGATTATATATTCCATGTGTAAATGGCTTCGTTTCCGATTTTTTAATTTTTTTTGTTGGCGCACGAGGACGTACGCCAACCACGATCCGTTTTCTCCATTTGTTGCGCGGCGATTGCCGCGTCGTCTCTCGTCCCGATAAATCGGGACTCGTTCCTCCTCGCAAAGACGTGTAAGGGGGAAATGGCTTCGTTTCCGATTTTTGACAAAAAATTGAAATTTTTTCTGTGCGCGGCACATGTCCACATGTGCCGCGAAATTCGGCAGATGTGGACATCTGCCGGAGACAATTTTGTTAATTAAAATGGCTTCGTTTCGCATATAAAAGGAATCATTTTTTTGTCGTTTTCCCGGTGAAATCGGTGTAACAGGATGGCGGACACGATAATAGCTCGAAATACTCTGATAAGGCGGGTATTTGTACAGATTTGAATTGATTTCATTTCGGCTGGAATGTCTTAATTTCATTTGAGTCATTTGTTTTTTAATTCTCCTTCTGTCTTCAATAAAGGGTCGGGGCTCGGATTTAACTCCGAATAGATGTTGATTTTGATGACCCGGCGAATTATAGTATTAAAGAGCAATGGTTTAAAATAGCATCATGACAATCAAAACACTAATTTTCGATCTGGATGATACACTGACGCCTGATGAAGAGACGGCGGACGAGGCTATTCTTAAGACAATTGAAACGGTGAAGGGCCGATACGGCTTAGAGCCGGAAGAGTTGCGCGCTACTGTCCGGGAAATATGTCGCGTATTCTGGTACAATTCTCCGGCGCGGGAATATTGCGTAAAAATCGGAATCAGTTCGTGGGAAGGTTTATGGGCAAGATTCGAAGGTGACGGCGATGATCTGCGGATACTTCGGGACTGGGCGCCGACATATCGAAAGAATTCATGGTTTGAATCACTGAAAAAATTCGATATTGACAATCCGGATTTGGCGGTCAAGCTTGCCGGGGATTTTATGAAAAACAGGCGACAGATGCATCGATTGTACGATGATGTCCAGCCCACACTTGGAAATTTCAAAGGCAAATATAAACTCGGCTTACTCACCAATGGTGCCTCGGCCTTGCAGCGGGAAAAAATTGAGGGTGCGAAAGTCGGTGGTTACTTCGATAAAATAATAATATCCGGTGATATCGATGTCGGCAAGCCGGATCCAAAGATATTCAAAATTATGCTGCAGGAGCTTGGCGTGACGGCGGATAAGGCCATCATGATCGGCAATAGCCTGTCTTCCGACATCAAGGGCGCTCAGGCGGCGCGGATTAAAGCGGTATGGCTGAACAGATCGGCCAAAGAGCGCGATGATAAGATCGTACCGGATTGGGAAATTTCGGGTCTGGGAGAGTTATCGAGTATTCTATTCCCGCAAATATGAGCGGCGGCCAGTTACACTTCGCCAAAGGCGAAGCAGGGTCATCCTTGACCTAAATTATATCCCTAAGAACAAAGGTTGACCAGGCCACTTATTCGGGTGGGGGCGGGCCGTCGAGGTAGAGGAAGCTTATCAAGTAAGTTATGTCGAAAATATTGATGTTACCGTCGGCGTTGGCGTCACCGGCGCGAAGTGAAACGGGAGCGGGGCCATCAAGGTACAGGAAATTTATCAACCAAGTAATATCGAATATGTTGTAATCGCCGGAATTGTTGGCGTCGCCGCGGAGATTGGTCTCGACTATTATATAGCCGAAAAATACATCGGGCGCATAGCTGAAATCGGAGCCGCCAAGTTCGGCGTTATAACCGTCGATGGTCGGTGCACTTACCAGGATTGAGTCATTGATGCTCGCCCCGGAATCGATGACGAAGTAAAGCCTGGCAATCTCGCCGTCGCCCGGCGCCATCGGCTGAGTGCCGCCGCCGGTGTCAGCCATCAGTTCGAAGACCAGTTGTCCGTGAAGATCATTGCGGTATAGTTCCTCCAACGATTCGAAGTTCGCTGTGCGACTGCCAAGGGAAACATGATCGAGATAGGCGTCGGAACCGATTTCATAATAAACCGGAATGACTGCATTTTGGATATACTGTGTATTGGCGAGATTTATCGACATTATGGCGGTATCTCCCGGCCGGGCGACGGCGTCGGCGAACTTCATACTGTCGGCGACTATGTGAATAAAGTTTTCTTTGACACGTGTCAGAGTGCCTTCGGCATATTCGATTGTTAATGCAACATCGAAACTCCCTGCCATCGAATAAGTATGGGATGGATTTTGCACCATCGAGGAATCGTCATCTCCGAAATACCATTTCCAAGAGGTCGCCGCGACCGATGAACTGTCGGTGAAATTGACGGTCAAACCCATCTGCCCCAAAGTAGTATCGGCGGTGAAATTGGCTCCCCAGTTGTAGGCCTGCATTATATTTATGATACCCCAGCCATAAGTATTGTTCGGCGCGGCGGCATTATTGGCGGTCGATTTCATGGCTTCCATAACCTGCCAGGGTGTCAGAGTCGGATTGGCCGAGAGCAGGAGAGCGGCGGCGGCGCCGACTAATGGGGTCGAGAGCGAAGTACCGCTCTTATAATCATAATTATTATCGCCGCTGGCGGTGGCACAGTAGGTGTTTACGCCCATGGCGCATACTTCCGGTTTGATTCGCCCATCGTAGGTTGGCCCGCGCGATGAAAAATCAGCGATTATCCATCCGGAATTCACAGCCCCGCAGGCCAGAATATCGTAGGCATCTGACGGGGCTCCCAGAGTACCGGAATCGGGACCTGAATTTCCGATCGCATTGCAAACGACGATACCGAGCGCGGCGGCGGTGTTGGCGGCAAGAGTGGTCGTGGCGGTGTTACCGTCGAAGTCTTCATAAGTGTACCAATCGGAGTAAGACAATGATGTGGAGATGACATCGGCACCCAGTGAGTCGGCCCATTCCAGAGCGGCCACCCAGTTGTCTTCTTCGACCGGGGTCTCGGACGTGACATCCTCCGTTTTGGCCAGCAGAAATGAAGCCCCGTAGGCGGGGCCGATAACATGACCGGGGGCATAGCCGCCGAGCGTCGACCAGCAATAAGTGCCGTGATAATGCTGCTCGGGATCATCCCCGGCTTCATTCTGAGTTTCGGAATCATTATTTATGAAATCGTATTCGTCGAGAATTCTACCGGTCGTATCTGCAAAGGCGAAGGCCTGATGACTCTTGCGATAACCGGTATCGAGCATGGCGATAATCACGCCCTGACCATTGAAACCCATCAAATGCAGCAGGTAGACGTTAATCATGTAAATCTGAGTCCAGGAATTACCGTAATCAAGAAGATCGGATTCGGTGGGTGAAAATTTCGGAGTTTCAGGGCTTTGCCCTTCTTCGATTTCTTCTTCACTGTGAAACCAGGCGACCGGCTTGACGCTATGTATGAAGGGCAGATTGGCGATATCTTCCAATAGTGAGGAATTGATTTCAAAGCTGGCGGCATTCAGCCATTTGGATATCCGTCGCAACTGACCGCCCATATTTTCAATCTCATTTATATAAGGTTGGTAGACCGGCAAATCGGCGAAGGTTATATCATTAATACCGACCTTGGCTCTTCTTTTGGCGGTATGCTCGTTGATATGAATTTTTTCCGCGACGGCTCCGAATTCATCCTTATTAAAGATACCCTTATCATTAAAGAAAACCCAGACTTTGACTTTATTATCAGTTTTTTGATTATTCAAATAACTTAGAGTGCTTTCGGAGATGACGGTATTGGATTTCTCCAATATAACGGGGGCATTTTTCAGATTGATATTGTCAAAGCTGAAAAGACTGGCGGAAGATAAAAACAATAGAAATAAAGCGGTTGCCGGGATATTTATTAAAGATTTCATAAAATAACCTTTCACGTCATTATTCTTTCGACGGGGAAGTAGTTCTTTTAATTAAATTTATTCATAAGCTGTTTTTTGTCAATGCCTTATTGGTTTGAGACAACTTATATGGGAGATCCCCCATATTTTCATTCGAAATTTGACCATTTATCAAAACCAAATTCCTGTTTCAAGCTGAAATATATACGGATAAGCTGTTGATATTCATTGAGATTGATTTTCTCCGGCAAACCTGGTACTGTTTTATCCGCAGAGGCATCGTTTATGCAATCGGAATATGTCAAAAGAATATTTAGATATTGGGAAGTATAAAATGAAAAAATTAGCCAAAAATCGCGGTTTTACTCTTATCGAGCTGATGGTGACAGTCGTCGCTATCGGCATAATTGCAGCGGCGGCGGCCCCCAGGTTCAGCCTGGCGATCCAGCGCGCCGGTTTTAAGGGCCAGACGAGGGAGATTCTTTCCAAGCTCAGAACGGCTCGATCCGAGGCGATTACGAAAAAAGCTCCTTTCGGTATTTATTTTGACTATGACACCAGGACCATAACGACATTTGCCGACGTGGCCAATCTTCCGGCAGGTTCATTCGATATAGGCTCGGATTCGGTCATAGCGAATGATACATTACCCTCGAATTACGTATACCTTTGGGCTTCATTCACCAATTATTCGGTCGTTTTCCAATCAAACGGCAGCGCATCGGAAACCGGAGATATTTACCTTATGTCGCAGAATGATGACCATTATAACTTCAGCCGTCTCAGCGTGCTGGCGTCAACGGGCAAATCATCAATTGAATATATTAATAATTATTGACGCTCCCTCTTTCTCATCCTCCGGTAAGCCCCCCCATCGAGAGATGCGGGGGTTTTTTATATTGTTCCTTAATTTAAGGTTAATTAGTGGCCTCAAAAGACCGATAAGATAAAAACAGAGAATGTCAACCGGGGAGAAGCGGAAAATAATACTTATGAAGGTATTATAGGAACGAGATTAAATTTTACGAAATATCTACCGATAAATGAGGAAGATAAACCATAAGAGCCTATAATTAAGAGTCGCCTATGTTCTCACAAAAAGGAAAAAATATAGTCGGTCTGGATGTCGGTGCCAATTCCATAAAGCTGGTCAAGCTGGATAAGAGTAAAACCGGCTACTCCGTCTCAGCCCTCGGGCTGCGCGAACTTCCACCGGAAGCGATTGTTTCCGATGAGATTAAGGATAGAGAAGCGGTCATTTTCAACATTCAGTCACTGATAGACGAAGTTGATCCCAAGATTAAAGACGTCGCTGTCTCGATTTCGGGTTACGGCGTTATTACGGACAAGTTCATGATTGATAAAAAGTCGGGTTCAGAAGCGGAACAGTCAATCCTGTTCGAAGCCGAGCAAAGGTCGCCGTTCGATGTGGAAGATGTGACGCTCGATCATCACGTAATCCAGGTCGATGAAGAGACGCGTAAATCTGAAATTTTGCTGGTCGCGGCAAGGAATGAGTTTCTAAACTCGTATGTCGAACTGATTATGGATACCGGATTGAATCCGATGATTGTCGATGTCGACGCCTTTGCGCTGTTGAATGCTTATGCCTACAATTACGAAATCGATCCTACCCGCACGACAGTTCTTGTCAACGTCGGTTTTGACGTAACCAATGTTCTCTACCTTAATAACGGATTATATCATTCGACGCGCGATATTTCGTCGGGGACCCGGGAAATATATAATGCCATTCAGAAGGAATTTCGTCTCAATGCTGAGCTGGCCGGAAAGGCCATCAAGGGCGAGATGAAGGATTCGATCGATCAGGATATGTTAAAGGCGACGATAGTTACTGCCGGTGAGGAGTTAGTTTCGGGAGTGGAGCTGGCCTTTTCATATTTCAAGACCCAGGCCAAAGCTGACAAAATCGACTGGATGGTTTTATCGGGAGGCGGGGCTCTGGTTCCGTACCTGCCCGAGTATATTCAGTCGAAACTCAATATTCCTCTGGAAATACTGAATCCTTTGAGAAATATAGATTACGATCCGGAAATGTTTCAGTACCTCGAACCGGAAAAAATCGCCCCGCTGCTGACTGTTCCGGTCGGTCTGGCGATGAGGAGGTTGAAATAGGATATGACACTCATAAATATAAATCTTCTCCCCAAGCAATATGCCAAAAGGTCGGGTAAAATTACCCTGGGCAAACATGGTATATATTTTATCGTGGCCACGGCAGGGGTTCTGGTTTTATTCGCAATAATAACCGGATGGCAATTATATAAAATCAATGAGCTCAAAGGCCAGATGGAAGTCGCCAATGCCCGAACCATGCAATTACAGAAGGATATAGCCCTGGTGGATGCCTTAATGGACATCAAGGCCAAAATCACTAATCGTCTTGAGGCGGTCGAGCGACTGGATCGACATCGCAGCGCCTATGTAAGAATACTCGAAGATTTAGCGGGCAATGTTCCTGATTTTGTCTGGTTATCAAGGTTTGGGGAAGTCGCGAAAAAGCCGGCGGCAGCCAGCGATACGACGGCCGGGACAACCCAAGTACAGACACAACCCCAGGTCATACCGGCCGAAATAGAGGGCTTTACGTTCACGTTGAACGCCCTGGCCTCATTTATGATAAAGATGATGCGATCGAGTTATTTTGATGAGGTCGACCTTGTCGAAACCGAGGAGATCGCCATTGATAAACAGAAGGCTTACAACTTCAAGGTAACCTGTAACGTGCACTACCTCTCTGACGAGGAGTTGGAACAGATGGCCGCGCAGGAGGCGGCGGTTGCAGGATCAGCCATAAATTAGGAAAAGATACTATGGATTTCAAAGACCCCAAAGTTCAGAAAATCTTTATAGGTGTTGTCGCTTTTCTAATTATCTCATATTTCTGGTATAACCGCCTGTTCGCGGTTTATAACCAGAAGTTAACGCAGATGACCGAGGAATATTCTTCAATGATTACGGATCTGAAAAATGTCGAGATGAAATCCAAATCTCTGAATGCCTTGAAATTGGAATACGAAGATTTGCTGGGGCGATACACCGAAATCGAACAATTATTGCCCGAAGTGAAGCAAATTCCGTCCTTCCTGGTGCAATTGCATACAGCTTCCTCATTAACGGGCACAAAAATTACGAAGATTGAACCGAAACCGATTGCGTCGGAGAGCTTCTATAATGTGGCCGCCTTCGACATCGAAATGACCGGAGCGTTTCATGACTTCGGTCAATTCCTCGGCTATGTGGCCAATTTTCCGTTTATTGCCAACATCTCGGACGTCGAGATAAAGGCAACACAGGTGGCCAATACAAAAGTCGAAACCGGTGATAAAAATACCGGGATTAGCCGAACGCCAACGATAACGGCTCACTTTGTATTATCCACTTATTTTGTCAAGGCTGATGAAAGGCTGCAGGAGTTGGCCATTTGATCGGGTGCCAAGGAGATATAACATGAAAGATATGAAATATATTTTGCTCACGATTTGCCTTTTGGGACTTCCGACTTCGGCGGTTCTGGCCGATGCCGGGGTGGAAAACCTGCATCTGTTCTGGCAGGACGGGGAAATAGTCCTACGGACCGACGTCTCCGGCCCGTTTCAATTTTCGCATCAGATTGCGAAGGCCGAGGACGGTAAGCCGTTTCGTGTTCTGATTGATATTTTTCCGGCGGTTCATAACTTAGAACAAAAATCATTTGTAAATCTACCGCCATCGATTATTCAGTCTATCAGAACCAGCCAATATTCAGTCGAGCCCGAGAAAATCGTCCGGGTTGTCTGCGATTTGAAGAAAGAATCGGTATATCGAATCGAGAAACTGGGCCAATCAGTCTTTCTTTATTTCCCGGATAAGGATAATTCGAATTTCCCGCGCTGGTCCAGTCTCGGCGACGATCAAAAAAGCACGGTAAAGTCGGTATCGGAGCAGGCTGAGTCGAAAGATTCAAAATCGCTGGTAAAAGCACCGAAACCGGAAGCCAAAAGCGCTCCGCCTCTCGAAGTAAGCGTCGGGCCTGAATCGACATATTATAAAGCTCAGCAATCGGATATGATGGAAAAAGAATGGTCTCAGGCGGAACCGTCCGGTCAGCCGGTCGGACAGAAACAGGGAGAGAAATCAAAAACGGAGAAACCTCCGGTTTCGACCCAATACGCCCGGAGCAATACGGCCACTGAAAAGGCCGATAACAAGAAAGTACCTTCAAAACCCAAAATTCCGGTTGACAAAAGAGATAAATCTCAGAAGCCGGTGACGCCAACAGGAGATGAATTCAAGGCGCCATCGACGCCAATGGTATTGGCCCCTCCGGGAGATAATTCTCCGGATCAGGAGAAAGCGACAGCTTCCGGCGAAAAACAATCGAAGTCCGAAGCAACGTCCAAGAAAACCGCCGAAGTAGTATCCAAACCACAGAAAACCGAGGAGAAAGCTTCCAAGTCGACATCGCGTTTCCGCCGTCAGCCGACGCTTCCGACGCGATTAAAAGGAACGATAGTAGCCGAGTTTCCGACGCGTATGGTCATCAAATACAAACAGAGTCTTTCACGGGATCCTTTTGAATCCCTAATCGGCGAAAAGAAGGGTTCTGAAGAATTTGGGCAGAAAAAGCTTCTTGATATAGAGACAGCCCGATTGGTCGGTATTTTGCAATCAGCTTCCGGGAAAAACCGGGCGCTGGTCGAAGACCTTGACGGCTATGGTTATATCCTTAAACAGGGTGATAGAATCAAGAAAGGATATGTCTCCAAAATATATTCCGACAAAGCACTTTTCCAACTATTTGAATATGGATGGAGCCGCGCACAAGCGCTTCATCTCGAAAATAATTGAACGAAAGGCGGGATAGAATATGAAAAAGATCAGATTTAGCAATTACCTATGCCTCTTTGCCCTTTGCGCTTTACTGCTGGGCATTTCCGGAGCGGTTTTCGCGCAGAGCGAGAAAGACCCTTCGCAGCCGATCGAAAATCTTTCCTTCCAGGCGGCGGAAGTCCGCTCTGTTATCAGGTTTTTGGCCGACTACGGGCAGGTCAATGTTGTTGTCGCTCCCAACGTGCAGGGAACGGTAACCATTAATCTTCACAATGTGACCTGGAAGCAGGCGCTTTCTATAATCGGACAAACCTATGGCCTGGCAATTGTGTTCGAAGAGGAAGGGTATGTCCGGGTATTGCCCGCCGATAAATACCGTGAAGAACAAACCAATATGGAAAAGCATAAACTGGACCAAAAATCGATGGTCAGTCTGGATATAAAGATTGTCCGACTGGCGAATACAGCTGCCAAGGAAATCATCGAATCAGTTCGGTCCCTCATGAGCGATCGGGGTAAGGTTGAGGCCGACGAGCGCACCAATGCTTTAATCTTACAGGAGATTCCCGATAACATCGACCGTGTCATAGAATTCATTCATGAACTGGATAAACCGGCCCGCCAGATAAAAATATCGGCGCAGCTTCTGGAAATTTACTCCACCGACGAGCTTGATCTCGGTGTCGACTGGACCGTGACGGGGAGTCGTGAAGTCGGCGATCCGAACAATCCGCGCACTGTAACACAGACAGCCACTCAAAACGGCGATCGGGTGGCCGATAGATTTATCTCCTATAGTGTCGCCGCAATGCAGCATGGCTGGGATGTTAACGGCGTGATTTCGGCGATCGTGACCGAGAAAAAGGGTAAGATTATCGCGCACCCGGAGATCACGACCATCGAGAATATGGAAGCCCGTATCCAGATGGGTTCCAAGGTGCCGGTCAAGCAGTTTGACGAAGCCGGGAATGTCGTCATAAAATTCGAGGAAGTCGGCACGATTCTAAGAGTAACGCCGCATATTACGGCCGACAACCAGATTCTGATGCATCTTATTCCCGAGAGAAGCTCACTTGAGCCCGACCCGAGCGGTATTATTATAAAAACCAATAATGCCGAAACGAACGTGGTCGTCAATAACGGACAGACGGCGGTAATCGGCGGCCTGACGACTCAGGATGAAGTCGAGGCCGAAGCCGGGATTCCTATCCTGAAAGATATACCGCTTCTGGGAATGATTTTCAGATACAAGGAAAAACAAGTAGAAGATCGTGATCTTGTAATTTTCGTAACGCCGGTGATAGTGGAAAATGACCTTGCCGGGACCGGTCCATAAGACCGGAGAAACTTATCCGAAAACCCGCCCAGACCGGCGGGTTTTTTTATGGTTAAATGTAAGCGTAATTCTACCGATAATAATAGAAAAGTGAGGGACTATAACCTAAAGGGAAATAAATAATTAAATTTAATCGGGAGTTTCAGTCATGAGACAAAAACGGGTATCAAAAAATGTCGTTGTTTTTGTACTAACAACTCTGTGTCTGATCTTGATCCTGCTGGGATGTGATTCATCGACCAAAGAAAAGGAAACATCCAGTTCGCTGCAAGTGGCCAGCATGACAGCCAGTCCTTCGAGCATCGATGTAAGTTCGACGGCCATAATCGAGGCCGTGATTACCGACGGGACGGATCCCCTGCCCGATCGGGCGGTTACGTTTTCGGTCGATCCCGCTTACGGTAATTGCTCGCCGACGACTGATACATCGGACGCCAGCGGCGTCGTGGCCACGGTATTTACGCCGATCAAATCGGGGACGGCGGTCATTACCGCAACCATCGCCGGGGGATCTTCGAACAGCGTTTCGGTCGTGGTAACGTCGACGACTCCGTCGGGATCGGGTAACATTGTCGTTACAGCCACACCGACCGTGCTGCTGGCCGATGGCATGTCCACATCGACGGTGACCATTACTGTAAGAGATGCCGCGGGCACATTGGCGCCCGATTCGACGGTCGTGATACTCACGGCCGGCGAAAAATTCGATGACATTGACGGTAATGGAACTTTTACGGCCGGTGTCGATACGGTTATTTATGATGCTATTCCCAATGGTAATTGGGATCCAATCGGCGTGATTGCCTCGACTGCATATGTAACCGGCGGGGGGGGGCAGGCAACCGCGACATATACGTCCGGGACCAGCGCCGGCACGGCGTACATCAGAGCGACGGTTAACGCTTCCGGCTATAACGGCTATGCAGAGGCGACAGTGCAGCTCACTCCCAACGCATCCATATTAAGCATTTCATTATTTTGCGACAATATTCATATGGCCGTTAAAGGGACAGGTGGAGTCGAAAACGCGATTTTATACGCCACGGGATATGATGGTCTCGGCAATACGGTTCCGGAAGGCCTGGAGATTCAATTTTTAATACTTGACGGCCCCGGCGGAGGAGAACATTTGCCCACCGGCAATTATGGTCCTTATGCGACGACCACAAATGCCAACGGCGTGGCTATCTGTCCGATTGCGTCCGGAACAGCTTCGGGGACGATCAGGATTCGGGCTCAGGCCGGTACAATAATGTCGGAGGCTACCCTCGTGATGGTGCATGCCGGACCGCCGGTAAATATTATAGTCGGAGCCGGTGTGTGCAATACGGCCTCCTGGGATATTATTAATGATCGCGTTGAAATTGTGACCGTCGTTTCCGACGCCTTCAATAATCCGGTCGCCGATTCAACGGTTGTTTATTTCACCTGTGATGAAGGAACAATGATAGCGCACGAAAATCCGACGGAAAATGAGGAAGGCGTGGCCGGGTCATGGTGGATCTCCGGTTACGATGATCCCACCGCCGACGGCATAGTGGAAATAATCGCCGAAACTGCCGGCGGCACGGTGGCTGACACCAGCTATTTCATCAATAGCTGGATTCCGGATGATATCTGGTTTGTCACCGAATCCAATAATCCGGATAGCCTTGAAACATTTCCGACATCCATTAATGCCGATGGCAAGACAACCAAAGGTTTTTATCTTGAGGTTCGGGATCTGAATGGGAATTATGTTTTGGGCGGAACAGAGATTGACCTTGGGGCCTACTATTTGGCCGTTGCGTCCGGGGCTGTCCAGGACGGATGTATCGCTTCACGAGTAAAATCATTTATTACTTCGGTTGTTCTGGATTACGATTATTCAACGGATGAGTTTGCGCCATCGCGACAGGATGACGGCATCGGTGCGATCGAAACAATCAGCTCCAACTTCCAGAGTATTGTTAACGAAACAATGCCATGTTCGCTTCTAACGGGTCCGGCTTATCGCGATAATTGCGAATTGTCGCTCGACAAGAACACGGCCGATTATAATGAACGGGTCTATTTCTCAGTGACAATTAAAGATCGCTGGACAAATCCGCTGGGCGATCATCAACTGGTGGCTTCGGCCAACAATGGAGCCACGATTACCGGCGGAGGAACCAAATACACCGATCCATATGGGATCGCGAATTACAGCGTCAATCTGCCGGATTCGACAGGAGGCGCCACGTCGGTTACGGTGACGGTGGCGGATCTTGATCCGCGCGGACTCGTGACGCTAACGGAGGTTATATCTATTAATCAATAGCCAGGTGACCCTGTTCGGCAGGATAGCGAATACAGGGTCGTTAAAGAAAAGTCTATCTTTCTCCTGTTTTTGTTTCGAGAGGGGCGCCCGTTTGAAGCGGGCGGCCCTTTAATTTTTTGCCCGAAAATGATTGGATAATCCGTGGGCAGCCGTTAAATTCATTTTATGCCTTCACGAATAGTAAAGCGGTTTAACGGTTATAAGTCGATTTTTGGCGCTGTTTTTGACATTTGTGAAAATCTGCCTGATAAGATCGGTTTAATCGATAATCAAAATGGCAAAATGACGTATGGCGAAATTAGAAATCAAATCGAGCGCCTGACCGGGGGAATGCAAAGAGCGGGAATCGATAAAGGGGATAGGATCGGTTTAATTGCGGAGAACTGCTCACGCTGGGGGATTTGCTACCTGGCTATTCAGGCCGCGGGCGGAATTGTCGTGCCGTTTGACCCGGCGCTTAAGCGAGGGGAATTGGCGGATTTGCTGCGTATTTCGGAAATAAAATTGCTGTTTTGCTCTGAAAAACGATTTCTGCCGCTAACGCAAATAATTGATTTTGACAGGTTGAATATTGAGTTATTCAGGCTCTCCGGGGAGGGTGAAAGAACTTATGATTCGCTGCTCAATTCCGATCCATTTGTAGATGAAAATATAAAACGCAACGATACTGCCGCCATTATATATACTTCCGGCACGACCGGCGCTCCGAAGGGTGTCATATTGACGCACGGAAATATTCTGGCCAACCTTGATTCGGTCAGCCGGGCCCTGCCGTTTTATGATAACGATGTCTTCCTGTCGCTTCTGCCGCTGCATCATACATTTGAGGCGACCTGCGGTTTTCTGGTGCCGCTTATGATGGGTTTGACTATTGTTTATGCCGG
>CAYXTW010000045.1:0-7735 GCA_964467955.1 uncultured Ignavibacteriaceae bacterium | reverse complement strand
CGACCTGCGGTTTTCTGGTGCCGCTTATGATGGGTTTGACTATTGTTTATGCCGGTTCGCTGAAATCGCGCGATATTATCAGTGAAATAAGAAACAACAATATTACCGTTATGGTTGCGGTCCCGCTGCTATTTGAGAAATTTTTTATGGCCATAAAGCGACGTTTGAAGCAACAGCCGTTTATAAAAAGATTGCTATTGGATATTTTTCTTAAGGTCAGTTCATTAGCGCGGTTATTAAATATAAATCCCGGACGAGTGTTATTCAGGGGCCTGCGGCAAAAGGGCGGATTGGATTCGATCCGGATGTTTATCTCCGGCGGTGCGCCGCTTCCAAGGCATATCGGGGAATGGTTTAATCTGGTCGGATTGTGCCTGCTGGAGGGATATGGTATGACCGAATGCGCTCCGGTGCTGGCGGTAAATCGGCCGGATAATATATGTATCGGCTCGGTCGGCCCGCCGCTTCCGGGTGTTGAAATAAAAATAAATAAGCCTAATGAAAACGGGATCGGGGAGATTATAGTCCGTGGCGGCAATACGACGCCGGGATATCTGAATGATTCCGAGGCCACAACGGAGCTGCTTCGTAACAGCTGGCTATATACGGGTGATATGGGTAAAATCGAAAAGGGCAGATTATTTATTACCGGTCGCAGCAAAAATATAATTATAAGCGGCGGTGGAAAGAATATCTTTCCCGAAGAGATCGAGGATCGTCTTAATCAATCCGATTTTATACTGGAATCGCTGGCAGTCGGGCGCAAAAGGTCGGGTAAAACCGGTGAAGAAATTTGGGCCATTATTGTTCCCGATAATGAACAGATCGAAATGGAATTTTCGGAAAGGAAAGAAGCTATCTTAGCGGAGCGCGTCAGGGACATAATCGCCGACGCGGTCAAAGATGTTAACAGCCGTCTGGCCGATTATAAACATATCGTGAATTTTGAGATACGAACCGAGGAGTTCGAAAAAACCGCGGCAGGGAAAATAAAACGCATTATCTATAAATAGAAATTATGGTCAAAACAGAGGAAATTAAGTTCAATTCGAAGGGGTATTGTCATATTGTCGATATTACCGGGCAGGTTAATGATAAGATAAAATCATCGGGGATTAATTCCGGCACGGTAACCATATTTACCCCCTCGGCGACGACCGGCCTGACGACGATCGAATACGAACCGGGGCTGTTGCAGGACATGCCCGAATTTATGGAGAAAATACTGCCGTCGGACGTTCCCTATAAACATGATGAAACCTGGCATGACGGCAACGGCTTCTCGCACATGCGGGCGGCGCTGATCGGGCCGGATATTACGGTGCCATTCAGTGACGGCAGGATGCATCTGGGTACCTGGCAGCAGATTGTTTTTATGGATTTTGACAACCGCAATCGCAGCCGTCGATTGATACTACAAATTATGGGAGAATAGTTTATGAAGTTTACAGTCATCGAGCGCGTGGGGAAAAAGGCGAAAATTCTGGATCAGACACAATTACCGACCAAGCTGGTCTACCATGAGTACGACGATTATCGCGATATTATTACTTCTATAAAAAGGCTGGAAATCCGCGGCGCCCCGGCTATCGGTATCGCCGGTGGATTTGCGCTGGCAGTGGCGACCGAGGCGGACGTGAATACCCATGTCGAACATTTAAAGCGTATTTTGACCGACGTCGCCGAGGAAATCAAGGCGGCGCGGCCGACGGCGGTCAATCTGGTCTGGGGGGTGAACCGGGTGCTGGACGTGGCGCATGAGTATGGCGGAGAGGATATAGAGGAGTTTCGTCAGTTTATCTGGGACGAAGCCCAGTCGATTCTAGATGAAGATAAGGAGCTGTGTGATAAAATTGGTAAGAACGGTGCGGAATTAATCAACGACGGCGATACGATATTGACCCACTGCAATGCCGGGGCGCTGGCGACGGGCGGAAGCGGGACGGCGCTGGCTGTAATTTATGCGGCGAAAAAGCAGGGGAAGAAGATTAAGGTCTTTGCCGATGAGACGCGGCCGCTTCTGCAGGGGGCGCGGTTGACTTCGTGGGAGCTGATGCAGGAGGGGATCGATGTGACGCTGATATGCGACAATATGGCCGGGATGGTGATGCGTCAGGGGAAAATCGATAAGGTGATTGTCGGCACGGATAGAGTCGCCAAAAACGGTGATGTGGCCAACAAAATCGGAACATACAGCGTGGCGGTGCTGGCCAAAGAGCATGGAATACCGTTTTATGTGGCGCTGCCGTATTCGACGTTCGATAATAATATCCCGACCGGCGATGATATCCCGATCGAAGAGCGCTCGCCCGATGAAATCACAAACTGGGGCGGAGTCCAAACCGCGCCTGAAGGTGTCAAAGTCTACTCCCCCGCCTTCGATATTACTCCGCGCGAATTAGTCACGGCGTATATAACGGATAAGGGGGTGGAGAAGGGGGGACGGAAAGAATAAATGAAATTCTCCGTCCTAAATATTTTATCGATTTTGGGCATGGTAATAATGGCTATTATAATAATAGTGATTGTTCTTCATATAAGAAGTAAACCCTGGGATTTAATAGAAATTCAGGACCGGCAAGAGGTGATCATCGGCCAAAATGCAGTATTTGTCCCCTTGAATAGATTTATTCTTGTGCGATCTAAATCGGTTTATGGCGCGGTAAAGTTTACCGGCGCCTGGTCGACGAAAAATGGCAAAGGGAAATACGCAAATTATGAATCATATTATCAGGATGATGGAACTGGTGATTTTAAGAATGATAATGCTGTTTACCGGATCGATGAGCTTTCCGATCCCGAATTGATTGGAATCGGACGTTTCGCATTGAATCTCGGCCATACTGATATTGAATGTGGTAAATTTCGGCTGCAATGGACGGGTGCTGGGTTTATATATTTCTATGGGACTGGAGAGAGACAGGCCGATTGCGGCGTTGAATTAGCCCCGACAATTTGGACTGATGTTTCCCAGATAAACGTATTTGACAAGTGGATTAAATGGTATAATTATGACGAAAATCGACACCGGCGAATTATTCCGATAGATAGTCTATGGAGTGATAGTCTGGTCTTAAGATAGCGACGGGGTGGCGCACTCCTTGATTTATTATCGGCGAGTCTGACGACTCGCCGCGGTGGGTCTGAGGACCCACCGATCACATTCGGGATTGCATTGGCAGAAACTTGGCGCTTGTAATGCATATTACCGGTATTAAAAATAATCTCCTCATTGTCGATCTCGAGGCGACGTGCTGGGAAAAAGACAAACGAAATACGACCGAGATGGAGACAATCGAAATCGGGGCGCTGAAAGTAGATCTGAACAATATCGAAAATGTGGAGGAATTTGATAAATTTATTCGTCCGGTGCGAAATCCCAAATTGTCAGAATTCTGCACCAAGTTGACCTCAATAAGGCAGGAAGATGTCGATAAGGCCGAAATCTTCCCTGTTGTCTTTCCAAAATTTCTCGAATGGGCCGGCGATCTGGAGTCAATCAGTTTTTGTTCGTGGGGCAATTATGATAAATGGCAGTTTCAGAAAGATTGTACTTATCATAAGATAAAATATCCGTTCGGAGATAATCATTTTGATATTAAGGCGCTCTTTACCAAGACGCAGAATGGTAAACGCTATGGAGTCGGCGGGGCGTTGAGGTTATTGGGGATGAAGTTTAAGGGGACACGTCATAGGGGAATTGACGACACGCGCAATATCTGGCGAATATTCAAGAGGATGATACAGGCGCGTGAGGATCAGATGAGGCTGGAGTTATTAGGGGAGTTGATTGGCAGAACCACATCGTCCCGACAATAAATCGTCGGGGCTCCGGTTCTGCCCTACTTTTGCTTAGGCGGGACTGTGGGTTGGTCGGAAAAGTCAGTACGGCTTATTCATACGATCCCATAGCAAGCTATAGGGCACCATGTTTTAATAATCCCCAGTGATGAAATTATTAAAGGCAGAACAACCACCGTCCTTACTTTTTCAAAGCTGTTGGCGCACGAGGACGTACGCCAACCACGGTAGTCGCATATTATAAGAGGTAGGGGCGAGGCTTGCCCTTGCCCTCGTTGATTTAAGCGCAGACGCATATCAAACAAGGGCGACCGCGAGGGTCGCCCCTACAAAATAATTTGGTAACATAGAGATATCTATATACATTATTCATTTCGCTCAGACAAGAATGTCTAAGCTACCTTAATGTATCGTTATCGACACCGATATATCGCCAGTGCCAGGCCTCCCACGAGAAACCCAGCTCGGAGTTTTCGGGATAGCTTTCGATAAAGCCGTAATTGCCTGCATTGACTTTCAGCCATCGGTAGGCTTTACTATCGGCGAAGGGAACGGTGTCAGTCGCCAGATCAAATGCCGTCCCGAGCATGTGCTGTGAGTAGCCGGGCGGGGCGATATTTTTGGCCACGTGCTCGAAACTTCTGCCTTTAGCCATGCGTGCGGCAAACAACTGTGCTTGATAGGAGTAGCTTCTGAAACCGGATCTGGCTTTGAAAAAGACGCCGTCTTTTTCAGCCTGTTTAATCATCGAAATAAAAGCAACCCTGGTTTCTTGGGTTACAAAAATCCGGCTGCTGTCGCAGGCGTACTCACGCGGAATCATCGAAAGATTGCCCGGGATGGAATCCGATTTATCACCGATTTTGTGCCCCAGCCATGGATATACGATTTGATAATATTTTCCCGAGATTTTAACACTATCGGGTGGGAGCTTATTTTCGTCGCCGTGCGAACCTGATACATAAATGATGAGGAATATCAGAGGCATGAAAACAAACGGCACTATTTTAAAATATTTTGTTCTGCGCATATCCCGTAACTACATTATCGGGTCAATGTTGGAAAATCGAGCAGGCATGTCAACAACATAAACGATTGACAATTAAAATATCGAAGTTATATTTTATGTATGATGATTGATATTGTGGACAAAAATAGATCAACCGGAATAAGATTATGCCCGGTGATGATAACATCCAAATATCAGCCCAAGAATTCATCCGGTCTTCAGGATGAATAGTCGATTTTTGTAATTGATCCGTAAAATTGTATAGAGACAAATTTATAGCGAGGTAAGTATATGAGCAACAATAAGATAATATTAAGTGGCTCGGGCTTGACGATCGAGAAATTGGTCGAGATCGCCCGAAATAAAGCCGAAGTGGAGTTGCATCCGGAAGCGATCGAGAGAATCAAAAAATGCCGCGCCATGCTGGAGAAGAAAATCGAAGCCAAGGAAATCATGTATGGGGTCAATACCGGAATTGGTGAATTCTCCGAAGTCGTTTTGAATGATGAGCAGGTTAAGGATTTTCAAAAATATTTGATCTATAATCATTCGGCCGGTATCGGTGAACCGGCGCCGATTGAATATGTTCGGGGAGCGATGGCTTCAAGAGTCAATGTTCATTCCAGGGGACAATCCGGGGTACGATTGGAGATTACACAGACATTGGTGGAGATGCTCAACAAGGGTGTGACGCCATTCGTCTGCCAGAAGGGTTCAGTCGGGGCCTGCGGGGATCTGGCGCCGATGGCGCAGATTGCACTGCTGATGATGGGTGAGGGGGAAGCCTATTATAAAGGTAAACTTCTAAGCGGTAAGGAAGCGTTAGATAGAGCGGGGATTGATATTCCCGGATTGAGGGCGCGTGATGGTCTGGCGATTATTAACGGATCGAATCTTCTGACCGCCATGAGTGCTATTTTGCTTTACGATACGAACAGATGGCTGAAACAGGCCGAAATTGCGACGGCGATGTCGCTGGAGGCGCTTCGCGCCAATATGCGGCCGTACACGCCCAAATTGCACGAGGCGCGCGGGTTTCCGGGAGCGGTACGCTCGGCGCGGGCGATATGGAAACTCATCGAGGGCGGTGATCTGGCCGAGAATAAAATCCAATGCAAGGTTCAGGACGCCTACTCGATGCGTTCGACACCGCAGGTAATAGGCACCGCGCATGATGCGCTGCAGTATGCACGGGCGCAGGTGGAGATCGAGCTTAACGGTGTCGGGGATAATCCGGTTTTCTTTCCCGACGAGAATTTGCAGATTTCGGGGGCAAATTTTCAGGGTTCGCCGGTGTCGGTGCCGATGGATATGATCGGCGCCTGTATTACGATGGTGAGCGTGATGTCGGAACGGCGGATGAATCGTCTGAATAATCCGGCGCTGTCGGTCGGATTGCCGGCTTTTCTGACCAAGGGAGGCGGGCTGTTTTCGGGATTGATGCTGTCGCAGTACACCGCCGACGCGCTGATTGTCGAGCAGCGGATATTGTCTACTCCGGCGTCGATTCAATCGATACCGGCGGCGGCCGATCAGGAAGATTTTGTTTCGATGGGGATGAACACGGCGATCAAGAATTTTCAGATACTGGACAATGCGTATGGAGTGCTGGGGATTGAATTTATGGCGGCGGCGCAGGCGCTTGATTTCAGAGATTACAAATTCGGTAAAGGTGTAACCAAGGCGAGAGAGGTTGTACGGAAATATGTTGATTTTCTTAATATCGATCGACCGTTATATTCGGATCATACGAAGATGAAAGAGCTGGTTAAATCATGTGAGATATTGGAAGAGGTGGAGAAGGTCGTCGGCCCGCTGGAATGAATTTTAATCGTGCGCGGTTCGCCGCGGCGAATCCACATGTGCCGCGTATTTATACCTGTGATCGGTGGGTCCTCAGACCCACCCCGGCGGGCGCAAGCCCGGCGATAATATTTTTATTCAGTGATTGACATTTCCTATGAGAATACGTGATTTTAACAGCCGATATTTTATGGGATAACGAAATATGGAACAAGGAATCGATCTCAAATATCTATATTAAGTACTGCTGCTGGAATGAATATCGAAGGAAAATTCTTTCCGATAATGAGATATATTTTACTTCACCAGCCAAATTTAATGATCCATTTGATTGCATGATTCCCGTTCTATTTGAAAAATCGTCACTTAATGAAATTGCAAATATGATTAAACTTAGTAGACCTGAATTATCATCATTGGCAGTACCATTCACTTATTTATGCAAAGCCTATGGAATATTGGATGATGAAGTATTTATTAGCAAAATAAGGAGAGGTCAGCGACAATATATTTGTGAAAAGATTGGGATTTTTTCGCTTTCCGGAGTTGCAGATAATATACTTATGTGGTCACATTATTCAGATTCTCATAGGGGCTTCTGCATCGAATTTAATAGGCGCATGCTTGATGATTTTCTAATAAATCAGAAATGCGGTAAGGATCTATCTGTTGCAGCAAGAAAAGTCTCTTATGTCAATGATTTTCCATTGTTAAAATTGGACCTTAATGATCCTGAACGGGCACCAAAAAATGTAGTAAGTACCAAAGCAGAGAACTGGCGATATGAAAAGGAAATAAGATATATAATGATGAATGGCGCGGGGAAAGTGGTAAAATTACCAAATGGAATAATTTCGGGAGTCATTTTAGGTTGTAGGATATCTTCAAATGATGAATCTGAAATCATAGCGATTTTAAAAAATAGACCTAATCGAATCAATCTCTTTCGGGCCAAAGAAAGGGGGGAAAGCTTTGGATTAAAATTTGAGACAATGGACTATTAATTTTATGGAAAATTCCCGGAGGCAGGCATGCAAAATAAAGTAGTCTGGATTAATAGGAAGTTTGATTATGAGGGGATTAAGGCCGAGATGTTTCCATTACTTGTCGAGCGGTTGCGCG
>CAYXTW010000044.1:0-30260 GCA_964467955.1 uncultured Ignavibacteriaceae bacterium | reverse complement strand
GCGGCATTTTCAACTATCCAGTTGCGGAAGTCGTCTCGTAAGCCCCGCATACATTTTATGTTTTCGCTTTAACTTTTTCCCATATCCAAATATTATCTCAAAGCCATCTAGGTCCTAAATCCATCCCAGATATCCCGCCTAAACTCGCTTGGATACTCGGCGAGATGAACCCATCCCCGGCGCTGGTCAAGTGAGTTCGCGATTTATAGCACAAAGTATACTATTACTAAAATCCACCCGACCGAACCGGTTTCAGCCTATGCGCTTTGACCGAACATCAAAATCAATGTTGTCTTTTATCCATTCGAAAAAGCGTTCCTGATCAGCGAGCGGAACATCAGGATTCAGAATCTTCGGGTCATTCCAGGACTCCAGGACACTCGCGTCCTGAGTCCAGACTTTTACTCGGGAGCGAGGAACCAGGGTTTGCCAGTTTCTGCCGACGGCCGCATCCGTGTATAATAAGCGGATGGTCACGCTGCGTGAGAGTTTTTCAAGCGGCTTGACAATAATGCTGCGGTATTTCGTCTTTCCTTCGCGGATCACGTCAGGGATGCCGTCACTGATCATGACAACAGATATCGGCCGTAGAGCCAGATTCTTGTTCTTAACGGTTAACGCAACCTGTTCGAGGAATGCATTATAGTCTGTAAAAGGATTGGGATTCTCTTTGGGGAACATCTTCCGGAGAGCAATGCCAATTTCTTCAACAGATTTGTTTTCGAAAGTCTGTATAGGGAAAAACGTCTTGGGCTCATTTGCGCGAGCGCCGCCAATAGAACTGACAAAAAGGGCGCTCGGTTCTTCGAGTCCGCCCAATCTGTTCAGATGGCAATAAATGTAATATGACAGGAAGTCGATAGAGTCATCAAAATACTTACCGTTCATGAACGATCCGCTTATATCGACTCCCACGAACATTGCCAGTCGCGGTTTCGGGTCGTCCTTCGTAAAGCTGCATCCGCTAATAAGGAGGACCAGTATCAGAAAAAACACGCCGGCCGATTTATTTCTCCACATTTTCATACTCCATTGCTTTGTAGGTTTCATCTTCTTGAACGACTGGCTGCTCTCTGCCGGCAGAAACTCTACGCAAGAGAGTTCCAGTGTCTGTAACCGAGGCCATTGATTTGAATGGCAGCTGAAACAGATGATTTCCGTTCAATAGCAATGTACAGAAATTCAATGATGCTGCAATCACCTGCAAAGGTGGTAATGTTAATGCCGCCAACAAGTTCTCCAGCTTGGTCTTTATCCAATCCATCTCGCTCTTGATTCGCTCTATGAACTCCGGGGATACGCTGGCCAGGCGGCTTTTCGGCACCTCGCCTCGCCCGAGAACGACAACTCCTTTACCCTGTATGAGATGAAGTATTGTCGGTGTACCATGCGCAGCGAACAGGTACCACGATAAACTGCGAACGCCAAACCACACAAAAGCGGAAATGCCCAGGGTGCCCAAAACGCCGAGATCGAAATTCTCCGAGTACTGCGCAAACCACGGGACAAGGGAATCGACGAATTCACGATATAAGAAGAGAACTTCAACAAAAAGAACGACTACTTCAATGGCGCCGATGCCGAGAATTGACTGGATATTCTTTTTCTTCAAGGAATCGACGAAATTCGCAAGAACAGCATAACTGCCCAGCACCACAAACAGCAAGAAGATAAACAGAGGGATGCGAATGAAATTGACGTGCATATGTTCACCGGTTATATTCAGAAAAACGTCGGTAACCAATGGTGTCGTAACGTAAGTAAAGATGGTTGCCTCCACAAAGCACCAGAAAATTGTCATGTACACGGCGATCCATGGAACCGGCGAACCAAAAATATTTTGACTTAAACTACGAAATGCCCTGAAGGGCATAAACAAAATTTCTTCGATAATTGACCATAGGGACAAAAAGGCGATTTTTATAAGTTCTATTGCGGCCACCGATGCTGTTAGAAGAAACTTGATGATTCCGCCCCAAAACAGAAAAATCGACTTGCCGAGATCCCACCAGGTAATCAACAATCGGGCCATAAATTGCCTTCTATCCTGCCTGAAAATCACCGTAAGCCCGCAGGCAATGCTGGTCCAGCAAGCAAGAATGACTGCAAAGACAGGCAGAAGGAGAAATATTCGTTTACCGAGCATCAGCCAGAACGGATCGGTTGCTCCCCAGGCAAATACAATAAAGTCTTCCTGAAACAGGAGGGGGAAAAATAGCGCCGAAACAATAGCTTTGATTATATTACTGTTTTCACCGAACATAAATAATTCCTCCATTCCGAATCGATTAAATTTTTGAGGTAATACTCCTTTATTTCATTTATCGGAAACTTAAGGCTCGAATTGAACAATTTCTGAGACCATCCTGAATTTTGTAAGAAATATCAAATCAGCCCAGTGCATTGAAAGACAGGAGCTTAGCCAAATTCGGGGAAATCCGGATTACTGGCAGATTATTACCGCTTGGAATTTATACCGGATTAAGACTGGATATTTGATAGGTGGGCTACATAGGACAGGCTAAATGTCACCCTAATTATTCCCTCCATAGACCAGGCGAGTCCACATTATCAACCGGTGAATTCCCCCGCATCAACTCGTTTAATCATTCAACCGGATCAAACCTGCATGGATTTCTTTGAAGCTGCACTTGCGGTAAAATTCATAAAGGTGAGGTTCAAAATCAACGTGCAGCCACTCCACACCTTTCGACCTGGCGAGGTCTGTGGCACGTCGAACCAACTCGGATCCGACGCCCTGCCTCTGAACATCTGTTCGCACGGTCGGGTCCAGCAAGAATGCGTGACTGCCACCATCCCACGCGACATAGACAAATCCGACCAGTACCTTCTTGAAATAGGCACAGACATACCCCAGACTTCTTGTTAAGACCTCGGTGTAGTTACAGTCGCTCCCTTTGTCAGGCCGCGCATCCGCAAAGAGTGATCTCAATTGCTCGCCCGAAACCGTGCCGTTATTTCGGTAAATGACGTCTCTGTTGTTCAAGTTTCCGATCCAGTCTGGATTCTCAATGGACTCGTTAACTACAAGGCAGACATAATGAGGATTCTTGTCAAGGTGCTTCCAAGTGCCTTGTGGTCTAAGCAGAATGCCTGTCCCGTCTCCCACAACTTCAAGTCGCCAAAACTGCCCGTTCGTACTCAATTGTCTTCCAACGTGTTCCGCCGGCTTTAGAATAGCCCCTGTCACCGAAAAGCTGAATCCCACAGAAGTTTGGGGAGAGTGATATTAGGGCCGCTTTTTTATATCCGTATATTATATAATAAGTTCCGGATATATGTTCCTCGGCTTTGCTTACGAATAGTAGGCTTTATTCTAATCGGAGGAGAAGCGCATCAGCCGAATTTCACCTTAACTTCCACATTTTTAATTACTGCAACACTTGAAAGAACAGACTGGATATCTGCTTCTCTGGTCCGGTTGGCATCGGGAGGCAGACTACCGCTCACAATTACATTCCCGGTCGATGAATCAGCATCCACGTCCAGATCCATCGCTCTGGTCTTTGGGGATCTCATGAGGTAGGTTTTTACAATGTTTGCCAGGTGTAAGTCTTTTAATGCCTTCATGGACACCTCATTAGGTTGAAACGGTTCTTTTTTCACCTCGGTTACAACCATTTCAATCGCGTCACTGATACTTATTCTCTCCAGATTCAAAACCAAATCAAAGAAAATAGGATCGATGACTTCGGCATCGTAAAGGAATTGTGTCCAGAGTCTTCTTCTGTGATCCATATCCTTTATCTTTTCGATGGCGGCTTCTTTGGATATCCCCTCCTCTTCCATCAGCGGTTTGATTCGATTCTCAAGGGGAGCATTTATCCTGACCCTGAGAACGAAAGGAACTTCATTAAGAAGGATGTGGGCGAGATTTCCATGATAAATGATGGAACCTTCTACCGCAAAATCCAGCAAGGCCGTTTTAAAACAGGTCAGGTAATGCATTCTTTCATCAGAGTGCTCATGCCAGTAACCCGGTGGATGCAATTCCATGATATCCTTGTCGCCTAAACCGGTTTCTTCTATTCCATAGCGTTTGGCGGTATCGATTACTTCCTCGCGGCTGATGATACGATATCCCAGCCGTGCTTTAAGACCCTCCGCCAGTTTTTTTGTTGCATAGAGGGAACCTCTCGAAATCGCTATAACAGACATGCCAATCTCCTTTAATTATTTAATATATTGTCTTCCAAACCGCCTGCTCACCCGAATTAATAGGTCATGACATTGTTCGCTTCCAGTATCTCCATGACCGCCCTGGCAGCTTTAACCGGCTGTGCAATTTTCACCAGCATATCCGGCGTTATATTTCGCTCCTGGATGCAAGGGGTACATATGAGAAGCGTTCCTCCCTGCTCGATAAAGGATTGCATGAGGTCCTTGAGGGGCGGCAATCCGGCGGCAAAAACATGCTCAAAACAACCTTCTTTGGCAAGAAAAACCGCTGATCCCTGAAGCATGATAGTCACCTTTACTTCCATTACCAAGGCCGCGTTCCCAATGACAAACGGCAAGCACGCCCTCTCAGGATCTTCAGGTCCATGGGTTCCAAAGATAACAATTTTCTCTGATTTCTCTTCGCTCATAGTCTTACCTCTATATATTTTTGGCCCTTTTTTCCATAATAAAGAAGAATCCTTTTCACTAATAGCAGAGTATTTCTCTATGCCCTTACACTCTCCGCCGGCCGGGATTCTCCACAGTAAGCTTCCGACAAATACTCGGAAATATCCTTAATTTCGATATTTTTATTCCTTGCTGCGTGTTTAAGATTCACAAGGCAAATGGGACACATGGCTACAATGTTGCCTCCGGCAGCGGCCAATTGTTCTATCCTCTTATTGGCTATTATCTGTGCCTTGCCGGGGAAGAATGACTCAATTGGTCCTCCGCAGCAGTGCGTCAGCTTCCCGGCATATTCCGGCTCAATGATCGTTGCTCCCGCTTTCCGGAGTAACTTGCGAGGCTCGTTGACAATATCTTCATAACGGGCATAGACACAGGAATCGTGAATAGTCATATTCATACCGGGAATTCGACGTGCTTCCATATTACTATCAATGAGTACTTCAAGATAACTCTTAACATCCAATTCATAACCTTCTACGTACTCCGGATAGATGCTCCTGAGCATGTTTGTGGTGTGGGGATCGACAGTAATAACAGTCTTGACTCCGTGTCTTTTGAATACTTCATATACTCGCTGAGCATGTTCTCTAAAAGCATCATCAACGCCTTCATCATGGATAAGCGCTCCCGAATACATCTCGTCTTCATAGAGATACCCGAAATTGATTTTGGCTGCCTGAAGCAACTGCGCAATATTGCGAAGAATATTATTGTAGTGCTCAGTTTCTTGAGGATCGCTTCGGGCCATAAACCAGGCGAGGTTAACGAATTTATTTGCGAAACGTCCCAGACCGAAGAATTTGGAAATCCAGGAGTTCTCGAAGAATGCCATCTTGGCGGCCAGAGCTGAGATAGCCGGGATCAACTGATACATATGTCCCGTATAGATAATAGTCTCACCCCCCCTTGGAATTTGTAATCCCCGGGTCCACCTGGTTGTCGTTCGAGCGGATAACTTCAGAACACTTTTTCTGTTCAACAGATTATCCACCAGTATCCCCAGAATATGTTTTGTTGGCAGCGGCATAGTCAATTTCTCGATAATCCAAAAACCTTTTGGCTAAAATAGCCGCGAAGGGTCCTTATATTTTCCGCGATTTTAACGTCTGCGGGGCAGTTCTGCTCGCACATTTTACAAAGAAGGCAGGAGAATATTGTTTCCTCATTTTCCAGAACTTTTTCTTTTATGCCTGTTATCACATAACGAAAGAGCTGTCTTGGTAAGATGTCGAGTCCCATCGGGCAAATTGCAGTACAAACGCCACAATTCATGCAGGCCACGGCATTAAATGATTCCGTTGTTTTTATTTCATCTATAAATTTCGAATTCGCTCTGGCCATACTATTCTCCTATTTGACCGGTCGATATTTATAATATCCCTCATCATTCGGCTTGCCCACCTCTTCAAGGAATCCGTATCTCCACATTGTCATAATCCAGAACATTACCTCATTACCGGGATACTCGATTGCTTCAGCTACTTCAGGTATGGTTTTAGGTTCCTCCGCCAGAAGCGAAAGAATCCTATCTTTCATAACCATCTCGTCTTTCATAACCTCGGCGGTATTTCGACCAATTCGATTATTCATCAATTGACCCCTTTAATCAATGAATCAATCATTGCGGTAATCTGGCCATCCGTGTATCCTTCTACATCGATAGCATTCTGAGGACACAATGGAACGCATGCCCCCCCTCCTTTACACAGTGCCGGTATAGCTCTTGCTACCTCCTTGCCGTCAACGGAGATTCTTTCAATAGCGTTATACGGACACGCTTTCGTACACTCGTCACACCAGATACATCGATCAATATCTATTTTGGCGATAAGCGGCTCAAGATCGACATAACCTTTCATGAGCAGAGCGGCGCTCTTGGCAACAGCAGCCATCGATGATGCTACACTTTCTGCCAGTGTTTTTGGCCCCTGCGAAGCTCCGGCAATAAAAACTCCGTCGATAACCGTCTCAACCGGCCTGAGTTTCGGATGAATTTCATTAAAAAATCCATCCCTGCCAATCGGGAGTTTAAGAATGTCAATCAGTTTATCATTCTCTCTCGGAACCATCCCCGTCACAAGGACAAGCAAATCGACTTCAATCTCGAATTCCTCCCCTTGAGTAAGCTCATCCTTCACGGTAATTCTGATTTTGTCGCCGGCTTTACTCACCTTCGGTTCATAATCGTCGGCGTATTTCATGAATATCGAACCGTTATTGAGAGCGTCAGTAAATAGAAGCTCATACTTGCCGTATGTTCTCATATCTCGATACAAGTGATATTGGTGAATATTCTCATTCTTCTCATAAACACCGATGGAAGTATGAGCAGCTGCAGTGCAACAATAGCGGGAACAGTATAGATTAGGATTCTCCATTTCCGGGGATTGGCGGCTGCCGACGCAATAGATATAGGCAATATCTTTAATTTTGCGTCCCCGAAAGATAAGAGACCCTTTTGAATTATCCAATAGCTGTTTGAAATCAGGAAGAGTGACAATCCCATCATAACCATAGCCGAACTCACCTTCTGAAGGTCGGTATGAATCGAAGCCGGTAGCCACAATGATCGTACCGACATTCAGCGATATCTTCTCTTTTTCCCTAACTTGAATAACCACAGAGAAATCGCCGACGTTACCGCCTTTTTCCACCAATTCGGCGCTTGTGAAAATTTTGATATTATCTCGCTGTTTCGCATCATTATAAAGAGTACTGATGAGATCACTGCCTTTGTTATCGGTTGAAAACATGCGACCGAATTTTCCCGTCCAGCCGCCGATTTCAGACTCCTTCTCAATCACAAAAACGGATAAACCCATGTCCGAAAGAGTTAATGCGGCACGCAATCCTGCCACACCGGCGCCGATAATAAGAACCTTCGGTGTTGTCTCGATTCGCATGGTTTCGAGAGGTTTGGTCAGGGTGCACTTGGCGATTCCTGCTCGAACAAGACGGATACCTTTTTCAGTAGCATTCTCCATATCATGCTGATGAGCCCAGGAATCCTGTTCTCTGAGATTAACTTGTACGTACTGGTATGGGTTTAATCCGGCCCGTACCGCCATGGCCCGAAATGTGAAAAGGTGTAATTTCGGCGAACAAGAGGCAACCACCAAACCATCAAGCTTATCGGTCTTAATATCCTCTATCATTTCCTCTTGGGCGGCATCTGAACAGGCAAACATAGTTGTCTTGGCAACGACGACTCCGCTGTCATGGCATATTGCTTCTCTTACTTTCTCGACTTCCACATAGTCGGAGATATTACCGCCGCAGTAGCAGATATAAACGCCGATTCTTCTATCCGTCATGATTTGGCCCTTATTCTCTCAATGTATGCAGCTGTTTGAGCCACCGCGGCACCAGAGTGAATAATGCTGTCAGGAATATCCCGCGGCGCGGACGCGGCTCCGGCCACAAAAACGCCATCAATGCTGGTTTTCCCGGGATGGATATCCTCATCGATTTCCCGAATATAAGCCTGAGGATCAGACTCAAGATGGCTATTTTTAAACATATGCATATAATCAATATTAGGTGAGAAACCGGTCGACAGAATCACCAGGTCATGTTCCGCCTGTTTTAAACCGCCATCGCCTTCAATATCTTCATAATGCAAACTAAGATTGCCATTGTCCTTTTCATTAATTTGCGCCACTCTTCCCTTGACAAAGTAAATGCCCATCCCTTTGGCTTGCTCATAGAACTCGTCATAGCCTTTGCCAAATGCCCGGATATCAATATAGTAGATAGTTACATCTGCCAGCGGCAAGGCTCCCATTATTAACTGGGCTTGCTTGATTGAATACATACAACATACTCGGGAACATATAGGATTGCCTATTGAATTATCTCGGGAACCTGTACAAAGGACATAGGCAATATTGTCAGGTGCTTTTCCATCCGATGGACGGATTACATCGTTATAAGGCCGGGTCGGAGCGAGAATGCGATCCATTTGCATAGCGGTTATAACATTGGGGAATTTCCCGTACCCGTATGTAGGTTTCAAGCGGGCGTCAAAAAGGTTGAATCCGGTCGAAATAATGACAGATTTGACTTCAACAGTTTGCTCTTCATCACGCAAAGAGAAATCAATGGCATTCGCCGGACAAGCCCTTACACATTCATGACATTCCGAGCAAATGCCGCAGTCAAGACATCGGTTGGCACTGTAGCGAGCCTCTTCTTCACTGAATGGAATCTCTACTTCAACCATGCTCCTGATGCGCTCGGCGACAGGCCGTTCTCGTTTTTTTGCAGGCGGACGTTTCGATAATGATTTATGCGGGATTTCCATACCAACGATAGGAAGAGGCTGCCTGTGCCCGTGACCATTACCATTGTTGCCATCGTCCGATTGATATCGTGAAAACACCGAAGAAGCCTCCGTCGCCGGGAGTCTGTTGTCGAATATGATACCTTCGAGTGATTCGCCTTTTAGAAGACGATCTATATAAAACGCCGCGCGCTTCCCGTGCCCGATAGCATTGACAATCATGGAAGGCCCCGTCACGGCATCACCCCCGGCAAAAACTGAAGATTGTGAAGTCTGTAAGGTTTCTTCATTTACCTGAATGGTCCCATTGCGGTTAAGTTTGAGTTCATTGGCAAATGGTGAAGTGCTCGGTTTCAGGCCGATGGCGAGAATCACCAGATCAACCGGGAAAATTTGTTCAGAGGCATCTATCGGAATTGGCCGCCGCCGGCCGCTTTCATCAGGTTCGCCAAGCCTCATCGCAAGACTTTCCACTGCCTCCAGATGATTGTTCGATCCGATGAAACGCTTCGGGTTTTTAAGTACCTGCAGTTCGACCCCTTCTTCCAACGCCGCGCTGACTTCCCAGTCATGGGCCGGCATCTCCGTTCGGCTCCGACGATACTGTATGATAACATTACTGGCGCCCAGTCGGATTGCCATTCTGGCGGGATCAATGGCCGCATTGCCGCCGCCTATAACCATCACCGTCTTACCTCTCAAATCTACCTTGTCAGAAGAACTTGTCTGCTTGAGAAACGTCATACAGTCGGTAACGCCGACGAGGTCCTCGCCTTCTATTCCCATTTTGAAACCTTCCATAGTCCCCAGAGCCAGGAAAATGGCATCAAATCCCTGGTCCTTTAGCGATTTTAGGGAGACAATTGGAGATTCGGTTTTAATCGATACTCCAAGGGCGGTAATATTCTTAATGTCCCTGTCAACTATATCTTTCGGCAATCGGTAGGCAGGGATTCCGTACCGAAGCATACCGCCGGCTTTAGGCGCTGATTCGAATACTGTCGTGGAATAACCTCTTCGGGCTAAGTGGTATGCCGCTGATAGTCCGCCCGGACCCGAGCCAACTACGGCTACCTTTTTGTTTTTAATCTTTTCCGGCGGCCCGTATTCCGGATTGGGATGTTTTTCATAATATCGATCAACCATAAACCGCTTGATTGCCCGGATAGGAACGGATCCCTCCAATTCACCCCTGGTGCACACTTCTTCACACGGTGCATAACATGCACGACTAAGGCTGCCGGGCAAAGGGGCATCTTCCATGTGCAGGTGGAAGGCCTCTTCATACTTCCCTCGGCGAACAAGAGAGACATAACCATGAGCTTTGACTCCGGCCGGGCAGGTAAAAGAACACGGCGATGTTCCTTCGCGTATCATTACCGCCTTCTTGGGAACCGCCTGGGGAAAGGGAATATGTATAGCTCGGTGAGCAACCAGATCGAAATTAAAGGGATCGGCTTTTGCCACGGTGCAAGCCGTCTCACACTCTCCGCATCCGGTGCAAGCCGCCGAATTAACATAGGTCGATTTCCTATTCAGTCTGACCAGAAAACCGCCATTGTCCTGATTAATGATCTCATCGATTTCACTGGATGTGGAAACTGTAATATTGGGATGATGAGCGGTGGAAGCCATTTTGGGAGTGGAAATACAACTGGCGCAGTCAAGAGTCGGGAATACTTTGCTGAGAAGAACCATTTTGCCACCGATACTGGCCTCCTTTTCCACGAGCAGCACTTTATATCCCATATCGCCCAGCGTCAGCGAAGACTCCATCCCGGCGATACCACCGCCAATAACCAAGACGTCGTAGTTCATTCCTTTATGCCTTCCACAGAAAAACCGGAAATCGTCGGCACCTTGTGAAATAAATCACATCGGCATTCAAATAAATTAATCATTTGGCGACCGTTTCTTTCAACGAACCAAGTTTCATCAAAGCTGCCTTAAATTTTTCCATATGTGACTGGAAAGATTCGGCACAAACGGAACATATCGCCGCCATCTTGAGCCGCCTCGGATCGTGTCCGTGTTCCTCTAATAACGACTGTGACTTTTGAACGATTTCACCGGTCCTCCTGGTGCAGTCCTGCAAGTAAGCGCAATCGGTCCCGTCGGCGGCTATAAAAACACCATCGAATCCCGCTTCAATTGCGTGCAACACCCATGATGGCTTGATGCCACTGGAACAGGGAACGGGTATCACCAGAACTGAGGGCGAATATGGCATATGGGAACCACCAGCCAGGTCGATTCCCGGATCGGATATGTTGTTGGTCGAGAACACCAGAATTTTCGGGTCGCCATCCTTCTCCATACCATTCCCTGACATTATTTCATCCGGCGCACAAAAATCCGCCAGTGACCGGCTTCTTCAATGTTTCCGAGATATTCGTGGCCTACTTTCTTGCACCAGAGCGGGATATCGTCGTTAGTACCCTCATCTGATGAAAGTACTTCCATGATCCCTTTTTTGGATACGTCAGCGATTCCCCGTTTGGCTTCAAGCAGCGGTCCGGGGCAGGCTGTTCCTCGTGCATCCACGACTTTTTCGATTTCCAGGGCTTTTAGTTCATCCGTATTCATCTTCACCACCTTTAAAATAAAACGTTATCTAGTGCAATAAATCGTATATGCGCACTAATGCATATATATTAGCAAAAAATTTTATTTTTATCTTTTTTTAATTAATCCTTTCGCTTTTTTCCCTCGTTGTTCCATCCCTTCCAGCAATATTGATCGTATCTCAGCACAAACCTCGGCCAATTTTGATCTGGTTAAACGATAATATACGGTCTGGCCTTCCTTATGTGACTCTACGACATACCGCGACCGCAGGACTCGGAGATGTTGACTGACATTGCTAGGTTGTATTTTCAGAGCTTTGGAAATTTCGCTGACATTCATTTCTTTTCTCGCAAGAAGCTGAATAATCATCAAGCGCTTTGAACTGGAGAGAATCTTGCAAAAATCAGCGTGAAGCTCAAATAATTCGTTTTCATCTATTCGCATATATCCTCATATTAGTATCTACGCATATATGATATATAAATTATTTCTTATTTGTCAAGCCCCAAATCGTATTTTTTATTTATTTTTTTTTATATTCTACTTGTGGAAAAAGTCTTGAAGTATTTGGCGTTCGCTTTCAGTTCATATCGGTTACTTGATTTCAAAGTAATATCGTATTATAATAGTCGCCGGAAAAAATGAAAAAAACAAATGAAAAAGAAATCCTTTGCGATAAACTCCTAACGATTGTGGAGAATATTTCTGACGGGGTATTTTCGATTACTCTGGATTTCAGGGTCACGTTCATAAATAAAGCTGCCCAGACGATTACCGGATTTTCGGCAGAGGAAGCGTACGGTAAATCCTGTAAGGAGGTTTTTCGGACCAGTGCCTGTAACGAAGATTGTCCTCTAAAGGCGACTCTGGCGACCGGAAATCCCGTTATTAATAAACCTGTATGCATAACAGACAAAAAAGGGAACCGTATCCCGATAAGCATTTCTACCGCGTTATTAAGAGACGTACGGGGAAAAATCATAGGTGGCGTTGAAACCTTTCGGGATCTTAATCTTGTCAGACGACTTCAAAAAGAATTCGAAGGTAAATTTACATTTGAGGAAATAATCAGCCGCAATAAGGCAATGCTGGAGCTTTTTGAAATTCTCCCCACTATTGCCGAAAGCGGCAGTTCGGTTCTCATTGAGGGTGAAAGCGGGACCGGCAAGGAGCTTGTTGCTAAAGCACTACATAACCTTAGTCCGAGAAAGGCGGGTCCGTTTATCGGCATAAATTGCGGGGCTTTGCCGGATAATCTGCTCGAATCGGAGCTATTCGGCTATAAGGCGGGGGCCTTTACCGACGCCAGAACAGACAAAAAGGGGCGTTTTGCCCTGGCGGAGAAAGGATCCTTATTCCTTGATGAAATTGGTAATATATCACAAGCGATGCAAATCAAACTCCTGCGTGTTCTTCAGGAAAAGGAATATGAGCCTTTGGGCAGTACTAAATCAATGCGTTCAGATGTTAGAATTATTACCGCTTCAAACAGCCGTCTGGACCAATTGGTTTCAGAGGGAACATTCCGCACTGATTTATTCTATCGTATAAATGTTGTTAAGATTGTCTTACCTCCTTTGCGCAAGAGAAAAGAGGATATCCCATTACTGATTGACCATTTTGTTGAGCGATTTAATCGCCTTCAGCAAAAGAATATTCCGGGGGTTTCACAACCCACCCTGGAAATTCTGATGAATCATAATTATCCCGGCAATATTCGTGAACTTGAAAACATCATTGAACACGCCTTTATTCTTTGCGGCGACGATATTATTCGGCCCGATCACCTTCCTGAATATTTACGAACAAGAAAGCCGGTCCCGATTGTCGAGATTGCAGGCTCCATGAAAGAAATGGAATCGCTATTCATTATTGCTGCCTTAAAGAAAAACAACTGGAGCCGCAAAGATACCGCTCGAGAACTTAACATTGCCCCTTCGACACTTTATCGAAAAATAAAGAAACTCGGTATCAGTATTCCCAGAACAAAAGACAACTCTCGCTGACTTATTGCAATGCAATAATGCACGACAGGATAGAGCTGTCGTGCATATATGCACGAATATAATTGTCAATAATCTGCTTTTCTACATCGTTTCGGTGGAAATATGCTCATGTAACTGCCAGTGCGCCAAATAATTCACTCAGCTTTCCATTCATAATGTATTCTATTGGTACGAAAAATGCTTATTTAACTAATGGAATACGAGGAGTAAGAAAAGGAGGTCAAAATGATAGGCCTTGATAGGTTGATGAAAAAGGAGGGAGTTGTTGCGGCCGGACAGTTTTCCGAGGATGGCAAAGTCATTCGTAAAGTAGGTGAACTACCGGAAGATTTGATGGAGAGCGCCGAACTTTGTGTCCGCCAGAATCGGGCTTGTCATAGTTTTTTGAATTCACTCAATGATAAATTTTCGCGGGAATATGGATCGTTAGTTGGCTGGATAGTCTGGGGAAGCAAATATTCGGTGGTTGTGGTCGGAAACACTCGTGTCTTTGTCAAAACGGCTCGTGGAGACTACAATCAGTTATTGATCGATTTGGCCGAATCGGAGGCAACCGGCCCTCGGCCCATGAACTATTGATAATGCGAGATTTATCAATGACGAATGGCTGGCGGTAATTTCGTTCTTTATAAAAAATAAGGAGGTGATTGATATGACGGAGCAAAATCAAGAAAAACCAAGACTCGGTCAGGGCGTATATCATCCGGGTGCCCGGCCAATGAAAGTTTTCCGTGACAAAGATGGTTGTCTGTGGCTCTGCGACAAGGGCATTAACCCGAATAGAAGTTTTGAAGACCAGGGCTGCTGGCGCTGCAAAGATTTAGCATTCACGCGAAATGATTAATGAATGTTTTGTGTGATGAATTCATAAGATATCCCATTGTTGGAATCGCACTGGGAATCCACGCTTGGACAGCCGCTCCGCTCGATTCCGAGCGGAGCGGCAAGGGAAGGAACCAACGTAATGGGTCTATTTGACAGGCTATTTAATCATCCCCCGAAGTCAGCCATGAATCTCGGCCGTAATGATCTTTGCTGGTGTGGAAGCGGCAAGAAATATAAAAAGTGTCACTACACCTCGGATCGGAAATACTTTAATATCAAGATAATGAATGCAACGTGCCGGACCTCCGGGTGAAAGAGATAATAGAGATGAGTTTCATCTCTACCATGTTAATCCAATCTACCTGATTATCTTATTTCAGAGGATAGTCATGTTCGCTCGGCATTGTATCACAGGCTCCTTCTCAATTGAGGAGACGATCTGATGTATGTTTACGGACCGGTGCCGTCCCGAAGGCTTGGACGCTCGCTGGGTGTGAGTCCGATTCCGCCCAAAACATGTTCCTACACATGTGTCTATTGTCAATTGGGCAGAACGACGTGCCTGCAAACAACACGAGGAAGTTTCTATCCGAAAGAGAACATACTAACCGAAACTGTTACGAGAGGGAAAAGCTCGGCCGCGGATTACGTGACCTTTGTGGGAGATGGCGAACCTACTCTTTGCAAGGAGTTGGGCTGGCTCATCAGGCAAACTAAAAACAACCTACATTTACCGACGGCCGTTATTACGAATGGTTCCTTGCTGTTTCGCGAAGACGTCAGACAGGATCTGAGTGAAGCTGACGTTGTGATTCCCACTTTGGATGCAGGCAATGACAAGATATTCAGAGCCGTTAACAGACCTCATCGGAGCATTGATTTCCGCACCATGTTGCGGGGGCAGGTAGACTTTCGCCGCGAGTACTCCGGGCAAATCTGGGTTGAAATTATGCTGGTTAAGGGGCTGAATGACACTGAAAAAGAATTACGTAGTATCAAAAACGCTGTTGATATGATAAAACCGAATAGGGTGTACATCCTTACTCCCATCCGTCCCCCGGCGGAAGCCTGGGTGGAGCCCTCAGACCCAAGAGATATTCTAAGAGCACAGGAGATTATTGGAGAGGCTATCCCGGTGGCGGGATTAGAAACGGGCCAATTCGGTTTGAAGGAATTTTCGGATGCCGAGCAGGCTATTTTGGAAATCGGTTCGCGTCATCCTCTGCGCCGTGAACAGGCGGTCGATATAGAAAAAGAATTTTCAAAAACCGGCGTAATACAGCATATGCTTAAAAATAGAAAATTAATCTCCATTAAATATAAAAATAAAGAATATTTAATTCCCGGACGTTTTCAAATGGGAAGGTAAACTCTTTTAGGAAAGTTGGTGCTTAACATGAATGCTATTAGCCTGAATACAAATGATTTAGCATGGCGGCCCGCGGAAGGTTATTCTGCCGGAGCCGAGGAAAAAGTGCTTTGCGTCGGTAGCGGCATGGAGCCAAGGACTATTCTGCTTAAAATCCCCCCGGGGTGGAGTATGGAAAACCATTCCCACATCTATACGGAGTTACACTACGTTCTCGAAGGAGAATACGAGAGCAAGGGTGAAATATATCCTGCCGGGACTTTTCGTGTGATTCCCAAGGAAATGGAGCATGGCCCGTTTACTACCAGGACCGGCGCTATCGTTTTGATTACCTGGTGTGGTTTGCAGGAATAATTAATAGGAAACCTTCAACGCCCGATAGAATAAAGGCCACTAAAGACTGGCTTGACAGATTGCTCCCCGAGGGTATTCCGGCACTTTTTCTACGATTATCTGCGGCCCCGGCGGTTCGCGTGGACCTTTAGACAGAGAGTTCGAAAAATCCAGGATAAATATGGGAATTATCTTTTGAGCATTGAAATTACAGCTGATACGTTAATTGAGGAATTGATTGAAAACGTGCCGGAAGCTATCCTATATTTAAGGAAAAAGGGAATCAGGTGTGTTCTTTGCGGCGAACCGATCTGGGTGACACTTGAAGAAGCAGCTAAAGAAAAGGGATTTGGAAAAGCTGATATTGAACAATTCATCAAAGACCTGAATGAACTGGGCGGTTGAATGAAAACGTATCTTGAATGTATTCCCTGTTTTTTTGAGCAGGCGCTCCGTGCCGGACGGATAGCCACCGCTGATGAAAAATTGCTCAAACACCTTCTCGATGAATTGGGCTTGATGCTGAAGAATATTCCTCTTGAAAGTACGCCGCCGGAGACAGGACGATTGATTTACCGGATGGTAAGAAATGTTACAGGGAATCCTGACCCGTTTCGCGAACTAAAACGTCAAAGTACGCAACAGGCCCTTGACCTTTATCCTTCTCTGAAGAAAATAATGGATGAATCCAGTGACAGCTTATTGACGGCGATTCGCATTGCAATTGCCGGAAACGTGATTGACTTTGGGGCAAGCGCCGCTTTTAATATCGATACGGAAATAAAAAAAGCGCTGGAAAAGAATTTCGCGATTTGCGATTACTCGGCCTTTAGGAGTTACCTGGCAAGGTCCAAACAGATTCTTTACATTGGTGACAACGCCGGTGAAACCGTCTTTGACCGGCTTCTTATTGAGCAGATGAACAAACCTGTCATATATGCGGTTCGCGAAACACCGGTCATAAACGACGCGACCTTTGATGATGCCATCCAGGCCGGTATTGGTAGGGTTGCGACAATCGTATCCTCGGGGACAGACGCCCCCGGTGCAGTACTCAGTACGTGCAGCCCGAAGTTTAGGCAGTTACTGGGCCAATCTGAATTTGTCATAGCCAAAGGGCAGGGTAATTATGAGGGTCTTTCAGACGAAAGCCACGCTGTTTTTTGTCTGCTAAAGGTGAAATGCAAGATTATGGCAGACAACATTGGCGTCATGAAGGGTGACATCGTCCTTAAGGGGATAAATATATGATTATAATAAATATTTCCACTTGTGGGGAATATAGAAAGATCATACAAATGCGAGGAGCGATAACTCTGGATTGCAGAGTGCGTAGAAAGCTCCGAATAAAAAGGAGTAAAAGCGAATGAGAGAAAATCCCCGTATATCCGATAGGATTTCGAAGATACCAAAATCGGCCATCCATGAGATGACTCGGCTATCAAAGGAGATTGATGATGTTGCCTTTCTCTCCTGGGCAAAGCCGACGGCGGGAACTCCCGAATATATTAGAGAAGGCGCAATTAAGGCTATCAGGAAAGGTTATGTCGGTGGATACTCCGAAAATTCGGGCCTTGTAAGCCTGCGCGAGGCGATTGTCGAAAAATTGAGAAGGGACAATAAAGTAGAAACTGATATTTCACAGATTCTCGTTACCGTAGGCGCTATTGAAGGACTCTCCGCCGCCGTTATGGCGATAATCGACCCCGGAGATGAAGTCCTTTTATTCTCTCCGACCTATTCTACCCATATCCGGCAGGTTATGATTGCTTCAGGCAAGCCGGTGTTAATTCCCACCACTGAAGAAGAAGGTTTCGCTCTTGATTTTGACGCTATCAGGAAGGCAATTACTCCCAGGACAAAGGCGATTTTCTGCTGCTCCCCCAATAATCCGACCGGCACGGTTTTTTCCGAAAAAGAACTCCGTGAATTGGCATCACTTGCACTGCAAAATAATCTTATGATAATCACGGACGAAGCATATGAATACTTCGTATATGACGGTCGTAAGCACTTCTCGATTGCGTCAATCCCCGAAATGAGAAAGAATGTCATAAGCTGCTATACTTTTACGAAAACCTACGCCATGACAGGATGGCGTATCGGCTACCTGCACGCGGATAAATCATTGATCCCTCAAATTACAAAGGCGCATATTCCTTTTGCCATATGTGCACCGGTCGTATCTCAATATGCGGCCCTTGCCGCTCTGGAGGGGCCGCAAGATTGCGTTTCTGAGTTCAGGGCACATTATCTTGCCGCGCGTAATCTGATGTGCGAGCGGCTTGATAAACTCGATTCGATTTTTGCATATCAGAAACCAAACGGTTCTTATCTCATGTTTCCGAAAATACTGTCAGAAGAAGGTAAAAATTCAATGGCTTTCTGCAAAAACCTTTTGAAAAACGGTAAAGTATCAACAACACCGGGAGTGGCCTTTGGACCGGCAGGCGAAGGTCATTTAAGACTCTCATTCTGTGTTTCCCCCGATGAAATAAATAAGGCTTTCGATAGAATAAAGGCTCTTTATTCATAATACCGGCGAATCGTTGCATGACAAGGTTGAATTGCGGCCAATATTGTATACTGGTATACTGAATGAGTGGGTTGTGCCTTGTGGATATATAAGCTCTTTCTATCCCGCACCCCGGACAGCCTCTGAGAATAAGTTCGGTTCCACCAGGTTCTTAACTCAGCATGTAGTTGATATATCCTGCATAATTTACCTTTAAACCTAGTGACCCAAAAAAGGCTTGAAGATCAGGCAACAGAATGGATGACCACCCGGTTGCGGAAGTCGTCTCGTAGACCCCGCCATAGATCATGAAAGCCTCGACCTCTCAAGGGGCTTCGCTCTAAAAACGCAGACTCATGGTAGTCAGAGGCGGCGATCTAATGTCATGTTATTGTCAGACTCAGTCCGCAATGCATATCGCACTTACCCTGAAGGCAGTTTCAAGCAGGTCTATGGTGATCAGCATGCGGTCAAAGACGATAAAAGCCCGGATTCCGCAGTGATCTCTGTCCCGAGACATATCCGGTTTCATTGGCAGATCGACGCGACTCGTTCTTTTTTGATTTGAGTCAAGACCGATGCACGCACCCACCATTGTTTTAATCAATCCGTCAATCCACACTCTATATATAATGTCGACTCTTCGGGACAAAAGTGGAGAACCGAATTCTGAAATATGCTGATGCCAATTATCCCATCAAAATAGTAACGGCCGATTTCGTGGATGCTGGAAAGATCGTAATACAGGAACTTCGCGTTGTTAAAGACAAGATGTCCAATCTGAATGGATGTTCGTGATTCTGACCCGACAACACTGGTATCATTGGAAGAATCCACATGCAAAGATGGATAACGTGCACCGGTATCGAAAATAAAGTACCCCGGTCCTTTATCTCCGAAACAGGCATTGACTCTGATGCTAGGGCCATACAGGAAGGGGATACGATCCAAATACCGGTCCTTACTGAATATGTCTTTCTGAAGGTTGGGATATTCCCGATTGAATATGGTGAACCGGGAACTTGTGAGGTCAATTGAGAAATTGAAATGTTTCAGAAGTTGCCAGCCTATCAGTCCCCTAAAGCCGCCGGGAACATCGTCGCTAACGTAGGCAGGGATATTGTGCACAACCAGATCACCCAACCGGACTGACTTAACCAGGGCGATTCTCAGCACAAGCTCACCAAGGAAAGTGCGTGTTATATGTTCACCCGAAAAGACCAATCCCATCTTCTCTGCGTCCTTCGCACTGATCATCAATGATCCGCCGAAACCGGTGTCAAGAAGAACCGAGTCCAGATCCTGGCCATCTGCGGTCGCCGGTAGCAAGGCAAACCCTAGGTAATTCGTGAAAGGAATGACGGTTGATGTAAAATCATTGGGAATCTCATAAAGGTTGCGGCCTTCATATGAGGAGTAAATCTCAGACCAGTTCTGTATATTCTTCCTATAATATTCCGGCAGATAATCCGACCATTTGTAGGATTTACGCATAGCCTGACTTGCTTGATCGTGCAAGTTCATCTCTTCAAGAGATGCCGCTTGAACAGAATAGGCTTCCGCCTTCAAATGCTGAGAGGCTATAGCCCTATTCGCGTGTGCGATAGCGAGGTCGTAACGCATTTTCCCGTATGCGATTTCCGCCAGGCCCAAGTGGGCTTCAGGTAGCGTGGAATCCAGAGCAAGGGCTTGCTTCAACCACACCTCAGCCTCTTGCCACTGTCCACATCCTAATTTGGACAAGCCCAATATTGCGCACGCAATGGCCGAATCAGGATTTGCGGCCTGTCCCATTTCTGCAAGTTTTAGGGCCGCTCGGGGCTTTCCCGCCCGAATCTGGGTGATGGCTTGTTCCACATAATCATCGGCGACATGTACCGCCAAGGAAGAATCTGTGCCAGCGGGAACGGGTGATGAACTCTGCCCCTGGTTCCGTGATGGTTCGACGCGATCATCATCGCTTACTCCTGGTGCTCTGGCTACAAGTTGTGATGGCAGGCTGTCTGCAGCCAATAGCTGATGTTTGAAGATGCCCCCCAGGAGCATTAACACGATAGTAGCGACAACGACACGGCATCCGAATACGCAGTACCGCCCGAAGATACCCCCATGTACCTTCCCTGATATACCGTGGCTCTTTACCCGAGCTTTCTTATTGAAAAACCTCATAGTCACGACTTGCCCTCATGGATATTCCACATATGCTTCGGTGTCCACCGATATCATTATTGGCCTTTTTCGCGGCAGATCGCCATGATTATGCTGTCAATGTCCGAATATCCGCGCCTCTGCATCCTCTCTATATCTTTTTGCGTGATTTGGAAACCGCACACCCATACCATGTTGTCTTCGGACATATCCATAAAGCGATGTCGGTAACAATCCTTAAAATCACTGACATCAATATTGAATGCGTGCAAGGTGACAAAACTGTTGAATGAAAGATCGTGGAAGCCGGCTTCGCGGAATTCTCTCACATATCCGGGAGTTAAGCCGCTTGTTCTTGCCGATATTAGCTGGCTAGGCGTGACATGTGCAAATCCCAACTTGCCGAACGCCCGCGCATCTTCCGGGCTGACTCCCTGGACTCCCATCGACAGCAACTGCTGGTAAGAAAGATCAGGGTACCCGACCTCGCGGAACTCTTCAACGAGTTCAGGGGATATACCGAACACTCCTGCCGAGATCAACTGATCGACGTTCAGACCACGGTACCCCAGGTCCTCCATCCGGTCTAAGTATTTTCGGGAAATGTCGAATATGGCCAGCGAGAACACCTTCTGTCGGTCGTCCTCGCGAAGTCCGTACCGTGCCATGAACTGCACGTATGCTGTATCTGGCCGAAAATACCAATCCCCGTTTCCCTCTACTTGTCGGCGATGTTCTTTCAATGTTCCCCGGAGAAACAGCGTTCCGGCATCGCGAACGATCTGAAATGGCTTTTCCCCCTGGCCAATGAGGTGTGACACTTCATCTCGATTAAGAACAAAGTTCATCCCGGAACTTCCTCTGCCATACACCAATATTTTAAGATCGTTGCCGTCCGATTCGGTCTCCCATTCGCCACGCAGATCTCCTGATCCCGGATCGAAAGCTTGCGTATCTTCGATTTTCTCGCTGGCCTGCACCGCCGAATTGTTCGAACCGCCGAGCGAGCCGAGAATGACGACGATTAAAAAGGCGGTCAAGAGCATACCAGAAATGCTCAGCACCGATGAGTAGAAGCGTGGTTTTGTCGCGCCGACTATTCGCTGAATGCGACGTCTAAGCGGCGTGCCGGTAAGGGCGGAACCAAAACTTGTCTGAAACATTCTTAACTCCTCCAGATTAACCAGAGCGCGGGCATACGCCAGTCGGTTGCCCGTTCTGAGAATGGCTGTGTCATCGCTACAATTCTCCCGTTCCATCCTGATCTGGCGGGAAATCCACCATATGACTGGATTGAAGAAGAACAGCGTTTCCATGGCCGTCTGTACTATATTAATAAGGACATCATAACGTCGAACGTGAGCGAGTTCGTGTGCAATGATCATCTCTATCTCGGAAGGATTAAGTGAAGTAAACATACTTACAGGAACTAATACTACCGGTTTCATCCAGCCCACGACACACGGCACTTTGACCAGAGAACTGCTCAGCAGCGAAACAAGTCGTTTGACCCTGAATTCATCGCACAACTTCTCGAACCGCGCCTGCCAGTCGACCGGAACCGGGGAAGTCCCTCGCTTGGCGAATCCGCGTGCGCGGCGCCAGCCAAGAAAATGGTAGATAGAAAACAGCATCACGCCCGCTACCCAGATCATAAAGACGTACCGACTGACCGAAGAATATTTCCACCAGCGATTTGACGAGGGGATATCTTTGACGTGAGCCGGGATGTTAATTGTCGCGCCATCGTCGGAACCGCCCACTCCACTGGCCAGTTCATTTGTCACCATGGAAACGCCTTTTGCCGGATCATGCCCGTCTGGCCAAACGGATATGGTGGTCACAGCTGTTGCCACGATTATGGCTGCCATGGCGCCGCACGAAATGACGTAACGAATCTTTGCATTGCTGTTTCTTGACAAAGATAACGCGATGGCCGCGAGAATCCCTGCGAGAAGCCCCTGCCAGAGTGAATGCATCAGACTAGTCGTGACAGTACGGATATACGGCTCCAGAACAGTCAATTGGTTTTCAATCATTTTGACTCGCCTCCATTTCATCCAGCATATGTCTGATCTTGGCAAGTTCTTTGGCCGAGACCGGACGTGCAGCCAGAGCCTGTGCGACAAGTTTGCCGGTAGAATTGTCGAAGACCCTGGCAAGAAGGTCCCTTATGTATTTACGATGAATCTGTACATTGGATACGGCGGCCCGGTAAACGTGGGCTCTGTGTTTTTCATCCCGCTTGACAAACCCCTTTTCGGCCATGATCTGCAACAACTTGAGGATGGTGGTGTACCCGCGAGGCGGGCTGTCCTTGAGAGAGGTATGAACCTGGCTTACCGTGCAAGGTCCGTGCTCCCACAGCACTTTCAATAGTTCGAGTTCGGCGTCGGTCGGATTCTGCTTGCGGGCCATCTCAACTCTCCTGATGGTTGGTAATAGTCTCAATCAGTAGATAATTACGAAGCGCTTCGTAAAAAGTTTCGATTTTTTATCCTGCGTTAGTTTCGCGCCCGAAAGCCGGGTGAGACATTTCAGGCTCGGCCAGAATAGCACCTTTAAATATTTTGTTATTTTTCTCCAGCGCTTTTTGATATGCCCGTCGATCCGATTCATCCTTTAATCCATGTTTAAACATATCGCGTTTAAACATCGGATATCCGCCAAACAGTTCGTCGGAATCTTCGCCGGTAACGACAACCTTGTAACCGCATTCAGGAACTCGCCGGTTCATACAGTACTTGGTACACCAAGAGTGTTATAAAAAGTACATTCAGAGTGCCATAAAGTATTCACATAATTGTCACCATATAAATCATCGGCTTTCAGATACAGAACTTCTAATATACCGACTTTTAAATTGGACCGATATATGGGGGGCGGGTCATGACCTCGGTCTTAGAAGACTATTTAAACGGAATTGCAGATATGTTATATATTTCATTTGAAAAATATGGAAAAATAGTTAAATTAGCAATCAATCAGGAGATAAGCATGGACATACAACTGATTGACGATGGCGAGGAAATTCTTTGCAACCAATTTTATAATCGAATCTATAAAAGAAACCGAACCATTGATCAATGGCGATGGGAGTTTGCCCAAAATAACTATAAAAGTTCGCCGATTCCGTATGCCCGGGTAATGGATGAAAGCCAGGTGGTCGGCACCCAGGCATTTATCCCGATTAGAATGATAGATATCGACGGTGTTTTCTGGACAGCCAAGTCTGAGGAAACATTAGTCGATCCTGATTATCGGGGCCGGCAGCTCTTTGAAAAAATGTATAATTTTCTTTTTGATTATGCCCGGACAAATCAGTTTGCCTGTATCTGGGGATTCACGCCGGCCATCAAAGCTTTCAAACGACTCGACTTTTCTTTTCCCGGAAAGGTCGATCAGATTTTTATTCCCTTTCAAAATAAATCGATTTCCTTACTGCTAAAAAAAGAAGACCGCTCAGAAAATGTCAATTTTAAAAACAAACTCAAGCGAGCAGTTTTCTTAATTGCCGGACTGGTTGCCCAGGGAATAAGTATGGTGAGATTAAATCTAAACAAAAATTCACCCCTTGCTGGCTTGGCGATTAAAAGATGGGACAAACCGGATGAGCAGTGTGGTGAGCTCTGCAAGCAATTTATTCAGCAGTGGGGGGGAACGACAATTTATCGTGATGCTGAATATATGCAGTGGCGGTTTTTTGATAATCCCTATGTGAAATGCATCGTCAAAGGAGTCTATGACCAGGACCGGCTTCTGGGATGGGTTGCCTATAATATTGGTGACGACGGGATGGGTTACTTAATCGATCTGATTCTAATCAGGGCTGATTACACCGTTGCTCCGAAAGAGATTATCAAACAGTTATTGATTGAAGCCGCGATCGGTTGCCGTAATATGGGTGCGAGTGGGATTCGCGGCTGGCATGCCAATAACCATCCTTTTGACAAACTAATTTGTGAAGCGGCCAGGGATGTCGGATACTATCATATTCGCAAAGGGCACGAGACTGTTATCTACTTCTGCGAAACCGGCAAGGTTCGTAATGGTTACACCAATTTTGACAACTGGTTTGTAACACGGATAAACACCGAAGGCGTTCACGGATAATGAGTGATTCAATCTCTTATCTGAAACAGCAGCTGATCAATCACATCTCTCTATGTTTTAACCTGGATGGTAAAGAACTGCTTGAATCCAGGCTAATTCGTTTTGACTGTCTGGAAAATGCTCTCAATTCAACCGAGCGGACGATTTTTATTCCCACCGATGTTCCCTTTAATGAAGCATATGATGATATCTACCATGCTGAGTTTAACCAAACCACCCTGACACTTTGGAATCGTTTGAATCTGTCTGCTTATGACAACTGGCGTCCGATATCCGATGAATCGGCTCCCTTGTGGTATCAGAACAGTTCCGGAACGTTAATATCGGCCTGGAATCTTTTTGGGAATCTGATGCATACGCTCACCTTTGCCGAAGAAAAATCTCATCCGCAAAAAGACAGTCATGGAAGATACACCGCTGCTTTCGGTCCGCGCCTTAAAAAGAACCTCCTCGAAGTTCCCGTTTTCAATGATGCCGCTGCCGTATTAGTGGCTGGCTGCAGCGGTCTCAAAGATGGTAACGACCCACTTTATGAAATAAAAGATTTAGTCAAACCGCCTTACCTTGCATTATCGCATGATTGTGATTTACTGAGGGGTAACGATAAGTGGACTCAGGCGGTGCGAGCTTATCGCACTATTATTCCCCTGAAAAAATTAAAGTTTCCCGCCATGAAAAATCTATGGTGGATTGTCCGCAATTGTTATGCTCCTGAGAGATATTATTTTGATAATATTACCGGATTAATTGAATTGGAAAAATCGTTTGGATATATTTCCACGTTCTATTTGATCAACGGTCAGGGTGGAAGATTTGGAGCCCGCAGCAGTAATGACATGATTAAAAAATTAGTCAGGACTGTGCCCTCCGATTGGGCGTTAGGCATTCATTATAATTACAACACTTTCTTAAACGAAAAGAACTTTATTAAGCAGTACGCAGAGCTTTCGAGCCTTACCGAATCTAATTTGATTTGCGGTCGTGCCCATTACTTAAAATTTGATCCGTTTCGGTCTTTTCAATTTTTAGCTGAGCGTGGAATTAAAATCGACGAGTCATCCGGTTATACGGACAAAATCGGTTACCGCAATGGAATTGCCGGTGCCTTTCAACCTTATAAATCACAAAGGGAAATAACTCAACCTATTTGGGAGCTGCCAATGACCATCATGGATGCTGCCTTGGTTAAGCAGTACGGGGATCAAGCCGTTAACCGGTTTGATCAACTGATGAATCATTTATCAAAAGTCGGCGGAATGATGTCGATTAACTTTCATCCGGACAAGTTTTTCAACCCGGAGTATAAAGAGCTGAATGGAATCTATCATAAGATGTTAATTACCGCCCGTCAGTATAACGCAAAAGCCATAACGGGGCCTTTACTTTTAGACTATTTACAGCCGGTTTAAAGAATATCGTGATTAAGATATCTTTCTGCCCTGTAAAAAATCATCGGCCTTAATAGAAACCATGCGGGCAAGCGGAGAATTTTTTATTCCGTACCTAACTGAGTTATGTACAAAGGTGACGGATGACAATAAAGACAGACTTTCATACAAAGTTCTCAGTCGGTACCGGCGATACGCAAATATTTAAGGCATAGTTCAATATTGAGCTGCCATTTTTCTAATTCACCTCCAACCGTTTTTTCTCCGGTAGGGATTGCCGATAAGGGACAGTTGTGCGCATTTAAGCCTTGATTCAAAAGTATGAGAAAGAACATGGTATTTAGGCAAGATCAAGGCGAAATTTAAGCCGAAAAGTTCTGTATTCGGAACGATTAACACCGCTTTTGTTTATGATCTTTTTTCTGATGCACCGTTTTTTCAGCGTGTGCCGATTCGAATTATCGATGGTTTCACACTATTGATAATCCGGTCTCTCTTTTAAATGTCCTTGATATTCAGACAAGAAGGGGCGATATTCAACTGTTTTAATCAGATTCGGTGTGTTGCGGATTTTTATGGAATCGAAAACCGGGCATTCAAAGCGGTAATTGAAAGTCGGCGGCTGTGAAAGTTGATAAATCAAAATCCCGAATGGATAGCCGGCACTCGCGATCGGAGAAAGAAAACGAGCCCGACATCATATCCGCATCAATTCCTGATACGCTTGCGGCACTCCACGTAAATCCGGAGACCGGCCTTACTTCCAATGAAGTTGAGAGACTGGGAAAGGAACATGGCTACAACACGGTGGCCGAGCAAAAAAGGCACCCCGTTCTCGCGTTTCTTCGAAAATTCTGGGGTCTTTCGGCGTGGATGCTTGAGTTGATTATGATTTTGTCGGTAGTGCTTCAAAAATACTCTGACTTTGTTATGGTCAGCGCATTGTTGATTATCAATGCGGTCCTGAGCTTCACCCAGGAACGGCGAGCGGCAGGAGTTGTGGATATGCTTCGCCGTCATCTGCAAGTTGGCGCCCGCGTCCTGCGCGAGGCGAGTTGGAAGGTCATCCCGGCTCGAGAACTGGTCCCCGGGGATATCGTCCGTGTCCGCATGGGCGATATCATTCCGGCGGATATCAAGCTTCTGGACGGAACCTTGAGCATTGACCAGTCAGCCCTTACCGGCGAATCGAGGGACGTGGACAAAGCACCTGGCGATGTGCTTTCGTCCGGTTCCTTTGTCCGGCGGGGTGAAGGCAATGCCGTTGTAATACTGACCGGGGCGAAAACGTTCTTCGGCCGCACTACTGAACTCGTTCAACAAGCGCGCCCGAGGCTCCATATCGAGGATATCGTGGGTAAAGTTGTCCGCTGGCTTTTCATTGTTATCGGTCTGTTGCTGGGTATGATAATAGTATTGTTGATTGTTCGCGGAGAACCTATCCTTGAGATGGTTCCGCTCCTGCTCGTCCTGCTGATGAGCGCTGTCCCGGTTGCCCTTCCGGCCATGTTCACCGTCAGTATGGCCATCGGGTCGAGGGAACTGGCAAAACGCGGTGTGCTGGTCACCCGTCTCAGCGCGGCCGAGGATGCGGCGACAATGGACGTCCTCTGCGTGGACAAAACGGGCACGATAACGATGAACCATTTGTCAGTAACGGGTGTAATCCCATTGGAGAACAACACTGAAGATGAAGTCCTTTTTGCGGGCGCTCTCGCATCACAGGAAGCCAACCAGGACCCGATTGACCTGGCATTTCTTACGGCTGCGAAAGAACGTCACATCTTTGACCGTTTTCCCGAGTTTACGCAGATGTCATTCACGCCATTTGACGCCAATAACCGGCGGACAGAGGCCATTATCGAACAAAATGGGCAACATCTGAGGGTGATGAAAGGTGCGGTGCGGACTATCGCAGAGGTCTGCGACCTCAAGGCTCAGGCGATTAAGGAGTTGGAGGATTTGGTCAATAAATCGGCCTTGAAGGGATATCGAACTCTGGCGGTGGCGCGTGGCCCCGAAAAGGGCCCTCTCACATTGGTCGGTTTGGTGACCTTGAATGATCCACCGCGTTCAGACGCCGCGCCACTCATCAAGACTCTGCATAACCTGGGCTTAAGGGTGAAAATGCTCACCGGCGACGCGCTGTCGGTCGCCGGCGAAATAGCTCGCATTGTCGGTTTATCCGGTATCCGGCGCATATCAGACTTGAAGGCGGTAAATGCTCAAACCCATAATGAAGCGACTGATCTTTTGAGGGGAAATGATGGTTTTGCAGAAATATATCCGGAAGACAAATATACGGTCGTGCAGGACCTGCAGACCGGAGGACATATAGTCGGCATGACGGGTGACGGTGTCAACGATGCCCCGGCTCTACGTCAGGCTGAAGTTGGTATTGCTGTCAGCACCGCTTCCGACGTTGCCAAAGGCGCCGCGAGTGTCGTTCTGACATCGCCCGGTTTGACGAATATTGTGGCCCTCATCGAGCAGGGGCGAACGATTTACCAGCGCCTTCTGACATGGATCATCAACAAGATCAGCCGAACGATTCTGAAGGCCTCCCTCGTATCCATTGCTTACATAGTGACCGGTGAATTCATTATCTCTGCCTTTGCCATGTTGCTTCTAACCTTTATGACCGATTCCGCTAAGATATCTCTTGCCACCGATCATGTGCGACCGTCCCGGAAGCCGGAGACCTGGAACATTGGGGGTTACATCCTGGTGTCGGTAATACTCGGGTTGGCTATGCTCCTGGAAGCCCTCTTTCTCCTGTACATCGGATGGTCGCACTTCGGCCTGGCATCCAATGAAAATATGCTGAACACCTTCAGCTTCTTGACCATGCTCTACATGGCGGTGTTTTCCATCGTGTCGGCACGTGAACGCGAGCATTTCTGGACGACCATGCCCAGCCGTACTCTTATGACTGCCCTGATAATAGATTCGCTCATCGGTACTATTCTGACCCTGACCGGTCTTCCGGGACTGATGCCTCTGCCCTGGTGGCAAATGTTGGTGATTTTTTGTTATGCAATGGTGGTATGCCTCGTCGTTAATGATGCCCTGAAGGTGGTGATGATCAGACGTTTCGCCGCAAATTGATGACGAAAATTTCATGGGAGCGATATATTGCGGAGATTATTATTGAATCAATATCGTAGCGGCACCTTATATTTATTCATTATAAGCATTGGATTGTAATTATAATCGATTTATTTTGATAGGATTATCAAACTGTGGCCACCCATTAAACGGACCAACCAGTCATTATTAAGTTTAAAGACAAGCCTTAAAGGTAATTTTCCAAATATTACTTTTAATGTTCCGCGCTCGGCGACAAAAGCAGTTTCCGTATAAGAATAGTCAAGGATTTCGTATCCATTATCTATAAGCGATTGCAGAATTGTATCCTTTGAAAAGTGATTTATATGTCCGTATTGCCGTCTTCTCTTAATTGGAATTTTCCTTATAATAGACAATACATTAAGCTCCAAAGGCACATGGAATATCTTGTATTCTCCTTTGCCCCTGATATCCCGCAGGAACTTTTGGTAGTTTTCAATATGCTCTACCACATCAAGAATTAGAAGCAAATCGAAAAATATATTTTCATCTTCAGTTATGTCGCATAATCTGAATCGGAGATTTTTATTAGCTTTTCCCTGACATAGCTTAATTGCCTGGGGAGAAATATCATACCCCCAAAGTTCGATTTGATCGGATAAATTCGCCTGTAAATGTTTCAATATTTCTCCCGCACCGCATCCAATCTCGCATATGGATTTCGGCCGCAGGTCATTCTTTTGAATCATTTTTACTATCTGGGATGCTTTCCAGGGTGAATCCTCGACATCCCAGGTCGGATTTAGTTCCAGATAATGGCCATCCTTATAAATATTTTGCATATTAATTTATCAAAATGTTATTCTACTTCGTTCCTGTTTATCAATGATTAATTTAATAATAATCGTCATAAATTTGCAAATGGAATTGTGGATATTTTTTGTGGTTTATCCAAATAAATGTAGAATTATTTTACACCAGCGTCAAAATG
>CAYXTW010000043.1:0-30310 GCA_964467955.1 uncultured Ignavibacteriaceae bacterium | reverse complement strand
CCGGAATATACCAATTTTATAGCGGTACGGGGAATCGAACCCCGGTTTGAGGACTGAGAATCCCCCGTCCTGGGCCACTAGACGATACCGCCACATCCATATTTTCGGCCAATATAACGACTTTATAAAATTTGTCAAGAAAGCTTGTTTTCTACTCGGCAAGAAATTATATTGGTTGAAATTCTAAGTCAGGAGGAATAATGCCGGCCAGGAAATTCAAAAGCTTAAAGCCCAGCGATCTTTCTTCTAATATAAGTTTAAGAAGACTTAAAATCAAAACCTCGAATGACGTTGAACCGTGCAAAACGATTATCAGCCAGGAACGTGCCATCAAGTCGATAAAACTCGGTCTAAAAGTCAAAAGTAAAGGATACAATATATTCGTAACCGGCCTGACCGGGACTGGTCGGACGACGACCATCAAGCATATACTTGAAGAATTAGACACTAAAAAGCCGGAACTCAATGACGTCTGTTATGTCAATAATTTTAAGAATCCTGATAATCCGTCGGCGCTTATATTTAAAGCCGGTGAGGGGAGTGCTTTCAGAAAAGATGTCGATTATATGATTGCGACGCTTCGCAAAGCGATTCCGAAAATCTTTGACAGCGAGGATTATAAACAAAAACGGAATCGAATTGCCGCCGATTTCGAGGCTCGTCAGAAAAGGGTGATTGAAGCTTTTGAAAAGCAAATGAAAGAAGCCGGATTCGTGATGATCCAGTTTCAGGTCGGAACCGGGATAAGAAACGAACTTCAGCCGCTGGTCGATAATGAACCGGCTTCCATTGAAAAGCTGGAGCATCTTGCTGCCGACGGTAAATTCCCCAAAGAGCGGCTGGATGAACTCGGCCGGACCCGCGAAAAACTAAGGCGCGAAATGGGAACGGTCGAAATTGAATCGAAAAAGATGCTCGGTAAGCTCGATGACGCCCTCGAAAAGCTGGATTACTCGCTGATCGCTCCCCTGATAATCGATAAAATGAACGTGCTCAAGAAAAAATATCCGGATGAGAAAGTAAAAGGTTACCTTGAGGAGGCGGAAGAGGCGTTGCTGGGTGATCTGAACCGATTCAAGGAAGCGCGGCCGCGGCGGGGTGAGCAGGAAGCCCCTGGATTTCGGAAGAAAGAACCTTTCGAGGAATTTGCCGTCAATTTGATTCTTGATAATTCTGAAACCAAAAAAATACCGGTAATTATTGAGAATGCTCCGTCCTATCGTAATCTGTTCGGAACTCTGGAACGGGTCGTTGACCGTTTCGGCTATTGGCGAACCGATTTTTCACGAATCAAGGCCGGTTCGGTATTGCAGGCTTCGGGTGGCTTTTTGGTGATTAATGCGCTTGACCTTTTCTCCGAGCCGGGCTCCTGGCAGAATCTCAAACGGAGTCTCATGAGCGGGGAATTGAGTATCGCCGGATACGATCCCTTTTATATGATGGCCGGATCCGCTCTCAAGCCGGAGCCGATTCCTATCAACGTAAAAGTCGTTGTGATTGGTGAGCGGCGAATCTACAATCTATTGCTGGCTTATGAAGAGGATTTCAAAAAGATTTTTAGGATAAAGGCCGAATTCGACCATGTGATGGATCTTAATGATGAAGCCCTGAGACAGTATGTTGCTTTTGTCAGGAAGGTTACTTCCAAAGAAGAACTTCCGGTTTTCGATCGATCCGCTTTGGAAGCTGTGGCCGCCTACGGAAGCAGGCTGGCGGGGAGAAAAGATAAAATCTCGACACTTTTTACCGCCATTGCGGATCTCATTCGGGAATCCGGTTATTGTGCCATGGATAAAAGGCGAAATAAGGTTACGGAACGGGACGTTCGCGAGGCCATCAAACAAAAAATCGAGAGAGTCAATCTGGTTGAGGACAAGATTCAGGAAATGTACGATAACGACATTCTTCTTGTACAAACGAGCGGAAAAGTCGTTGGTCAGATTAATGGATTGTCCGTCTATGATACGGGCGAACATAGCTTCGGCCGGCCGACCAAAATTACCGCCCGAACGGCGGTGGGCCGGGCCGGTGTAATAAATATCGAGAGAGAATCCGATTTATCCGGTCCGATTCATAATAAAGGTGTTCTTGTCTTGAGCGGTTTTTTACGCGGTAAATTTGCACGAAATAAGCCATTGGTGATGTCGGCCTCGATATGCTTCGAACAATCTTATGGCGGCGTCGATGGCGACTCGGCATCTTCCACTGAAATATATGCTATTCTTTCATCGCTTTCCAAAGTGCCGATCGATCAGGGGATTGCCGTGACCGGATCGGTAAATCAGTACGGCGAGATTCAGCCGATTGGCGGTATAAACCAGAAGGTCGAAGGCTTCTTCGACGTCTGCAAAGCAAAGAGATTGACCGGCAAACAGGGTGTAATCGTGCCGGTGCAGAATGTCGAGGAACTTCAGTTGAAGGAAGAAGTCGTTAAGGCGGCAAAGGAAGGGAAATTCCGAATTTATCCGGTTTCGAAGATCGAAGAAGGGATTGAGATTCTAACGGGAAAACCGGCCGGTCGGGAGTTGTCAAAAGGGGGATTCACGAAGGGCTCCGTTTATGATCTGGTCGATAAGGAACTGGAGCGGCTGGCCAAACAGCTCAAGGCCGCGACTGACGACGAAGATAAGAAATCCGGCGGCAAAGCCAAATCGGAAATGAGGACTCGGAAACGCCGCCGGTAAATGGCGGTGTTCCGAAAATAGAGGACAATCCTGTCGATAAAGTCTATAGTCGGATTAAAATAAGACAACAGGATTTTGACGAATGGCCGCAAAAATTTCCGTAGAAATGGTGCGCGGGGCAATCGCCGATATTGAACATCCGACCATTTCGTGCAATCTGGTTGACCTCGGTATGATACGTGATATCACCATAAAGGGTCGATTTGTTATTATTACGATGGCGTTACCTTTTGCCAGTATGACCATCAGGGATGATATTTTCAAGAGCCTGGAGAAACCGATAAGGAAGCTGGGCGGTGTACTGGATTTGCATACAACGACTATGAATCAGGCCGAACTCAAAAATTATCTGGCCCTGGAGATGCAAAATCAGAAAGGCGATTTTTGACCATAATCTTTTGGTCCCCTGCCTGCCTTAGTTTTTCGATACAAAGAAAGAGGCCATGCCAATTTCGGCATGACCTCCATCCTCGTGACCTAACGCAAATAAAATCTTTCTATCTCGACGAGTCGACTTCCTCGGTTGGTTTCTTGACGGCCTCGACCTGAAGATCGATTTTTATATTGTTACCGGCAACCAATCCTCCGCCTTCAATGACGGCATCGTAGGCGATCCCATAATCTCTTCGATTAAGTTCCGTACTGCCCTCGAAGCCGATTCGTTTATTGCCACGGGGGTCGATAATATGGCCGACCATTTCAAACGGTATGGCAATCTCCTTTTTGACGCTATGCATCGTCAGAAAGCCGTGCATGATATAATCACTGTCTTTTTTCTCGATACTCGAGCTTTCGAATGTTATCTCCGGATATTTCTCGACCTCAAAAAAAGCGGCGCTTCTAAGATGATTGTCGCGTTTCTCATTATCTGTATTTATACTGGCCGCATTGATTCTTACATTTACCGAGGATTCAGTCATATCGTTTTCATCAAACATAATCATCCCTGAAAAATCCGTAAAATTTCCTCTAACATTGCTGATGACCATATGCCGAACCGAAAAACCGATATACGAATGAGCCTGATCAATATCGTACCTTTCGGCAGCATAAGCCGACCCAAAAGATAGCAGCCCTATCGAGACGGCTGAAAAAAGAATTTGTTGAATCATGTCAGCCTCCAAAACAATTAGCCTAAGTTCTCATTTGTAGACAATAAAAGTCTATTATTATTCTATTAAAACAATCGGCTTCTGTTAATGTTCCAGGATTTAATGAAAATCGGCAAATAATCCGATCATTGTCGGTCAGCTTTTTTAGAACAATGAAGAGGCTGACGGCAAATCCGGAGCCGAAGCCGACTTGCTGAATGGCTATTGCTTGGGCGTCAGAAGAAAATTGAGGTTTTCGACGGAGTCACCCCCTTCGGTTGTCCGAATCTGAAAAGTCCGCTCGACAGGAGACGATTGATATCCGTATTTTTCGAGTTGCCTGCGGTCGATAATGACTTTGTACATGCCGGGTACCAGGCCGAGGTAGAAAAATTCGCCATCATTAAAGGTCGTAATCATCGTTTCTTTGCCGGTCACGACATTTTCGACACTTACCCTTATGCCGCCGATACCGACGCTATCACCGGCCGTGGACCGTTTAACCGTACCTGAAATTTCTCCCGCGGTGACGATAGGGACATTAATACTCGTGACCGTGTTGGGGTCGACGGTGACTTTGAAATTTTCATGGGCCGATCTGAGAAGAGGATTATCAAGGCTGTATTGATCAACTTGGACGATGTACTCATCGTACGGCCGCAAACCGTCGTAATAATAAAGGTCATTTTGGCGATATTTGTTACCGCGCGAACCGCCGATGTTGGCTCTCAATTCGGGCAGAAATGGCTCGCCTTCGTCAAGAACACCGTTGTAATTTTCATCCACGAAGGGCCAGATAACCGCTGTGCCCAGTCCCTGCCCGTTACGTTTGTCGAACCTGACGGTTCCCGTCTCCTGGTCCAGACGAACCGATCCGCGCTGCATCTGCGTAAACGACGTTTTTTCCGGGCTGCCATAAAAGCGGGATGTGAAATAAGCAAAGTCATTGAAGATGTTAAAGGTCAACATGACGGTATTGGTGCGGGTGATATCGTTACGCTCGAAACTGAGGGCAAGTTGACCTTTCTTGAATATTCTTTTATAAAGATATATCCCGTATTTGGAAATTCGGTTGTAATCATGCTCGTAATTTATTTTAAACTGCGGCTTAAACCATCGTACTATCGAGGTCGAAACGAACAATTGGCTGGAAATCGTTCTATCAACTCGTGAATAATAATTCGATATTTTGCAGTTACCCATATAAGTCGAATGAAAATAGGGGATGGGGATTTTAAAGCCGTAATTCATGTTGGTGACATCATAAGTATTATACTTGTCTCTTGATAGGCGGAAACGGAATCCGAGATAACTGTTCCAGATTTTGAGCGGACTTGAAAGGGATAAAGATATATTACTGAGTCTGTTAAACCGGTTCCAATATTCATTTTCGGAGAATTCGGTATAGCCGACATTTATGTTAAAAAGCGACGGCCTGCTGTAATTCAGGTTATATTCGGTCGCCTTTCGGGGCGCATAACTTCCGGCCAGTAATAAGCTTCCAAAGGGCTGGTAGGTGATTTCACCGGCGAATGTGGTTCGCTCAACGTCTTTCGCATCGAGAGGAAAATCCGAATTGAGGCCGACCGTCAGGTTTTTTAAGACCCCGAAGTATCCATTCGCTTGCGCATACTTTTTCTTTTCCAGATGGATCGTATTAACGCCCGCCGCCAGCGTATATTCCAGATTGTATTGAGGTATTAGATTGAAAGGTGTCCGAATGTATTCTTCCTTGACCTTGATCTCACCATTGGGACCGTACATTTTGACAAGGATTTGTGATGAACCATAATGAATATCGACGAGAAAATCGTAATCGCCGTTTTGATCGGTATAGGAGAAATCGACAAGCCGGTTGTTCACATATACTTCAACCTCCCAACCTTCGCCGGCATTTCCGGATATATTTACGGTCTGAAAATATCGCCGGCTGATTTGCGGCTTGTTTGTCAGATAAATTCCGTCCATATTACGACTTAGACTGCCGCCGGTGTTTATTTCACCCACTTCCGCCTGAGTGATATAATCATTTTCTTTAAAATAATAATGCCATCTATATCGAGTTACATCGCCGCCGACACCATTGATTGTATTGACGGCGCCGTCAATTGAAAGATCGCCGCCGAGGATCATCCCGCCGAGGCCGATACCGAAGTATTGCCCGTTTTTTTCGAAAGGATTGACAGTCAGGACCCAGTCGGCCACACCGCCCTCCAGGGTTTCTCTTTTATACGGAATTTCATAAACATCCTTTAATGCGGCTTCTTCATCTCTTAATTTTTCATGAGTAGCCTTGCGTTTCAATTTCTGATAGGCCGGGAAATCTTGGTTGAGCGGAATGTAAACCTTCAGCTCCGAAAAATTAAAATTTATTTTAAGCCTAAAAATTGTCTCGTACAGACCAATTCTTAAAAACAAATCGGAAAAATCGGAAATAAATTCGGTGCTGTCCAGCCGTATATCCTCGCCGAAACACTTGGCCGTAAGGTCATTAATATTAATTTCAAATTTATTATCCTCAGTCAAGTACTTGCCGGAGAATTTGCCCTTGTCGAATTCCACCTTAATATTGACATCAAGCAGTTGAAATATTTCGACCAAAGGCAGATAAATGTCTTTTCCGTCATAGAGTGCAATAATATCACGCGCCGCCAGTTTGGGGATTTCAAAGCGGACGATTATTTCTTCAACCTGCGGCGACCGGCAAAAACCGTAATTTACCCCGGTTATCATTATAAGGGCCGCAACTAAGGCCACAAAAATTATAAATCGTATCAGGAATTTCGCCCCATGCATTTTCATAAATTTCCAATAATAGAAAATACCAGATTTTGCCGATCCTATGGTACTGTCGTCGAATATTCTATTCGGTTTCCGGCAATCAAGTCCTCGGCGGCAATATCCTTGCGGCCTTCGGTACTGATGGAAACTTCGAGCTTAAATGGTTTAGCATAATTGCCGGAGAAAATCGGTAAACGCACCTTTCTTTTTAACTCGCGATAAACGGCCAAATCGATATCGTTTGAAGAAATTTCCCTGCCTTTGGCATCGACGAGTCGACAGTCAAGAATTCCAACGTATGATACATTGCCGCGATTGACCATATCGATAAAGGCCGTAACCATGGTGTCGGTCGAGAATACTTCAGTACCCCGGACTTCCAGCTTTGAGATAAGATTACCCGAACGATATTTCAATACAATGGCCGTTTGCATGATCATATTCAACTTGGTCGTTATCTTGTCATCCTCGGTGGGAAGCGGAATCGAGGTCTCACCTTCCTGTGACCTGACCATTATTCGGGCCCAGTATTCGCCGTCGGCAAGGTCTTTAGGCGGGCGAGCCAGGAATCTGACGACCTGAGATGTGTTCGGCTCCAGAATCATTTTTTTGGGAAAGGCCTTGATCCAATCCAGGGCCGAACGTTCATCGGTTACAGCTGAATCCTGGAGATTCAATCTGATATTTCCGGCGCTGTCCGAAACCGGCACGCCGAAACTAAAGCTGATCTGTACCTGCTTGGGCCGGTCGGTAGGATTTTGAACGGTCAACCGCCCGGTCCTTTTTTTATCGGATAAAATAACCGATGTCGGCGCCACCAAAACGCCGGCCGTCAGTTCGGAAATTGTTGCCAGGAAAAATATTATGAATAAGAATGCCCCGAATCGGGCAGATTTTTGAATGTGTTTATCCAATGATTTCCCACTATCCATAGTGATGTCCTCCTATGTAGTTTTTCCGGCCGGTTTTCGGCCTCTCCATATCGCTCCGTACTATAGAGCGCTCAAAATATCATAAAGTCAAATTCAATTTTTATGCCCCGGTATAAGCAACCGTTAAAATAATGTCCGCCGTATAACTTCCCGCGCGTTGATCGACCGAAGGATAAACCGTTCCGCCGAGGAATATCTGAAGGATATTGTCGGCGACGCCGATGGCGGTGTCCGGCAATCCGTGAGGATCCAGATCGACCAGAGCGCCGGCCCCATGAGCGGCCGGTGTCCCGACCGCGGTCGTATCGATATCGGCATCGGTTGTTGTGAAAGCGCAGATAAGTCGATCCTCGTTATTGGGAGTGTTATTCCAGAGATACGGCGGCAGTTGCAGGTACATTGAAATTTCGCTGCCGCCTGCTCCCGTGACCTGAAAAACTCCGGCCTCGGCGACCACGGTTTTGTCGGCTATTTTCTGGACGCCCTGAACGACGTCCCCGAAGGCCAGGTCATGCGTCGATGTGACCGTCAGAGCCGCCAGAACGTTGGCCGTGGCGATACCGGTGCCGACATCCTGAGCCTTAATAATGATCGAAGGCCCGATTAAAAGCGCAACGAGAACCACGCCAGTCTCGAGCCATGATTTTATATATCTAAGTCCGCGATACATTCCATTCCCCCTGCCAATTTTTAGGTCTCGATTTTCTGTTATCAGTAATCGGCAGATTACAGTATTAATTGAGACCCGAAATCAATCGGCAGGTTTGTCTTTCAGTCGATTCCTATTCCAAAGCAAACGGATTTATTTTTAAGTTCCGGTATACGCAACCGTCAAAATTATATCAGCCGTGTAACTACCGGCTCGCTGGTCGACTGACGGGTGCACTGTTCCTCCAAGAAATATCTGGAGAATATTATCAGCCCCACCCATTACCGTATCCGATAGATTATGTGGGTCCTGGTCGACTATAGCCCCGCCGCCATGGGCGGCCGGTGTCCCGGCCGCGGTCGTGTCAATATCCGCATCGGTACTGGAGAAGGCAATGACCAGACGATCTTCACTGTCAGCCGTCGAACACCATAGAAAATCCGGCAACTGCATGTGCATAGATATTTCCTGTCCGCCGGCGCCGCTGATCTGAAAGACACCGGCATCGGCAACAACGGTTTTGTCGGCTGTCTTGGTTACGCCCTGTAGGACGTCGCCGAAATCCAGGTCATGCGTCGAAGTCACGGCGAGGATGGCCAGTATGGTAGCGGTGGCATTTCCAGTCGCCACGTCCTGCGCAAAAATCACCGAAGGGGTACCGAGTATCAGAACCGCCAAAATAGTCGATAAAATTCCTGCGAGTTGTCTTTTTTTCGGGAAAAAGCGCATTTAATAAACCTCCTATTTTTCGCCAATTTCCTCTCTTATGTCCCGGTGTAAGCAACGGTCAGGACAATATCGGCCGTATAGCTGCCGGCTCGCTGATCAACCGCCGGATAAACCGAACCGCCGAGGAAAATCTGAAGAATATTATCGGCGCCACCTAACGGCATATCGGGGAGATTATAAGGATCCTGATCAACTACGGCTCCGGTTCCATGTGCCGCCGGGGTCCCGGCCGCGGTCGTGTCAATGTCGGCATCGGTGCTCGAGAAAGCGACGACCAGACGATCCTCGCTGTCAGCGGTCGAACACCAGAGGTAATCCGGGAGTTCCATGAACATGGAAATTTCCTGACCGCCGGCGCCGGATACCGAAAAGACACCGGCATCGGCAATGACTGTTTTGTCGGCGGTTTTGGGAACACCCTGCATGACGTCGCCGAAAGCGAGATCATGAGTCGAAGTTACTGCCAGCACGGCCAGAACGGTCGCCGTCGCCTGACCAACGGCTACATCCTGAGCACTGACAAGAGTCGGGCTCCAGACGATTGCACATATTGCAATAATCGTTAGAAACCCTGCTAATGATTTCATCCTTGAATTGCGATGCATAACCATCTCCTTTATCTGTTTACTTATAGTGTAGATTATTGCCAAATCCCTCTACCTATGTTTCATTATCGAAATAATCGACATACATTTTCGTTTCTTAAGCGTTTTTCGGGAAAAAAATTGCAGAATGCGAAAATTTTTTGGAAAGTCTATGGGATATCGCCAAGACTGGAAGATTGTCGAACAATTGCTATAAGTGGTTATATATTTGAAGGTTAAATGATGTCAATTTTCACACATCTCTTGGGCAAGCAAGCTGCTGGGGGCTTGAAAAGGATTTTCGCGATGCCGGAAAATTCCGTCAACTGCCGGTATAGGCTACCGTCAACACAATCGTTCCGGCGTAACTTCCCTGTAACTGGTTAAGACGCGGGATGACCATCCCGCCCAACCATATTGTCAATCCGTTGGAGCCGAGCCGGTACGTTATCGTATGCCAGGGATCGATGTTGTCATAGCCGGGATCGGTTTGATCCGGCGACGCCGATGAATCCATAGCGCAGTCGGTTTCATTGAAAACGATTTGCATATTCCAGCCTCCCGAGGACATATAAGTGGGCAGCGTGAAGTCGATGGTCACCTCGGCTCCCGCAGTACCGCTGATATAGAATTCGGCGGCACCTCCGGGTGTCGCTTTGGAGATTGTTTTGGGGATTCCGGGGAATACATCGCCGAAGGTAAGATCATTGTTGACAGTCGCATTTTGTGCGTATCCCGTAAAGACGCTAACTGCCCAGATTAGAATAAAGTAAAGCACTTTTATCGCTTGTTTCATCGCCGCTCCTTCAACCCCAAATATTAATGCTGCGATAAAAACAAGTCAATATTGAAATGATGACGGTTAGTTTTCCGAGTAAATGACGGTAATGATGCAGCTATCGGCTGATTTGCGCCACGCCTCGTTCAAAATCGTTTCGGCCGGCAAAGCGATTTGATAATTTTCTTTGTTATTATAACAATAGTCGGATATTGCCTTATTGATTTCGATCCGGCAGATGATGCTTCCGGACGGCGGGCAGCGCAGCTGCCAGCCCGAATCAGCATTACCAGGAGCAGAATAAGCCTTTGAATTTTCTTCGATCCCAACGGCAGGAAGAACATAGGCGGTAGCCATTATCGAAGCGGTTTCACCCGAGAATAAGAGCGAATCCGGAAACCAGCAGAGAAAAGCCAACAATCCGATGAAATAAATAAATTTTCCACTCATTGCGGTATCTGATGTAAAAAATGCAGTACATCATAAATAATACCGCAAAATCCGGATTTGTCAAGCGAATAAAGAGGATCGGCCTATAGACAAGGCCTTGGACAGAAATGTTATATGGACCTGAATGACTTAATTTCCGGTATAAGCAACCATCAAAGTAATATCAGCCTCATAATTGCCACCGGTCTGCGAAATGGTGGGGCGGACAGTGCCGCCAATCCAGACATCCATAATCCCGGTTGCGCCCAGGTTGGCCGTATTGGGGCCGTTCGGATTGATAATGTAAGGCGGATTGCTCTGACCGCCGCCGGTGCCGTCATCATAAGAAGCATCGGTGCTGTTAAAATCGATTCTTAAAAAAGCTATCGAATCGGTGTGCAATAGCGAGTCGGGTAGAGTAAAATCGAGCGTAATCTCGGCCGAATTATTACCGCTGATATGCCAGGCTCCGGCGAAGCCGATATTGCTTTTGTCAACCGCCTTATCGACGCCTGGCAAAACTGAACCAAAAATCAAGTCATGGTCGCCCGTTATGCTGATACCGGCGATGACGGTGGCAGTTGCCTGAATGACACCATATTCCTGAGCTCCGGCATCGGGAATCATTACCAGAAGGATTAAAAGCGCCAGAACAAATATTATTGATTTTTTGAAGTTCACAATTATCTCCCCGTATAAAAAAATTTTTCAGGAACAAGCTTCTGCAAGCCGGATACCATAAAATCCGATTTGTTGTAAGCCTTAGTTTGGTAATGACTAATGAGGGTCGTGCCGATACGGCCCGATCTTGCGGCAGCTTGTATTTATGGGGCAGTGACTATACCTTGTATATGTAAAATCATATTTAATAATGGATTAGAGTTTGTCTGACAGATTATAAATTTTTTGGAGATATTCGATAAGGGATTAAACAGGATATTGAAAATCCAAGCGCTTAATTGACTTGAAGTTATTTAAAGGCCAATTAAAAAAACTTTTCGCAAATGCTAAAGTAGTATGGGAATTTTCCGATACCCGATCATAACAAAGGCTGTTCAGATTTTATACAGCCATGGGAAAACAGAAATGAAATCGGAGTTTCCAAAAAAAGTGCGGGTGGGGCATCTTTATATCGTACTTATTATAGCACTGTTTCTTCTGCCTGTTACAGCAAAATCGCAGAATCTTCTCTGGTCAGCCAATTACGGCGGTCTGTACAGTGAGACCGGATATGCCGGTCTGCAGGCCTCGGATAGCGGCTATCTGATTCTGGGAAGTACTTACTCCTACGGTCGAGGGGGATATGATATTTATTTGGTGCGGACCAATTCAATCGGTGATACTCTCTGGACAAAAAGTTACGGTGGGAGCAGTACCGAGTTTGGTTATGACATAACGGCAGCTTCCGACGGCGGGTATGTTATCGTCGGCTCGACCAAATCATTCGGCAGCGGCAATAAAGATATATATATTTTGAAGACGGATGATTCGGGTGACACACTCTGGACAACAACTTACGGCGGCAGTGAACTCGACGAGGCGAATGCTGTTCGACAAACATTCGATAATGGTTTGATAATCTGCGGAACGACCGGTTCCTCCGGGGCCGGGTATTCTGATTTGTACTTTATAAAGACTGATTCGCTCGGTGATTCGGTCTGGGCGCGCACCTATGGCGGCGTCGGCGGAGAATCGGGCTGCGATGTACGGCAGACATCCGACTCGGGGTATATTGCAGTCGGTTCTACCGGATCATTCGGTGAAGGTTACAGCAGCATTTATGTTGTCAGGATCGATAAGAATGGCGATTCGCTCTGGGCGGCTGTATATGGCGGCGGTGGGGCCGATATGGGATATTCGGTGGAATGCACGCCCGACGGCGGATTTCTTATTGTCGGTGCGACCGCTTCCTATGGAGCGGGGTATGCCGACGTTTATCTGATTAAGACAAATTCAACCGGCGATACGCTCTGGACGCGAACTTATGGTGGCTGGGGTGATGATCGCGGTTATTCAGTATGTCTCGCCTCCGACGGAACGTATGTCATCACCGGGACGACCGAATCATTCGGGTCGGGAAATCTGGACGTTTATATGATAAAGACGACTATGGCCGGTGATTCTATCTGGACAAAGACCTTCGGCGGCTCGAATTCCGATTATGGACGGATGGTCTTTCAGGATAGGGACGGCGGGTACATTCTTATCGGCGATGGCTATTCGTACACTTACGGTGGGGCGGATATGTATCTTTTGAAAATTCAGGGCGAGATGACGTCGGTAGATGATAACGACAATGCCGTTTTGCCCGAAGGTTTTGAACTGGATCAGAATTATCCGAATCCTTTTAATATGTCAACCACAATTGAGTATACACTGCCGCGACATTCCACCGTAACTCTGGCAATTTATAATATCCTGGGGCAGGTTGTTCGCGAGTGGCCGACAGAGTTGCGCTCCATAGGCAATCATAAAGTTCAATGGAACGGTCGCAGCGATGCCGGAATCGATGTCGCGTCGGGAGTATATTTTTATCGCCTTGTTGCCGACGATTTTATCGAAACCAAAAAGATGGTTTTATTGAAATGAAACGCGTGCCTAAAATACCCTTTTGGCAAAAACGATCTGACTTTTCAACCATCTAAAATCGATTCGGATACACGGATTATTTTTTCAAGCTATAATTGCGGGTGCACGGTGCCGGGCGGCCGAGCATCAGCGGCAATTCCAAAAGGGCGGGACAGAGTTCGCTTTGACTCTGCGACGCAGTACTTTGCGTTTCCATCATTTCTGCGGTATTTCTTGCCGGATAAAGATTATCCGGCGGTGAGGTTTGTGAGGAGGAGTTGTTGGCGGGAAGGAGCAGCAAAAGCATAATCGCCAGGGCGATTGTGCCAATCAGGTTGTTCATAACGGGCTCCCTCCGTTAGAAGTCAAATTTCACGCGGGGGTTTTATCTATTTTCCATCCATTTTTTCCTTCTTCTGTCCCGAATCGTCTATCCGGCGGCCATTTTCTATATCAGCGGCGGTTAACTGCCCAAATATTCCACAAAAACTATGCCGTTTTGGTTCCATCTACACATTTTATACGTAAATTGTTATATGCCATCCGAATGCAAAAGCGGACAGGATGAGCTTTTTTTTCGATTCGTAGATTATGGCGAACTGCTTATCCTCAAACACAGAATCTGCGCTAATAAAAAAGGACAGCCGCGGGGCTGTCCTTGCGTTTGATTTCTGCTATTATGGACAGGCAGGCGGCGGACCGTCACGATATAAATAATCGATCAAGTAGACGATATCAAAAATATTGACATCACCGTCACCATTCACGTCGGCCGTCCACAGGTCGACCGGTTCCGGTCCATCGCGGTACAAATAGTCGATCAGGTAGACGACATCAAAAATATTGATATCTTCATCACCGTTTACATCGCCGCAGTCATAAAACGGGCCGGTGGCCAGCGATTTGAAAGCATACACGACACCGTGCGAGTCAAAAGTAATACAGGCGATATTCGGCAAACCATCACCGTTTATGTCACCTACTTGTACCTGCATGACATCACCGGCGGTGCTGTAACTAAACTCCTCGGAGCCGTCGGCACCATTGATAACGTACATTATCTGGTCGTCTGACCCGGCGATGACTTCAATGCTGTCATCATTATCGACGTCATATGCCAGCACCGTGTTAACCTCGCCACCGGTCTCGAAATTCCACAGTTCGCTACCGTCGACACCATCCAGAGCATAGACTTTTTTATCGGTGGAACCACCCATGGCAATAATATCCGGTATCTTATCGAAATTAAGATCACCCTGGGAAATGCTCTGGGTATTGGAGGGCAGATCAACCGGATGCGTCCAGATGACGCCGTGCGTGACGCCGTCGATCATAATAATCTGTTTGGTACCGAAAGGAGTCTGGGCGGCGGCCACGTCAGGAACATCATCTTCGTTGACATCGCATACTTCGATATGTTCGATCGATTCCGATGCGAGATACTCCCAGAGGACACCGCCGTCGCTGCCGTCAAGGACCGTTACTTTGGAGCCGCTGGTTCCGCCGGCGACGGCCACGACAACATCGGGCGGACCGGATCCATTCATTTGAGCAATACGCAAATCATTGACATCGGCGCCGACATTGGTGCTCCAGATAGGATCTCGCTCCGCTCCATTGAGGGCATAAACATAATTGTCATTACTGCCGGCGATCACATCGACGTTGTTGTCATCGTTGAGGTCCGCGGTCTGAAGGCACTTTCTATAAATCTGGTCGCCTGTCGCGAAAGTCCACATGACATTACCGCTATCGCCGTATAATGCCGTCACCTGGTCGTCGGCGCCGGCCACGGCGACATCGATTTGCTCATCATTGTCAAAATCGCCGACACACACGGCGTAAAGATTCTCGGTTCCCTGCCAGGTCCATAATTCGGTCCCGTCGGCACCATTAATGGCCCGGGCGTAATCATCCAATGAACTGACCGAGACGACATCTTCGGCGCCATCGCCGTTGAGGTCGGCAATAGCGATGGCGTTACCGTATTCGCCAAAATCGTGCTCCCATAACAGAGGTGATTGAACGGTTCTCAGCGCCCAGACCGATATGGCCGGATCGGAACCGCTGTAGGCAGCACCGCCTCCGGCAGCGACGTCCATGATTTCATCTTCATCGAAATCGGCGCAACTGACACTCTGGATATTCCCGGCCACGGCATAATACCAGATTTTGGTTCCGTCCTGGCCGTTGATTACCTGTACGCGATCGCTTGTCGCGGTGACAATGTCAATGTCTTTCTCGCCGGTGACGTCGCCGAAAGAGATATCACGGGTGTTGCCGTCAAGGGTATCGGATACCCAGGTCGGCGTGTTGGAATCACCTTCGAAAGCGTAAACCAGATGATTACCGAGATAGGTGGCCACGACCAGGTCGAGATCATTATCTTCGTCAAGGTCGTACGAGGCCACGAGGACTTCGCCATTGGTATGATCTACCGAGCCGAGATTGTAACTCCATTCAAGAGCACCGGTTTCGGCCGTTCGGACTTGAACCTCGCCATGATTATCATAATAGATCACCCCGAACACGGCCTCAAGAGTATCATCGTCGTCGATGTCTTCGAGCATAACATCCATATTTACATGAGGGACGGTTAAATCCCAAACCGAAGAACCGTCGGTGCCATCCAGAACACCGATATAGTTGCTGTAATTTGCCAGGTACTCGTGGGCGAAGGCAACATCATCGATGCCGTCATCGTTGACGTCGGCGGCATCAAGGGCGTTAATCCACAGGCTGCCGATTTCCTCGTTCCATAGCTGGGTGCCGACACGGCCGTCGATAGCGTAAACGATGCCATCGAAATCGCCGGCGGCCACATCCGGATAGATGTCGCCGTTAAAATTCCCAACTGTCAGACAGCTGACGGTTGAGCCGACGTAAAAGGTCCAGAGTTGGGAACCGTCAACGCCGTTAATGGCATGGACATATCCATCCGGTGTCGGTGATCCCTGATAGGAAGCGCCGGCAATGACGTCCATAACGCCGTCATCGGTTAAATCCGCAATCGTCATCGAGCGAACACCATCCTGAAGCTGGTAGGTCCACAGGGTATCGCCGGTACTGCCGTCGATGGCTAGGACTTTCGAGGGGTCACCATAATAGGTGCTGTTGTACTCGCCCGAGATAACATCGGGAACGCCGTCGCCGTTGAGGTCGGCGGTTTCGACATGCCGAACATCCCAATCGGAGTCGTAAGTCCATATTGGCTCGGCCGAGGCCTCCTTGCCGCCGAATAATATTTGCGATACGGCGGTCGAGTTGCCAATCAAGAATATCAGACCGGTCAGTAAAATAACCGGCAGTATTCTGCCGATTGGCGCATTAGAAATTTTCCACATAATTTTACCTCCTGATATAATGATATTGGTAATCTTCCCACAAATAGGCATTAAGTTATTAAATGCCTTAAGCTTAATCTTCAATGGCTTGGTCATTACTATACCGGGGCAGTAAGCCAGGTCAAAAAGTTTTATACAATATGAAATATACCGAAATCCGGCCTTATGTCAAGCGATGTTTTGATTTGGCGATGCGCCAAGCAATATCAAATTACCGTAATCCTCTACTTCAGAAGCAACATCTTTTTCGATTCGATAAAATCTCCCGCTTTGATTTGGTAGAAATATAGACCGGACGCTACCGGTTGATTATTATTATCCGTCCCATCCCATTCGGTTTTATATCTGCCGGCCGGTTGGGAAGTTTCCAACAGTGTTTTTACTCTTTTACCGAGAAGATTATACACGGTGATTGATACTTCGCAGCGCGAAGGCAGAGAGTATTCGATGGTCGTATTCGGATTAAAGGGATTGGGGTAGTTTTGAGATAAAACGAATGATTTCGGAATCAGCGGCTTATCTTCATCGCTGATCCCGGTCGGCTCACAATCCGACAGAAACGGCGCGATGTTATTCATGCGGCGATTATATCGCCATGACGGTGCCGGTGATTTACACGGATTATAAGGGTTGCCCTGATAATTGACTGAAAGAATCATGCTGTCCTGGGTCGTCATAATCAGGTCGACAAAACCATCCTGGTTGATATCTCCGATGCATGGTGTAAAGCGGTCGCTGGTCTGCAAATCCTGAACCGTAATCAGGGGAAAACCGGGCAGAAGACTGCCTTCATTATTCCAGGCATAAATTCTCTGAGCTTTGTAGGTATTGAAAAGATCATTGTCGGCGCAGGCAACAATATCGGTTTGATTATCGCCGTTCATATCCGCCAGCAGAAGCATATTCATAACGCTCGGCTCGGGAGTGGTCGCCAGCAGGCCATTCTGATTCGATGGTATATATGGAGTGCCGTCGATGTTCCAGGCCAGGACATAACTGGCGCTGAGATCGAAGTAGGTCGTCAGGTATTCATACTCACCATCATTATCGATGTCACCGAAGATCGGTGTTGTCGGGACCACGAAAGCATCGATGGCCATGTCGTGGGGCCAACCGTCGATTAAATCAAGGCCATCATCGAACGCATATATCCAGTAACCGTAATCGGAGTAAAAGCCGTAAATAATCAACTCATACTTGCCGTCATTATCAATGTCGCACCCGGACATACCCAGACACTTGAAATCACTCCCGTTCAACTGCACCAAAAAGCTGTCGGTTATATGTCCCGTCGCATAATCTATTTTTTTTAGAAAACAGTAATTATTATTGCAAGCATAGATTTCATCGATTCCGTCGCCGTTCATATCCAGCGGAAGCGATTCGCCATAATAATCCAGGTTGATTATCAGGTCTCCGTTGGAATCGAAGAGATAGGTCTTCGACTGTGAGGCATCATATATGAAGACATAAATTTCGTCGAGCCCGTCGCCGTCAATATCCTTCAGCCAGACTTTCGGAAATTCATGCTCCGATCGGTAAAAGTTGTCCATCGGCGGAAATATTCCCAGGTAGCTTTCGAAGTTTGGTTTTTCGGACAGAAAACCGTACAGAAAGTGAGGGTCATAACCGACGGCGACGAAATCATCGATATTATCGTCGTCTAATCTCCCGACGGCTATGGGTATCATATAATTATTGAATGATATATCGGGGATACCGTCGGTTTTAATCGTACCGTCGGTGTTGAATACCGTAATTCCGGCCGAATGCCCGACAATAATTTCATTAATGCCGTCACCGTCAAAATCGCCGTAATTCGGAATAATGGTCGGATAACCATCAATGCTGCTCTGCCAGGCCTGATCGGTGTCGAATATCGACTGGACATGCAGGTAAACGATATCGGCATCGACCATACCGGTATCGTCGTAAGTGGCCAGGCGAACATAATAATTCCCCTCGGGAATACCCTCCAGAAACCAGCCGGCGATTTTATCATCGAAAACCGGCACCGTACCGTCGGCGATCGGCTCCCACACGGCGCCGGTCGTGTCCGGATGATATTCCAGAACGAAGCGAGTAAAATCCGGGGCGTAAGCGCTGCCGATAAAAGTTACATAATTGGCCACCGTTTCATAAGATTGAGGAGAGATTATATCGGCTAATGTCTGATTTGCGATAAACACCGTAACCTTTGCAATATTATACGGCCCGATGCGAAGACGGATCGTATAGGGGCCATTCAAACCATCCGTTTCCCAGGTTGCCAGAATATCATCGGTAATCGGGCTTGATGAAGTCGTAATCTCGGTCCATTGCGTCGGATTATTTCCCGCACCATATTCAATCACATAATTTAAAAAAGCAGGGCCATCGGCAATGCCGTTTATAGAGACAATTCCCGAAATGATTTCGTTGGGCGACGGGCTGTTAATTTTAGCACGGACCCCGGGAGCCATATCCAGTGCCTTCTGGAGATTCAGTCGTCCATAACCGCTGTATTCATCCCAGCCGGGAAGATTCCAGCCAAGTCCAAAGGGATCGATAATATCATCGGCCGATTGCTCCATAATTTCTTTGGCCCGATCAGGTAAGAGGCCGGGTGATACCGATTTAAGCCAGGCGGCCACGCCGACGACGTGGGGGCAGGCCATACTGGTGCCGGAGGCCAGATAATAAATATTATCTATAATATGGACGCCCGGCTCATAGGGCCAAGTGGTTGCGTACATATCGGTTAGACCGGCGCGGAGCGACAGAATCGATAGCCCGGGTGCACAAATATTGAGATGCGGTCCGTAAGTCGAAAATGATGTCACCTGGTCGGAATCATTCGAAGCGCCGACTGCAATCGTGGCATCGTATCCCGCCGGATAATTAATTTCCGACATGCCGCTGTTGCCGGTTGCAGCGCAAAGTATTACACCCTTATCTCTGGCATAATTGATGGCCTCTTCGATCAAATCACTTCGCGATGTCAACCCGAAACTCATATTGACAACGTCTGCGCCGTTGTCGGCGGCATATATAAGCGCTGTGGCGATAACGGATACAAGAGGGAGCGGCTCGAAATTCAGCGGCATAATTTTAACATCACGCCCGATGCCGGAAATTCCGATATAGTTGTCGGCAACCGCAGCCACAATTCCGGCGCAATGGGTTCCATGGCCGTTGGCGTCGGAAGGATTATTATCGCCGATATCGCCGGGATTCAAACCTGGCGCGAAATGCCAACCATGAACATCATCGATATAACCGTTATTATCGTTGTCGAGACTGTCGTCGGGGATTTCACGGGGATTGGTCCAGATGTTATCGGCCAGATCGGGATGGGCCATATCGGCGCCGGTATCGATTATGGCGACAACAACGGCGGTCGTCTTATCGGGCGGATTTATGAAAACATCGCCCGCATCGATATCGGCATCGACGACCCCTCTGGTGAGTATCAGTTCGTCGTTATATGAACCGTGGTATCTGCGGACATGATAGTGGTCCTGACCCAGATTGTTAAGTCCCCATTGATGTCGATACAATGTATCGTTCGGTGTTTCGTACAGCTCGACCTGATAATCCGGTTCCACATACTCGATACCGGTCTGATTCTCTAATTCGTTTTTCATGGCGTTGACATCATCGGGATTCTGAAGCTCAAATATATAGACATTCCGAAACTGTTGTGAGGAAGCCAATTTCGCCGAAATAGGCAAAAGCGAAGTTAATTTTTGGACCTGATATTTTTTATTGAAGGCATCGACCATGGCCGAGCCGGTTGAAATACTTCCCTTCTTGCGGTCGATAAATTTGGGCCCGGCGTCAGGCGAAAATTTAACTATCAATCGGGTCACCGGTGGATTTACATCAGGAGCATCTTCACCGCGGTAAAGAGCCAAAGGGCTTGTATAAAAAGCAGCTATAATCGCTAAAAAAAGCGTTATGAAGGCTATTTTTTTCATATTTTCTCCTTTCTTACTTCCATAAAATGCCCCTAATAAACGGTTGTCCCTCAACGAGTCGTATTATTTATAAGTTACTCAAAAATCGAAATTTGGCAAGTAGTATTTGCTAAAACGTTCTAAGGGCTTTATTTATCGTCGATTCCGCTTTGATACATATTATGGTCGTAGCGGAAGTCGGTTTTATAATTGAAAGTACTATCTGTTCGGGAATAGACCGATATATTGCCGAATGTCATTATGAGTTCGAAGCCAACAAGACCGTATAAATTCTCTTTCGTGACTATATGACTTACATAATCCAACGATGGGGGCGGAGTGTTGTCAAAATAGAGCGGAATGTCGCGGTGGAGATAATAAAATCCCCCGCTCTGGAACCAGAAATCGGCATTGTCAAAGACGCCCGCGATTTTTTTCTGTTTAAAGAGATATCGATAAGCGCTTAAACCGGGATCGCGATAGAAAATATTATGCTTATATACTTGCTTCTCGCGGGGCAAAATATCGAAAGCGCCGAATGCCGAAATGACTAAAAACAAAACGGCAATCATAATTCCCGATAGATTCGTCCGTATATTAATCTTGCTCAAGATTTCCGAAAGGGCAATTCCTCCGATAATCATATATAAAGGTATAACGATATACACAAATCTGATACTTACAATATGTTCCTTCAAAGGTATTACCGAATGCAGTCCCAATACCGCCGCGACGAAAAGCAATAAAAACCATGCTTTTCGCCAGACAATAAGCCCGAGCAGAATAAACAGCCAGCCGAAAATCATGGAAGAATAAACAAGCTGTTCGGCAAAAGTAAAGGCACTGACTCCCGGCGACAATTCGGTCATACTGAAACTTTTGTTGAATTTATAATAATTGAGATAAGATTCATAAAAGCCGCCAACGGTCAATTTTTCAAAAATTCCAACAATGATAATCGTTACGATGAATGCCGCCAAATAAGCAAAGAGTCTCCTTTTATCGTTTATAAAAAACAGCACTATTATAAATAGTAGTACAACCGGGAAATAATGCAGGCGAACCGCAATCGTCAATGCGGTCAGGATTCCCCCAAGGACAAGATTGAGATTATTTTCCGATTTTACTGAGAAAGCCATCGCCGCAATAAAAAAAGTCGTCGCCCAGACTTCGTTTAACGGTCGAATCGAAAAATAGATGATTTCATACCAGGCGGCGCAGAAAAAAGCCGCCCATATACCGGCCTTCGGAGACGATATTTTTTTCCCGATGAAATAAGCCGAGATGACGATTGATACGGAAATCAGACCGAGTATTACCCTGATAAGAGGTACATAGATATTCGGATTATCCCAGCCCAATAATTTGAACGGATACAGCATGACGGCGATAAGTCCGGGGACAATCCAGGAGCGCACCGAAAAGCGGAACTCCCAGGGGATGATACCATAACCGAAAACCAGCCGATGCGCCTGTTCGTAAATTTGGAAATTTTCGTCCGGATGATTGAAGTTGTCGGAAATTAAAGCGAGAACGATACGGATTATCAGTGCACAAAGAACGATTGTAAAGAGTGTTTTTCTTTGGCTATCGGTGATTCGGGAAATTTCCATTTAAAAGCGCATCTGCCCTTTATTGGTCTGGTAAATATATTTAATTTTCATTCGGCGCTCCTTATTCTCACCGCTGATTTTTTCGATGCGTATTTTGGCGAAATTGCCGTCGGCGGTCTTGATAAGATATGATTCACCCTCAAGCACCGGCATTTTTTCGACCGGCGGGACATCCAGTTCAAGATCGGGATACTGGTAAATATCTTTTGTTTTGCCGAGCGAATAGAAGAGAGATTCTCTCAGGAAACCGTTTAGCCGATGCGGCGAGGCGATAAAATCAAATCCGTCTTTATTATAAAAATACAGATCGTTGGTCTCACCGTCGGCGCGAACCGATGTACCGTTCGCAAATGAAAAGCCGTCATCCAAATCGGCATATCGATAGGCCAGCTCGAATTCCCCTTCGGGGCGGCACATGGCGGCGACCTCGTTGGATGAGACCGAAACGGTTCGGTCGGGATATAAAGCCCTGACCGAAACATAATATTCAACACCGTTATCTAAATTTTTTATTTCTATCGTTTCCCAGCGGTCTTCGGGATCGGTATCACCCGGGTACGGTACATGATTGTAAGGTTTAACGCCTCGCGGAGGCGGTTGATTATGGTAAGCATAAATCGGCTTGTCCTCAAGGTAAATGTAATAGCCGGATAAAAGTGTCTCTCTGGGGCAGTTGGTATCCCATTTTATAAACAACGTATGATCGTTCGATTTCACTGCAAGATTGGTCGGGGCACACTCATCACCGACCGTTCGGAGGCGAAACTTTTTGGCGCAGCCGGAAAAAAGTACAAGCAATAAAAAACAAAGACTCAATAAAACTATATAATGACCAATTCGTTTTGTCTGGGACATAAAAATCTGCCTCCGTCATTGGTTACCAAGAGATCTTCCTCCAAACCGACATACCCGATTTGCTCAATATTTATGCCGAGTTCGACGGTAAATACATTACCCTCCTCGAGAGGAATGCTCGGCGTCCTGCCGTACCGTTTCCATTTCGGCCCGACGATAGCGGCACCATCATGAGTGGCGTGTCCAATCTGGTGTCCCAGTGCATGCTGGTAGACGGGATATCCGGCTTCCTTGAGAATCCGTCGCGCTTCCGCATCTATTTGATAACCCTTTTTGCCCGGAAGATAAAGAGCCGATGTCTTGTCGATAACTTCTTTAACCTTATTAAAGGCATTGATTAATTTATCAGGTGCACCGGTTTCGTTTTCTTTTTTGAAATATGCCAGTCTTTGAATATCCGAGCAGAAGCCGTTAAGTTTGGCGCCGAAATCGATATGTAATAAATCACCCGGTTCCAGAACCGCCTCGGTCGGATGCCCGTGTCCGGGCGTCGATTTGGCGCCGGCATTGACGATTGTTTCGAATGAATTCGTCCCACCTGTCTTTTTGATATTGGCGTCGATAATCGCGGCGATTTCCTTTTCTGTCTGACCGGTATGTATCTCCCTTAAGGATTGGCTCCAGCATACGGTGGAAGAGGTCGCGGCCTTTGAAATCAAATCAATTTCCGGTTCTATTTTTCGTCCCCGGAGCCGGGACATTATTTCTTCTGAAGAAATTATTCTGTCAGTATAGGCAGTACCTTTAAGATAATTAATCAGAAGTTGATACATACCGTAGGTCAGTCCGTCGGAGGCAACGTCATTTGTCGAATAATTCAGAGCTATTTTTTTCGGCTTGAATTTCTGTACCATTCGGCGGATTTCCCGGCCGCAGTCTTCCACGTATGGTTGGACCGTTTTGAATTCACCCGAGCGTTCAAAATCAGCGGCGTCGAAATTACCGACGAGAGCGGCGGTCGAGCCGTCCTTGCCGATAAAAAAAGCGGACTGCCAGACGACCTTATGACCGACGACGAGCACCATCGACGGGTCGGCCATCAGGTCCGATTCGCGGCAGAAAATCAGCCAGAGGTCGATATCCAGCTCATTCAGAATGCCGATGGCCTGCTCGATTTTAGCTTTTATTAAATTCATTCAGTACCTTGTAATATCTACTCGGGTTATGTTATCGATACTTCGCCCCAGAAACAACTCAGCCACTTTGGAAAATTTATCGGGGACATCGGAAACATAAAATTTGTGTGTCGGTTTTTCCTTGCTGCTTCGGGCCAAATCCTTAATTGATAACAGCGCTGCGAGTTCCTGCGCGGTGGCGTCGGCCGAATCTATAAGTTGCACGTTATCACCCATCGTCTCTCCGATGACCCCTTTCAGAAGCGGATAGTGCGTACAGCCAAGGACGAGCGTATCGATGTTAACGTCGATTAATTCCTTAAGATAGTCGGCGGCAATCAATCGCGTCGCCTCCTTGTCGATGTATCCTTCCTCGGCCAGCGGCACCAAAAGCGGGCAGGCGAGCGAAAAAACTTTTATGTCTTCATCTTTTTCCTGAATCGCTCGGGCATAACTGTTGGATCCGATTGTCGCGCGGGTGCCGATAATTCCCACACGCTTGTTTTTGGTATTATTCACGGCCGCCTTGGCGCCCGGTTCGATAACACCCAAAAAATCTATATCATATTCCTCTTTGACCGTTTCCAGCGCCACCGCCGAAGCTGTATTGCAGGCGGCGATAATGAATTTGACGTGATGCTCGAGCAGGAAATTGATGTCCTGCCGGGTGAAGTTGATAATCGTTTCTTTCGATCGGCCGCCGTAGGGGTACCGGCCGACATCACCGAAATATACGATATTTTCGGCCGGTAGAATCTTCAGGACCTCGGCAACGACTGTCAGGCCACCGACACCGGAATCAAAAATGCCGATGGGCCGATTCATTAAGATATTTTCAGCCATTATTTTTTCTCATATTTGGATTTAAATCGTTTTAATCCGGCATAAATAGCCTCGGCCACTTCCTGGCGGTAATTTTTGCTGCGTAAGAGATTTTCGTCTTCTTTGTTCGTCAGAAATGCGGCCTCGACCAGAATCGACGGCATATAAACGCGATTAAGGACGACAAATCCGGCCTGATCGATTCCTCGCGCTTTCGTTTGCCGGGAAAATCGTTTGCGGAATTCCTTGTCGACCATCGACGCCAGATCGGCCGACTCGACCTGAAATTCAGTCTGGATCATATCGCTGAGAATATAGCTCAAATTGTCGATATTGTCATCCGAAATAGTATTCAATTCTGCAAGGAAGGGTGCGTTCTCCAGTTGTGCCGCAGCGCGGGCTTCGTCATTGTTGGCCGGAGCCAGGAAGAATACCTGGAATCCCCGGGCAAAATGTTTCAATGAAGCGTTGGCATGTATCGAAACATAAATATCGCCCCCTTCGTTGTTGGCAATGTTGGCCCGTTCTTCCAGAGATACGGCAACATCCTTTTCGCGTGTCATGGTGGCCTCGAATATTTTCTCCTTTCTTATAACTTTGGCCAGACGTTTGGCGATATCCAGGACTATTTTTTTCTCCTGAGTCTTATTCAAGCCGATAGCGCCGTAGTCGGCGCCGCCATGCCCGGCATCGATTATGATTTTGCTGATGCGTTCGCTCGGCCCGATAAACTCCGGACCGATAAAGGGTGTCGGTACGACCGATGTATCCGGGATTGATATTTGTATCCGGGGCGGATTGGTTTGCAGGCGATAATCATACTTGCCGATATTTTCCTTTAATCTGAAAGATATTTGGGCCGACGCCTCGAATTGAAAAACATTTAGATCCCTCAGAAACGATCCTTTTTTCCTTCTCAGAATTTGCCGCTCGTTGATTCGCCCGTCCGGGATGGTAACGTTCAACCAATTACCCTCCGAGACAAAAATCTCGTAATTTACCGGGACCGTGACGAAAATTTCAATGAGCTTGCCGTTGGCCTTGGATGTCAACGATAAATCGGTGATGTTGTACCACTCGGAATTGATTCTGATAGTCTCCCGGTCTTCATCCCATAGGATTTGTTCCGGACGGATTAAATCCAGAAGCGGGATGAACATCCGTGCCGGAAGATACACCACCCCTTTGTCGATTTTGACAGGATAAATTAGATTCTTGACCGTGTCATCGATATTAATGAAAGGAGAATTAATAAAAAATGTCGCCTTATGTTGCTCCGTCTGATAAACCACGGAGATACCGGGAGTATCCCACGTCAACCCTTCGCCCAGCACTTCGGCCAGGTGTGACATCGAGAAATAGACCATATTGTTTACGGTAATTGACGGAATCTTTTCGATTCCGCCCGATATCTGCACGGAAATCCGGGAGGCATGCGTTATGGTCGGTAGAACCAATAATAGTATGACTAATGTAATGGAAATGGATTTATTCATTGTTTTGCCTTTTTATCCGCCTGCGATGTGCTCTTTCAATGGCGCGGTCGGCTTCCCTCTTCGCGATTTTTTCCCGTTTGTCATATCTTTTACGACCGCGGCAGGTCGCCAGTTCGATTTTTACATGAGGCCCTTTAAAATAAATCCGGAGCGGGATTAATGTCAGCCCTTTCTCGGCCGTCGCTCCGAATAATCTTTTGATTTCCCGTTTGTGCAAAAGCAATCTTCGGGGTCGGATGGGATCGAGGCTCTCATGGGTCGTGAATTTGTAGGGCGAGATATGAAGATTAAACAATATGACTTCGCCGTTTTCAATCGCCGCATAACTGTCTGACAGGTTTACTTTCCCGGCCCGCAACGACTTAACCTCCGCTCCCTTCAGCTCAATGCCCGCCTCCCGCTTGTCAAAAATCTCATAATCTCTGAAGGCCTTGCGGTTGGTGACAATGTTTTTTTCCTTTAACTCCTTTTCCGACATGGAAATCAATATAGATTTATATAATTACTGTCGCAATTGTTTTATTATGCCGTAGCTGATATATTAAGAAAGGTGATAACATGAGAGTTGCGCTCTATCAAAATGATCCGGTTTTTGGCGAAATTGAAAAGAATGTCATGACCGCTATTGAGGCGGTAAGAAATGAAAACTTCGATGTTCTGGTTCTTCCGGAGTTTTTCGCCACCGGTTATCAGTTCAGGAATCGCGACGAGGCTCTCTCGCTGGCGGACGAAGTCGGACGGGGATATACATTTGAGAAATTAAAACGATTTTCCGCCGAAACGGATAGCTTAGTTGTATATGGCTTTCCTGAAATTTCCGACACAAAATTGTTCAATTCCTCTCTGGCGATTTTGCCGGACGGTGATTTTTTCCTTTATCAGAAAATTCACCTCTTTAATACCGAGAAAGATATTTTCGATTCCGGAGAAACCGGATTTTTTGTTTTTCCCTTCAGGAATGCCCGTTTCGGCATGATGATTTGTTTCGACTGGCGATTTCCTGAATCGGCACGCAAACTGGCGCTTCTGGGGGCGCAGGTTATTCTTCATCCCTCAAATCTGGTTTTGCCACATTGCCCGCAGGCGATGGTCATCAGGGCGCTTGAAAATAATGTTTACACCGTTACGTGCAACCGTGTCGGCACTGAAAACAGAACCGGGGAGCCGCTTAAATTTATCGGCCGCTCGCGAATTATCGCCCCCGATGGGAGTATATTGGGCGAATTAACGCCGGATGAACCCGGTTGCCTGGCGATTGATATAAGGCCGGAATCGGCTGATAACAAAAAGGCTACTCCCCGAAATGACATTTTTATGGACCGGCGGCCGGAGTTTTATTAGAATATCTCTCTGCCAATATTCATTGTCAGATTGAAATGCGATTAAGGTATTGGTATCCGATGCCGATAGATAATTTATGATGAGGGGTTAAGAATATGAGTATGAAAACAAAGGTTTCTCCAGCCAAAATTTTGGTTATCGACGACGAACCTCAGGTCACGGAAATCGTTGAAACCTTTTTATCGGGTGCCGGACATAAGGTTTATATCGATAATGTTGCCGTCTCGGGGCTGAAAAAGGCCAAGGAGATTAAGCCGGATCTGATTCTACTGGATATAATGATGCCGGAAGTCGACGGCTATGATATTTGTAATAATCTTAAAAATGACCCGGAAACAGCCAATATCCCGGTTTTGTTTCTGACCGGCAAGGACCGCGGCGATGATATGGGTCGTTCATTTCAGGTCGGCGGCGATATGTTTATTAAGAAGCCTTTTTCCTGCGACCGGCTTTTGGAAATCATAAATATTATTTTAATGTCGACCGCCAAACAATAGTAATTTTTTTATTGACTTTATTGTGCGGCGCACTATATTGTAATATGAACAATCAGTCGGTGAACGTATTTTGCGAGTAATAAAACGATACAAAAATCGTCGTTTGTACGATACTGAGCTTAAAAGATATATTACTCATGCCGAGTTAAAAGCCATCGTTGAAAAGCGGGCTTCATTTAAGATAATCGATTCAAAATCCGGGCAGGATATTACACTGGCCGTATTGGGTCGATTATTAACCGAGCAACTTAACAGAGAGGAGAACGTAAAAAGCTATAAAGTCAAATTGATCGAAATCATAAATTATGGAGGTAAAAAATCAGTGTCGATTTTAAGAAACACATTTCTGGCATCGGTCGGGATATTCAACCTGACCAAAAAGCGGGCCGAGGAAATTATCGACTCGCTCATCAAAGCGGGGGAAATTTCGAAATCGGAGCGCAAACAGGCGGTGATGGAACTTCTGGACAAAGCCGAGGAAAGCACCGCCAAAATAAAAGAAAGAGTCAAAAAGGAAAGTGGCGGCGTTCAGAAGGAGATCAATAAGGTTCTTGATAAAATCAAGAAAACGACCGAAGGATTTTCACCCAAGAAGGTCATGTCTGAACTGGAGAAGCTCAACAAAAAGGTGGATAAGCTGGCCAAGAGTATTGAAAACAAAAAGGAATAGCCGGCTTTTTCATTCGAATTCAAAATGGCGGATCACTCCGCCATTTTTATTTGCGTCTACACCGCCGACGATAAACTCATCCATATTTATGACGATATTAAGGAAGTAGGCGACGTTTGCAGGTTCTATATTCATGGTTTACCTTGATTGGCTTAAAAGTTAAATATTGGGCAATTGCAAATGACTAAAATAATTCTTTTAATATCGATAATTTTCATAATTATAATTATAGCGTTACTCGTGTATCTCAACTCGTCCAATAAAAAATATGATTATGTCCTGGATAAAATCCAAAATGTTGAACTCGGTATGTCGAAAGAGGACGTTACCGATATTATGGGAAAGCCGGAAAGAACAATCGAGTCACTGCGTGATAGCATCCCTATTGAAACGTGGTTTTATTATGCGGACCCCGTAGCTTCCGAGATTCCGCAAATAACATTCGACAGGATGAATGACAAGGTCATTGGTGTCATCGGAACAGAGACATATTATATATATGACGATAATTATTATTATTTTAAGTAATTATGGTCGGCAGGCGCAGTTAACAGCCCTGCGCTCCTGACATTTTTATAATAGGGCAGGAAAATGAGTTTTGAACTTTGGATTTTAATCATAATTATATTCTCTATTATCTTTACAACCTTTTTTGTAAAGGATTTGGTGCGGAAAGAGCAACCTGTTTGGAAAAGTTTTAAGCAATGGATTGTCCGAATAATTGATATTCTCTCCGGTGGATGGTAACAGCAAGCGTAGGTAAGCGCGAGGCGTAAAAGAAGGATTGAAAGATGTCGAAACCTCCTTCGAAGACTCAGGACCTTCGGCAGGGGTTTCGACCTACTTTAACTTTTCGGAGCATGGGATAAACCAAGTAATTACAAGAGGTATTTCCCCCGCGGCATTAAAATATGGGATGGAAAACTATTATAAGGTCGTCGAACAAACTCATAAATTAGGACCCACATATAAATTTATAAGCGATAAAATTGTAATTGTATTGAACCAAACCGGTAAATTGATTACGGTTTATTCGAAAGGAGGTTGGTAGGATGGCTAAAAATAAAAGAAAAAAAGAGTATAAAGAGCTTTATAATGGCGTAAGAGAGATATTTATTAGAACAGATCCAATGGGATTAATCGAAGGTGGTTCTCCTAATGATGAATATGACTCGGAGGTCAGTAAAATCCTTCCCGAATTAAAACATTGTAATGACATGGGCGATCTACAAAGCATTATTCTTAATGTATTTAAAGATCAATTCGATGTAAAGGCTACATCTGATGATTTCTACGATATTGCAGACGAAATATTTCAATTATACATTAATAAAACTGTCTAACTCAGGGAAACCTTAGAAAGAGTAGCCGTAGTTGGCGTAGGTCAGGAGCCC
>CAYXTW010000042.1:0-30747 GCA_964467955.1 uncultured Ignavibacteriaceae bacterium | reverse complement strand
ATCCCTGCGGAGGCAGGGATCCACAAAAGTAAGATTATGATGTGCAATCAAATCTCCATAGATTCCCGCCTGCGCGGGAATGACAATTTTTTTATGAAAATCGGAAACGAAGCCATTTTGAATATGACCAAAGCCAATATAGAGTGTAGGGAAGAACCCGAGTCCCGACGATTTATCGGCGGGACGATGTGGTTCTGCCACGTCCTCTTTGAATTATTACATACCTTTTATATGAAACATGGCAGAACCACTGCGTTAATCGATAAATCGATTAACTTGGGTTCTGCCCTACCCTTAAATCCGCTTTTTATAAAAATAAGGAAACGAAGGCATTTATGGATTCGAGCAATATAGCACTATGGTTGTGAGGCTTTGACCAATCTCTTTAATGTCAGGCCCTGCACCAGAATGGAGAAAACGACAATGACATAGGTAATCGAGACAATTAAATTGCGGGCGTCGCCTGATGCAAGCGACAGCGCCAGCGCAATCGAGATGCCACCGCGTAATCCGCCCCAGGATAAAATCGAAATGGCATTGCGGCTGAATTTTTGACGGAATTTCAATAATGATATCGTCGTCCAGACCGAGAAAAATCGTGCAAACAATGTCACCGGTATGGCGATCAGGCCGGCGATGAAAAAGTCAAATGAGAACGAAAGGACCAATATCTCCAGCCCGATCCAGATAAACAGGACGGCATTCAGGATTTCGTCGATCAGTTCCCAGAATTTATCCAGATGGTCGCGCGTCTCGGCCGACATCGCGAAAGCCCGTCCATAGTTGCCGATCAAAAGTCCGGCGACAACGACTGCAATCGGCCCGGAAGTATGAAGTATCGACGCCAGTTTATAGCCGCCGATTACCAGCGCCAATGTCATAAGTATTTCGACCGAGTGATCGTCGACGTTTTTTAACATGCGGTATGCTATCCACCCGATAATAAGGCCGAAAACGATTCCACCAATGGCCTCCTCGAGAAATAAAAGAGAGACATACCCGAACGAAACCGAGTGCCCGGTCACGGCGATTCCGACCAGTACCGTAAAAACCACCACCCCGACCCCGTCGTTGAATAATGCTTCTCCGGCGATCTTTATCTCGAGCGATTTTGAGGCATTGACCGATTTCAACAGCGCCAGCACCGCCACCGGATCGGTCGGTGCAATCAGGGCGCCAAAAATGAGGCAATAGATGTATGGTAAAAATAAACCGAGAAGAATCAGGACATAATATATGGCTGTCCCGACAATAAAAGTTGTTGCCACGACGCCGCCGGTCGCCAGGGTTGTCACGACCAGTTTTTTCTTGGCCAGGTCGTTAAGATTAATTTTCAGCGCCCCGGCGAACAACAGGAGCGACAGCATCCCCTTCATAAGCGTCTCACTGAAACTGATACTGCTCAGAAAGTTTTCGGCCGAGCTTTGTATATCGACGCCGAGCGCACCCAGACCGATTATCGCCAGCGACATGCCCAACCCGATAACAATCAATCCGATCGTGGAGGGTAATTTGAAATAACGATAGTTGATATAACTGGCAATTGCGGCGACGCTGATAAAGGCGGCGATAATACTGAATACTGTCATACTGCCGATTCAAAAAAACGGCCGAACCGTCAACCGATTCGGCCGCGTATATTGCCTACATATTGTGCAGGTTAAAACAAACCACTTTCGGTTCGGTCATCTCCTGCAGCGAGAATTTCAAACCTTCGCGCCCCAGGCCGGAATATTTGACACCCCCGAAAGGCATCGAATCCAGACGGTAATCGGTCGAGTCGTTAATCATGACGCCGCCGCAATCAAGTTCATAAGCAGCCTTGAAAGCAACATCAACGCTCTTCGTAAAGATTGCAGTCAGCAAACCATACGGCAACGAGTTGGCCTCTTTCAATGCCTTATCGAGATCGTCGATTTTGTACAGGTTGACGGTCGGGCCAAAAACTTCCTCACAATGGATGGTCATTTCGGGCGAGAGATTTTCGAGCACCGTCGGCTCGACCACGGCGCCTTTTCTTTCACCGCCGGTCAGTAATGTAGCACCTTTATCGACCGCTTCCTTGATCCACTTTTCGACACGGATAGCTTCATTTTCGGTAATCATTGGCCCCATATCGGTTTCTTCTTTCATCTTGTCGCCGATTTTGTATTGCTTGGTGCGCGCGACAAACCGGTTGCGGAATTCATCGTAAATGTTCTCATGCACCAACAATCGCTGGACGCCGATACAATTTTGCCCCGCCGCCCAGAAAGCTCCGGAGACGCATGATTCGACCGCCAGATCGAGATCGGCATCCCCCCAGACAATAACCGGCGAGTTGGAACCGAGTTCCATCCCGATTTTCTTGATGCCAGCGACACCGGCGATATGTTTGCCAGCCTCGACGCCGCCGGTAAATGATATCATGCGTACACGTTCATCCGACACCAGCGGATCACCGATAACCGAACCGACTCCGGTGATGCACTGTATCGCCATCGGCGGCAATCCCGCCTCGAGCATCGCTTCGACAAGTTTTATGGCCGATAATGGCGTCACTGTCGCCGGTTTTAAAATTACCGAATTACCGGCGGCGATGGCCGGTCCCAATTTGTGTGCAACCAGATTAAGCGGGTCATTGAACGGTGTAATCGCCAGGACGACGCCGATCGGGAAACGATAGTAGAATCCTTTTCGCTTTTCTCCGCCGGGAAATGAATCGAACGGGATTGTCTCGCCCAGTATTCGTTTGGCTTCTTCGGCCGAGCAGGTGATGGTATTGACGCAGCGCGAGGCCTCTTTGCGCGCCTCACGAATCGTCTTTGACGCCTCCCGGGCGATTAGTTTGGCGAAGTCGTCAAGATTATCGGATATAATTTTCGCGGTCTTAAAAAGTATTTGTGCGCGCTCGTAGACGGTCATGCGTTTGGTTATTTCAAAACCTTTGACCGCCGCACTCAGGGCCGTCTCGATATCTTCTTTGGTGGCGCCGGGAACGGTATCAACCAGAGAATTATCGAAAGGATCGATTACTTCGATTTTTTTATCGCGGTCAACCCACTGACCGTTAAGCAGCATTTTCATTATTTGCCTCCTGCCTTTATAATATCGATCAAAGCACTGTAGCCGGTTTCGGTTCGTCCGGCGCCCGGCCCGACGATGGTGACATCACCAAGCGCATCAGTCGTAATAGTCATGGCGTTGGTGGCGCCCATAACTCCGGCCAGCGGATGCGTCATTTCCACCTGCATCGGGGCGACATTGGCTTTAATATTATCGCCATCACGCCAAACACGGCCAATCAATTTATACCGTTTACCATCCGCTTTTGCTTTGGCGATAGCCTCGGCAGTAATTTTGGTAATACCTTCACACGGAAAATCATCAGGTTTACTTTTAACACCAAAAACGGCATTGGCCAGAATGGTAACCTTGGCGAGAGCGTCCCAGCCAAGAACATCGGCATCGGGAATCGCCTCGGCGTAGCCGAGTTCCTGCGCTTTTTTAAGCGCGTCATCGTACGACAATCCTTCTTCCATCTTGCTGAGAATGTAATTGGTTGTGCCGTTGAGAATACCTTTCATCTCGGATATATGGCATCCGGCAAGTGTTTCCCGAATTAAATTCAGAAGCGGTGTCCCGCTCATAACGGTTCCTTCGTACAGAAACCTGACATTTTTCTTTTTCGCAAGGTCCAGCATCTCCTGGAAAAACAACGCTGTCGGACCCTTATTGGTGGTGGTCACATGCATGCCTTTTTCAAGAGCGGCACGAATATGAGAAGTGGCCGGCTCGGCGGTTTTTATATCGGTATAGGTGGCCTCCACCATCATATCGGCGTCAGCTGTTTTGATCATACTCAAAGCATCGCCGTCGAATTTGTCATGCAACTCCGACAGGCTGCGTCCCGATTTGGCCTGATTGAACGCTTCCTTTAAATTAATGCCTTTGGCATTATAAATACTTCCCTTAAGCATGTCGGAGATACCGACCACGTCGATTTTTAGACCATGTTTATCCCGCAGGATTTTTTCTTTTTCGATAAGCAAATCGGCCAGACCCTGCCCGACATTGCCGAAACCAATTATTAATAATCGCATTTTATCCTCCGAATGGATCTATTTGGTTTTATATCTATCCGGTGCGTCAAAAATATCGATAACATTAACCCGTGAATGAAACAGGGCCGAATGTTCGACACCCTCGGGAATATAGTACCAATCACCCTTTTTGTATTTTTTGGTTTCAGCCCCGATCGTTAACGACATCTCACCCTCGAGCATAATACCCCACTGGGTGCAATGTGAGTGCGGCGGAACCTGCCCAACCGGCTGTATATCGAAAAATACAACCTGTCGCTGATTTCCGGTAATCAGCCAGCCGCGAATGCCATTGAAAGGGACATCGACTTCCGGCAGATTACGAATCATTTCCGGATAGACAGTACCATCCCATTTTTCCATTAATTCTTTCATCTCGACTCCAATTTTTTATAGGCGATGCCGGCGAATTCGACTTTATGCCCCCGGCGCATAATTTCCCTGGCATCTTTATCGCAGCGGATACATTTGTGATAAATGACATCACCGATTAGTTCGGCCTTTTCGTTGCGTTCGCCATCGGGAAGGAAATATGCTTCCATCGTATCGTACGGTCGCGAGGTGCCGTCGCTTTCATACTTGATAGTCAGGTTAAAACCACCGTCAAGTACCTTGTAGGCATTCTCAGTCCAGTCGAAACCTTCCATCCCGAGATCGGGATTGATACGCAGGTGCGCCGTAAGAGAAATATCCGGCAAGCCGGACGCTTTCAGTTCGTCGGCGCACTGCATGAATGTCTCCGGGCTGACGCCGTTACCGATATTGATTTCATAAATTGGGGTGGTGCCATCATCGCGAAGATATTCCTTGATAATATTCATCAACATTCGGAACAGAATCGCATTCTGCGTAGAGAGAAGCATCGATATTTTGAAACTGATGGCAGGAATCTGACGACCGTAATAGCAGGCGGCGACAATTGTCGACCAACTCGGATTCAAAAAGAAATTATTCCCGGTCTCCAGCGCCGCGCGCGTGACACCGTCGAGATAAACAAGATGATTATTATCGGCCACCTCGACGCCGCCGAGATTGCCGAAAGCGGTCCCCATATTTTTCAGAATAATCTGGCTAATGCCGCCGCCGATATCTTTACGATCGAATTTTTCACCGGTGATTTTTTCGACTTTAACAAAGCGTTCCTCGGGTAATGGTGTTGATAAGAGATTGGTCGAACAGAACTTGCTGGCCCCCAGAATATTTTCCGCCATCGCCAGAGTTGCCAGCAGATCGCCGCCATAAACATAATGGTCGGTGAGCGAAACAACCGAAATCATCTCGGTCGGAAATAAAACTTCAGGTTTTTCGGCGATTCGTTTTATACAGTCAAATGTAACATAAGCGCCTTGAAAACCGGAAACCTGCGTCGTGCATACCCCTGCCTTGGTGGTTTTAATATTTTCTTTGGCGATAAAATCTTCAAGCTTGGGGAAATCCCTGACATAATTTTCGGCCTTTTCGAGCATCTCGCCGAATCCTTTATCCGCCGCGATTTTTTTTCGATTTTTATATTTCCTGATTTTTTCGATATTTTCGTTGATCGCTTTGGCGCCGCCATAGGCGTCGATTAGATTCTCGATCGCTTTTTGGTCATTGTCGGTTAATAGCTTAAAATGCATTATATCTCCCTTATTCCAAAAGAATTATTTTTCCAATGGGACAAGATATAAAATTGCGCCGGGCTTTTCAAGTGAATTAAAAGGTGAGTAAGATTGTGGTTGGCGCACTTCTCGAGGTTGTCCCAAAAACCAGTAGCGTCATCCCGAGGAGTCCCGACGCCTTGGCGGTCGGGACGACGTGGCGATCTCTCAACTCGTAATGAGGAGATTGCTACGCCCTTCCTGGAATGCTAAGCATTCCTCTCAGGGCTCGCAATGATATGTTTTTGCTTTTTAAGTACTTTTGGGACAACCTCTCTCCGGACACCAACATTTTGATATTTATTATTGATTCTTTTTCCGCATTTCTTTGTGCCGGGCAGTGCCTTTGCTGCCTACGGATTTTATCCGTGGTTGTGTATAAGATGATATATTTTTCGAAGCGAACATTAAAAATCGACAACTTTTTGATTTTAGTTAATCTTAGTTTATTCAAAGACTTACCGATTACTGCTTGACAGACTGAGATTGATTTTATACATTAGATATGGAAGTTTACCGAATTAAGTTATAACGGAGATCTCCCCCTCTTATCCCCGTTTGCGGTAAACTTCCTCTCTATTTGAGGGCGACTAATTTTTAAGAATCGATGCAAAATTTAAGAGGTACTACAGACGTTCTTGCCTGCGTCCGCAGACAGGAAGATCCGGGCTATTTGTTATCACTGATGGTCTTGAAGCTGTATATCCGCCATCGCCCGTTTTGACGGTGAAGTCCGAACTTGTTGTAATACTGTGTGTTGGTTTTTTTGCTGATAAAAGAAACCTCGACATAGGCGGTATCGCCGTGGATTTCAGTATTACCGACCACGCGTTGCATATTAAACCATCTGGTTTTCGTCAGGCCGTTGTCGGTAAGGTCATCAAGAAGCGCCTCCGGATTATGAAAGATTCTCGGCTCTTTTCTCTGAAGTGCATAATCATGATCGGTGACATTCATTAACGCCGCCATATCGAGAAGATTAACGATACCGGCGCGGTCGTTGCGCTCCATGGCGCCGAATAATTTGATTACGACATCTTTCGGGGAACCTCCCCCCGCGCCGGCGCAACCGAATAACTGCGTTAAAACAAATAGAACCGATAACAAACATATATAAAGTGATATTTTGTTCGGCGTCCGCAAACTAAAATCCTCCGGTAATAGTTATCCGATGACTGGTTCCCAAATCAGCTTCCGGGGAAATTGTATATGATATTTGCGCCTTTTTGTACTCTACTCCGAAGCCGAACGAAAATCCGGCGAAATCATCATTACCGGCTCCGGTTTTATAGTTAGAGCCGAAACTCGACCAACCCAAGCGCAAAAACAACGGCCGCAGATTAAGCCATTCGGTGCCGATCGCAAAATAAGGATCGTTATCGGTCGGAAAAACGATGTCCCCGGCGATCAGAAGCGGAAGCCCTTTTAATCTTTGCGAGCCACCCAGTTTGATGTATAACGGCAATGGATTGGTCTCACCGTTTTCAACAAAACTGCCTGTCTGCGAGCCGAGATTTTGAATCATCAGGCCGAAATTCGTGCGGCCGTAATCGAATGAATATTTGCCTCCCAAATCAATGGCGAATCCGGTGGCGGAATAGGATTCGAGCTTTTCATATATAAATTTTACTGTTCCGCCGATTCGTAAATTGGGTGTGGCGGTCATCGCATAGCTGGCTGCGAATAGCATATCGCTTCCGCCGAAAGTACCGAGTCTTTTTCCGAAATCGTCGGTTCGGATAAATTCTCCGTAGTTTAAATAACTGACGTATAACGCGACCTTTTTCTCATCACCGATAGGATGAATGTATCCCAGAAAGCCGGACTGCATATCGAATATATTATTGTGATACCCGGCGATAAATCTTTTACCCTCGAGTGAGGCTATCCCGGCCGGATTGTAGTATAATGAAGTCTCGTCGTCGGCCACGCCGGTGAAGGCGCCGGCCATAGCCATCGGCCGCGCACCGATTTGTATCTTGAGAAAATTAAATGAGCGAGTTCCGACATTGGAATTGTTCTCGTCGGCGAAAATCAAATTGGGTAACACGAGTGTTAATACCAAGAACCCTGTCAGAAAAATATTCTTGTATGATTTCATTTTTTCCTCTTAAATATGCAATATATACTGTTTTCGGAATGTATACAATAAAAATCACCAGCTTTTGGTCGTTCGGTTAATTACGTCCTGGACCAGCTTATTGGCTGCCTGTGCCTGGGCGCCTTCTTCGGTCGTAGCGACCTGCAGATTACTGCCTTCCGCGGCACTTATATCGGTGGAATAATACCCCTCACTGTAAAAAATTTCTTTCCATAGTTCCTCGTCACTTCCGCCCTTTTTAAGGGTAACATCAAAAACCAGTTTCACAACGTACTGCGTGACATTGTCGGATTCGTCATATGTGTATGCTTCTCTCTTATAATCGGTCAAAACGCCGTCCAGAATCGCATCGGCGTCCTTTTCCGAGACGACCTTCATACTTCCCTCGCTTATGAAAGCATCGACTATCAGATCGGTCATGCGGCTGGAAAGACCGGCTTCAATCGTTTTATTTTCGATTTGAGAGACGGCGATAGTCTTAATCGATGATTTTCCCCCGGGATTAAAGCTGTAAACGGCGCATCCCGCGATAAACCAGAATAATGCGAAGGTAATCACCAATATAATCCGATTTGCCATTTCAATTACTTAAACAAGAAAGCGGTGCCGAAGTTTCTCGTAACCGCTATTCATAAACGATTTTCCCCTGTTTAATGACTTTATCAACCAGATTGATTCCATAATGATAAGGCATTTCGCGAAAATCTTTCATATTCCATAAAACGATATCAGCCGGTAAACCGGGTAATAACTGGCCTATTTTCCCACCTCGGTCAATCGCACAGGCAGCGTTAACCGTAATCGCTGTGATAGATTCTGCGGCCGTCATGCCATAATTGAGGGCTGCCAGGGTGACTATTATTTGAAGCGATTCGGTAAAACTGGAACCGGGATTACAATCGGTGGACAGCGCCACAATCGCTCCGGAATCTATCATTTTCCGGGCCGGGGCGTAATCTTTTGATTTCAGTGAGAAACATGTCCCGGGGAGCAGAACCGCCGCGACCCCCTTTTTGGCCATCGCATCAATGCCTTTATCCGAAATATAAACCAGATGATCGGCTGAAGTCGCTCCCATTTCGGCGGCCAATTCACCGCCGCCGCTTGATGCCAGCTCATCGGCGTGGAATTTCAATTTTAACCCATGTTTTTTGGCCGCTGACATAATTTTTCTTGATTCCTCAATATCAAAAACTCCCTCTTCGCAGAATATATCGCAAAACTCAGCCAGTTTTTCATCGGCGACTTTTGGAATCATCTCATCGATCAATAGCTTAATATATTCTTCCCGCTTATCCCGGTATTCATCGGGAACTTCGTGCGCGCCCAGAAAAGTCGAAACCATGTCAAGCGGATGAATATCATTCAGCTCGCGAATGATTTCCAACGACTTTATTTCCGATTCGGTTGATAGTCCATAACCTGATTTGGCCTCAATTGTCGTCGTACCGTAGGATAAAATATTGGTTAATCTTTCGGTAGTTTTTTTCATCAACTGTGAAGCTGAACTTTTCCTCAGGTCACGGACCGAGGCCCGGATGCCGCCTCCGGAGGCGGCGATTTCCATATAGCTTTTGCCTTGAATGCGCATTTCGAATTCGTTTTCGCGCGTTTTGGAAAAAACCGGATGCGTATGAGGGTCGATAAGCCCGGGCGTGACCACATTCTTTACGGCGTCTATGACACGGCAACCTTCGGCCAGGTCGACGCGACCTTCGATTTCCCCGGATTCTCCCACCGCCAGTATTTCCCCTCCCCCGGCCGCCACCGCCCCGTTCGTTATCAAACCGAGGTCTTTCATCTGGTCACCCAAACGTGGAATCGGGCCATCCATGGTTATCAATTGACCGATGTTCTTTATTAAAAGGGTCGCTTTTTTTGCACGTGGCATAATTTATGAACGTTTACGCTAAGTTATTCGCCGCGCTATCTTATCTAAACAGACTAATTTAAGTATAGAGTGAAAAAAAATCAAGGGCCGCGATTGAGAACTATTTATTCTTGGTCGGAATTCCCTGTTCGAACAAATCGACCTGCTTGGTGATACAGCGGCAAAATCCATGAAAAATGGCACAAATGCCGCCCATCAGAGAAAATATACCCCAGAAAAGCGGACGCCCAAAAATATGACCCACGCTTGGTTTCGAATAGGGCAATAATAGTAGTCCCCAGGTTATTAGATAGGCGCCGACAACTATACAGGCGTGACCGAAAACCAATGTGCCGACACGTCCTCTGGTGAAATTAAGCACGATTAATGTTCCGCCGACCAGAATCGGTATGATGGCGGCGATGCTTACCTGTTGGATAAGTGCGTAAATCCCGAAACCGACTAAAATGATGCCTAAAATAAATCTAATTCTACTTGGTTTCATATCCAGAGCCCTATTAAAAGATTAATATTTATGATTTATATACGAATGCCTATCAATAGAGTTTTTCGCGTTTGGCCAGAAAAGCATACAGCGCCCGGTCAAAAGGGACACTGGTGTCAATCAAATGATAATCAATCCGGCTCTGCCTGCATTCAGAGGCGATATGATCGGAAAACTCCTTGGTCAGGCGGGCATAATGCTTCTTAATCTGCCAGGGAAGCGTCGTGATTTCCTCACCCGTTTCCAGATCCTTGAAAATCGCCTCACGGGGAAAGGCAAAATCGCGTTCACGCGGATCGAGTGTGTGAAATAAAATTACTTCATGATTTTTGTGACGAAAATGTTTTAATCCTGAGACGATTTTGTCCGGTTCGTCGAGCAGATCGGAAAAAATAACAATCAAACCGCGGCGGTGAATTCGTTCTGCCATCTGGTGCAATGCCGATGAGATATCTGTCTTATCCGATGGTGTTTGCTGTGCCAACTCCTGTAATAGTACATGCAGGTGTCCGGACCGTGAGCGGGGCGGTATATAACGGCGAATTTTTTCGTCGAAAGTCACCAATCCGACCGCATCGCGCTGTTTGAGCATCAGGAATGATAACGCCGCGGCCAGCGTCACGGCGTAATCGTGTTTGATGGTGTCTCCCGAACTGTATTTCATCGAGGCCGAGCAATCCAGCAAAAGATAGGCCTTAAGATTGGTTTCTTCTTCATATTGTTTGATATAGAACCGATCCGACTTACCGTATACACGCCAGTCGATATCACGAATATTATCGCCCGGCATGTACTGCCGATGTTCGGCGAACTCGACCGAGAAACCGTGGTATGGTGATTTATGCAGTCCAGCGATAAAGCCCTCGACCACCATCCGGGCCTTCAGCTCCATCCCTTTCAGTTTCCCGACAACCTCAGGATCCAAATATTTGCGGTAGTTGGTTTGCATGTATAATTTAATTCTTCGCGAGTCGGAAGGCCCACAAGCTTCCGACATTATCATAGTTGTCGGTAAGGATTCCGGACAGCGCAATATGCAGCATACACCGTCTCGCGCCGTCAGGAATTTTTCCTGGCGGCCAAATCAACCTTCTTAATTTCAACAACTCCATTCAGAATCTATATCCAGAATCGTTTCTGTCAATCCCAAATAATCACTGGCGCCGTCTGTACTGATTCTTAACAGCATCGGAAAATTGGATGACGGATTGTGATCTGTCATATATAACATACTCACTCATTATAATATTTGTTTATACAAGTTTATGGTTTTATCGACGCATCTGTTCCATGTAAATGTCCCGGCATATCTTTTCGCTTCTTCCAGGGACGACGCATTTACGCTGAGTGATTTATTGATACCCTCGGCGATTGAATTAACATCATGCGGATCCACTACTATGGCGTGTCCCAACGCAATCTCCGGCGCCGCGCCTTCCCCGCCAATCATCACTGGTGTACCGCATGCCATCGCCTCGAATATCGGCAGGCCAAAACCTTCATAAAAAGTCGGAAAAAGAAAAGCGGCTGAATTTGAATATAAAACCGGCAGAGCGGAATCGGGAACATATCCCAGTAATTGGATTCTCTTTTCAAGTTTTAATCCTTTTATGGTTGACCAAATTTCCTCCCAACCGTGACTCAATTCCCCAGTCAGGATTAATCTGTAGCGTTCGGCCAGACCGGAGATATTGAATGCTTTAATCAAATTGACCAGATTTTTCCTGACCGACACGGCACCAACGAATAAAAAATAAACATCGGAAATTTCAAGACTATCTAAGACCTCTTGATCCTCGATATCATTATTATCTCGCCTCAAAAAGATTTTATCCACGCCGGGATAAACAACGCAGATTTTTTCCTCGGGAACCTTCAATAATTCGATAACGTCGTTTTTTGTCGATTGGCTAATTGTTATAACGCTATTTACCGTTCGCATCGCTTTTTCATAATCCCGTCTTTTTTTTTCTCGAAATGCCTTTGGAGAAAAATTTTCATACTGAAACCGGCTTTTAAATATGGCGAGATCATGAATAGTAACGACTTTTTTCGGCTTTTTCCACGGTATAGTTTTCGGCTCCGGACAGTGAAAGATATCAATACCTTTTTTCAAAGGTAAAATATTCCCGAAATACCATTTAGTCTTAATACCCGAAGGCAAGTATCGGAAATTTCTGTTCTCGTAGCGCGATAATTTATAAAAAAGCTCCAGATTAAATATTTTTTCGAAATCTTTGGCCTCGAGCAGTGCATCGATTAGATTAGTGGTATATCTGGCAATACCTGTTGGTCGATTGGTACAAAGCGAAGAGCATTCGATTCCGATATTGATCATTGCCCGGCGATTTCTCTATGTTTTTCTCCCGCTCAGATTCATACGCCAAACTAAATTCGGTGTAAAAACGGATACATTCGGGAAAAAGTTTAATTTCACATAAGTTTTGTCTTCCGCGCCACGTGATATTTTTTCTGAGCCATTTAAAAATGGCGGATTAATATGTTACCTACCCCTTCGGCTTCACTGTCTCTAATAACTTTTTCACGATCGCTTCGGTGTCGACACCGTCGGCTTCGGCGTTGAATGATGTTACAATCCGGTGACGTAAAACCGGCAAAGCGGCGAATTCAACGTCTTCCGGACCCGGAGTGGGGCGACCGTCAAGAATCGCTCGGGTTTTGGCCGCCAGAATCATATACTGTGAGGCGCGCGGACCAACCCCCCACGACACCCAGTTTTTTATAAAATCGAGGGCACTTTCGTAATCCGGCCGGGTGGCACGGGCGATATCAATAGCATATTGAATCAAATGATCTGAGACCGGAACCCGCCGGACAAGCCTTTGAAGATTAACTATCTCGGTGCCGCTTAATAGCTTATCGAGTTTATAATCCAGCGTGACCGTAGTTGTTTTGACAATTTCATGCTCTTCTTTATCCGACGGATAGTCGACATTAACATGAAACATAAATCGATCAAGCTGGGCCTCCGGAAGCGGATATGTCCCTTCCTGCTCAATCGGATTCTGCGTCGCCAGCACAAAAAACGGTTCTTCAAGAGTAAAAGTCTGGCCGGCCGAAGTGACTTCGTGCTCCTGCATGGCCTGAAGTAAAGCCGCCTGCGTTTTTGGCGGTGTACGGTTGATTTCATCTGCCAAAATGACATTAGCAAAGACAGGGCCCTTAACGAATTTGAATATTCTATTGCCGGAGGAACGATCTTCCTCGATTATTTCGGTCCCGGTTATATCCGAAGGCATCAAATCGGGAGTAAACTGAATACGATTGAATTTTAAATCGAGAATGTTAGCCAAGGTCGAGATTAGCAGTGTCTTGGCAAGACCGGGAACCCCCACCAGGAGGCAATGGCCGGCTGATAGCAGGGCTATGAGTAACTGCTCGATTACATTATTCTGGCCTATGATAACCTTACCGATTTCGCCCTTTATTTTTTGATATGCGTCGTTAAGTTGTTCTACCGCTTGAAGGTCGTTGTTAGTTTCAATCATTATTTTCCTCCGAAAACAGATTATATCTTATTTATTCTACAAAAAAGAGGCTATTAATATTATAAAAGGATAAAAAAAGCAAGCCTTTAAAGAGTCCAGTCGAACATAAAGATTGTGGAAAACGATAAAGTCAGCCGATAAATATTCCTTATAAGAAATTGCTACATAAAACGATATGGACATTTCCACAATTATAAACAGTTGTCCACATCGCTGGCGACCTTTTATTTATTTTTAAAACTTTTCTTTGACCTTATCCTTTTCTTCAATCTTTTCATCTTTTGGTTTTTCCGTCGGAGGAATGAAGCCCAGGTTTGATTTTCCCTGTTTCATCGAGCACGAACCGCAGAAAACAGCACCTTGTTCGACCACCAGCGATTTTGTTTTGATATCACCTTCCACGTCGGACTTTGCCTGCAACTCGATTTTTTCCGAGGCATTGATATTGCCGGTCAACTTGCCGACAATGACCGCCGTCTGGGATTCGATATCAGCCTCGACGCATCCGCCGGTCCCGACCGTAACGGTATCGGAACAGATGACTTTTCCTTTGACGGTTCCATCCACTCTCACAGAGCCTTTGACATCGAGGGTGCCGGTAAATGTGGCATCCTTACCGATAATGGTATTCATAACTCCACCTTCATTTCTGCCTATTGAGTTCTTCATTTTCACCAATATATTCTAAAGGGTTAACCGGTTTATTGTCTTTTCTGATTTCATAGTGTAAATGAGGGGCCGAAGATTTACCGGTATTACCGGAAAGTGCAATACGTCCCCCCACTAAAACCTTGTCGCCCTCCTCCACCAGAAGTTTACTATTATGTCCGTAAACTGTGGAAATGCTGTCCTCATGTTCCAGTATGACCATAAAACCGTAAGTCGAATCGTATCCTGCAAAGACCACTTTTCCGTCGGCGGTGGACAGGACCGGTGTTTCCTCCGCGACCGCGATATCAATTCCGGGATGATAGCCGGCTGAATCATCCCGAAAACCGCGCGTCATGAATCCCTGGAGAGGTAAACCGTACGGTCGCGTATTCGGGGCCGAGGCGGGTCGTTCGATAACGGCCTGATTGTTTTTCTCAAACTGCGCGAATATAGTCGAGTCGTCCGGCATTTCGGGAAGATTGAAATCGACACCGGCCAGATTGGCGATGCGACTTACGATGTCCCGCGTATCTTTCATCTTTTCTTCAAGCAGCGTCAATTTGTATTTATATCGTTTCAACGCTTCGTTTTCTTTTTCAAGTTTATCGGCAATTGCCGCCCGGGTAATAATCTTTCCGTAAAAGGAAACGAAAAGAATTATGGCCACCATAATCAGAACAATGAATATGACAATGGTCTTGAGAACCCATCCCCGGACTCTAATTCCGAGGGGATTTTCGACGCCGTCGGGAACAATCATTAAACTATAGTACTTTCCGTGCGCCATAACCTATCAGTTTATTTTTCGGAATAATTCCAAAATTCTTTCCAAATCTTCGTCGCCATAATACTCGATCTCAATTTTTCCCTTCTTAAGGCCGGGGATAATTTTTACGGCTGTTCCCAGCAGGCGTTTCAAATAATCTTCCGCCTCGACCAGGATCGGGAACTTCTTTTTGGGGACAAGTTTTCTCCGTCGCGTTTTACGCGCCGATTGTTCGGCGGAACGAACCGACAGATTTTCCGATACAATTCTTTCGGCGAGACGAAGTTGCAGGAGTTCGTCGTCAAGCGCCAGTATCGCCCGCGCATGCCCCTCGGTTAATGTGCCGCCCCTGATCATCTCTTTGATTTTAACCGGAAGTATCAGAAGTCTCAGCATATTGGCGACGGCGGCGCGGCTCTTTCCGACCCGGGCCGCGATTTGATTTTGAGTCAAACCGACTTCGTCGCGCAATTTTCGAAAGGCTTCAGCCGCCTCCAACGGATTGAGATTTTCGCGCTGAAGATTTTCGACCAGAGCTATTTGAAGCATATCGGCCTCGTCCTTTTCATTGACGACAATAGCTGGTATTTTTTCCAAACCGGCAATGTGCGCGGCCCGGTAACGACGCTCACCGGCGATCAACGTGTAAGCGTTGTCGGTTTTTTTGACAAGAATCGGCTGTAACACACCCTGGCTTTTGAACGACTCGGCCAACTCCTGCAGCCCGCTTTCTTCGAATTGCTGCCGGGGTTGCATCGGATTGGAGTTTATTTCGTTCAGTGGCAAATTAAGATATGCGGCATCGCCGATTGTACTGTCATCATGCCTCGGTATCAGCGCATCCAGTCCGCGCCCCAAAACTACTTTTCCGCTCATCGGCTTAACACCTCCTTGGTTAAGGCCATATAATTTTCGGCTCCGGTGGAAAGAATGTCATACAGAATAATCGGTTTACCGAAACTCGGTGCTTCCGATAGTCTGACATTACGGTTAATGATTGTTTCATAAATGCGGCCGTTAAAAAATTTTTTCGCCTCGTCGGCCACCTGGCGCGACAAATTCAATCTTCGATCGTACATCGTCAACAGGACGCCTTCAATCTCGAGCGACGGATTCAGATTTTTTTGCACCAGCTCGATGGTATGCAGCAACTGACCGAGCCCTTCCAGGGCATAGTACTCACACTGAATCGGAATGAGAATTGAATTGGCCGCGGTCAGGGCGTTGACGGTCAGGAGTCCGAGCGAGGGCGGACAGTCGATAATAATGTAGTCATATAAGTCTACTATAGGTACAAGCGCTTTCGAGAGGATTATTTCGCGCGACATCATTCCGACCATCTCGACTTCGGCGCCGACCAGAGCGATCGATGACGGGGCCGCATTTAAAAAGGACAATTCGGTCGGCATTATTATATCGGCGAGATTTTTACGGCCTATCAGGACATCATAGATTGATGACTCGACTTTGGTTTTATCAAAGCCGACACCCGAGGTGGAGTTGGCCTGGGGATCGATATCGACCAGAAGAGTCTTCTTTTCCGCGACCGCCAAACCGGACGACAGATTGATGGCCGTGGTCGTTTTACCCACGCCCCCCTTCTGATTAGCGACGGCGATTATTCGGGCCATTGTCCCCTCGTTAAATAAGCTAATTTGTTAACCTTGGAGAGATTAAGATATTGAAACAATTTATGCAAGTAAAATTTTTAAGAATTCCTGGTAAACACAGTTATCGTTCTGAGCCGATTGCTCTTATCAAGAAAATATTTATACTTTTTTACTTGAACATTTGGCAGCGTTTTTATTGAAGTCTCATCAAAATCGGAATAATAGACGAATTTTCCGGACGGTTTTAAAAGATCAAAGGCGTTATTCAGCAGTTTCATATCCGGACGGACAAGTTTCATCAAGCCGATATCAAAGGACGATAAAGCTAATCTGGATCCAATTTCGACGAAATTGGCGTCTATAATTTCAGCTTTGAGTTTCAACAGTTCGATTACTCTTTGAAGAAATGCCGTTTTCTTTTTAGTTCGCTCTATCAGAAAACCCTGTAAATCGGGAAAAGCGAGCAAAACGACAATTGACGGGAAACCGGCCCCGGGTCCGATATCGAATATTTTGCCGCTCGGTGTCAGCATGAATTCAAAAGGGATCAACGAATCGGCGGCAATCATCAGGAGGTCGTCAAGAGTTGTTTCACGTGAAACAATGTTGATTTTTTTATTGTATTTCAGGATTTCGTGAAAATAATCTTCTATTTTGTTTTCGATTTTATATTTAGATATAATCGATCTGGCATTAAATTCAGACGAATTTGTGTTTTTTGAATTAATCAAGTCTATACAGGACTATTTGTTAGATTTTTGAAGAGATTTATGTTTACGGACATGAATCGATAAGGCGGCAATATCACTCGAAGTTATTCCCTCAATCCGCCCCGCCTGCCCCAGAGAAACCGGTCTGAATCTGGCAAACTTTTCACGCGCTTCATTCCTCAGCCCGGAAAGGTCTCTGAAAGATATATCATTTGGAATAAGCTCGTTTTCCAGGCGGCGGAATTTTAGGACTTCACGCTTTTGCTTTTTTATGTAACCTTCATATTTAACTCTAATTGATATTCTTTCGATGAGATCGGGTGAAAGTGATGTCGAGCTCTCAAGAAGACCTAAGGCAAGTAAATCATTATATGTAACTCCCGGCATTTTCAGAAGATTGGCCAGCGAAATACTATCTTTCCGGACAAAACGATCGGAAAAACCGTCGAGCTTATTGACTTTGACAATTGTATTCTTCAGTTTTTCAATCTCCTGATCGGCAGTCTTCCTAATCTCTTCATATTGATTATAGTCGTCTTTGGGAATAAGGCCATATTTAATGGCATATTTAAAAAGCCGGTCTCGGGCATTATCTTCACGAAGCTGAAGCCTGTACTCGGCGCGTGATGTGAACATTCGATAAGGTTCTGTAGTCGAGCGTGTTATCAGATCGTCAATCATGACTCCGATATAAGCTTCGGCGCGGTCGAGAATAAGGGGTGGTTCATTTTCAATTTTTAACGCGGCATTTATTCCGGCCAAAAGCCCCTGGCCACCTGCTTCTTCATAGCCGGAGGTACCGTTCATTTGCCCCGAAAAAAAGAGTCCTTCGATTCGTTTTGTCTCCAGGGAGGCGTTAATCTGGTAGGGGGGACAGTAGTCGTACTCGATGGCATACCCGGATTTCGTGATTTTTACATTTTCCAAACCGATGACTGTTTTAATCGCCTTTTTCTGGACTTCAAGCGGCAATGCCGTCGAAAAACCGTTAGGATAAATCTCATCCGTGCCATTCCCCTCCGGCTCCAGAAAAATCTGGTGCCGCGGCTTGTCGGCGAAGCGGAAAATCTTGTCCTCAATTGACGGGCAATATCTCGGGCCGATAGATCTTATCTGCCCGGAAAACATTGGTGAGCTCCGAAGATTTTTTTTAATAATCATTCTGGTCTGATCGGTCGTATAAGTCAGATAACAAGGTTGCTGGTCGATTTCATAAGGTGTTGTGGTATAAGAAAAAAACGGAATCGGCTCGTGACCTTCTTGGACTGAACACCGACCAAAATCAATAGTCTTACCGTCCAGGCGTGGTGGAGTCCCTGTTTTAAGCCGACCAACTTCGAAACCGAGCGATCGAAGGGATTCGGTGAGTTTATAGGCGGCTTTTTCTCCTCTTCGTCCCGACGCTATTTTTTCTTCACCAATGTGAATTAATCCCCCCAGAAAAGTGCCGGTACAGAGGATAACCGTTTGTGAATTAAATATTTTCCCGTCCTCTGTTTTAATTCCAACCGCTTTGTTGCCCTCCGTAATTATTTCGCCGGCAATCGCTTCGATGATTTTGATGTTTTTATTTTTCTCTACATAATGAGACACATAATTCGTATAGGCAATACGGTCGGCCTGGACGCGTGTCGACCAGACGGCTGGACCATGCGACAAATTCAGTCTGCGAAACTGAGTACCGGTGGCATCAATGGCTTTCCCCATAAGACCACCCAGCGCGTCTATTTCTTTGACAATATGGGACTTACCTAGCCCGCCAATAGCCGGATTACACGACATCAGAGCCAGTTTGCTCTTATCCATGGTTATCAGACCGACGGTTCGGTTCATTCTTGATGCCGCCAGGGCCGCTTCGACCCCGGCGTGTCCGCCGCCGACCACGATAATGTCAAAATCGATTTGCTTCACGTGAAACACTCTATTATTTGCCGATACAGAACTGTTCAAATATCCTTTCCAAGATTTCCTCATTATATATACGGCCGGTGATTTCGTCAATCTCGTTTATTCCCTGGCGCAGGTCAAAAGCGATTAGCTCGGGATAAATTGATTCCCTGATCCCCTTTTTTACCATACAAAGACTTTTTAAAGAATCCCGGAGTTTTTTCTGGTGCCGTTCCGATGTGACGAATAATCCATCAGTTTGATCCGGCATCGCGTTATTGATAAATTCCATCAGCATATTTTTGAGCTCCTTGAATCCGGATTCAGTCTTACATGAAAGAAGAGAGTGGGGAATTAATTTATCAGAAACGGGAGCAGGAATAAGCGTTTTTTCCCCGATATCACGGTTTTTATCTATCTTATTGATGACAATTAAAATATTGTGTCTATTTCCATAATCATTTATGTCATTTTTTAGCTCTGTCTTCCATTTTTTGCGTGTTATATCTACAATCCAGATAACAAGATGCGCGCTTTTCATAATTTTCAGTGCCGATTTTTGGCCTTCTTGTTCTGTTTGACTTGCCCCGCTTCGTAATCCGGCCGTGTCCGTGATAGAGGTCGCCACGCCACCCAGATCTATCCATTCGGTCAGATAATCGCGAGTGGTTCCGGGAGTCGGCGCGACAATAGCACGGGATTGATTAAGCAAAAGATTAAAAAGGGATGATTTACCGGCATTGGTTCGCCCGACAATGGCTATTCGATACCCTTCCTTAATGATCTTTCCCGCTTTATATGATTTGGCTAATTCATCAATCTGTACAATTATATTATCGATCGAATCCAGCCATTTTGTTTTTTCAGCGCTGTCCAGTTCTTCATCGGGATAATCAATCGAGGCTTCGATTTCTGCCAGAAGCTCAATGGCGCTTGACCTTATGGAGTCTATCTTTTCAGATAATCTGCCCAGAAGATTGTTTATGGCGGCATTGTATGCATATTCGGTTTTTGAGGCGACAATATCGGCGACCGCTTCGGCTCTGGCCAGATCAATACGCCCGGCCAAAAAAGCTCTTCTGGTAAATTCACCCGGTTCGGCCGCTCTAACCCCATGCTTCAAAATTTCGTTTAATATCCGTTTGAGCACAAACTGCCCGCCGTGACAGAAGATCTCCGACTGTCTCTGGCCGGTATATGATTTTCCCCGAGGCATTTGTACCATCGTGACTTCGTCGACAATATCGCCTTTGTTGTCTATTATATAACCGTAATAGAGATGGAAGGTTTTGTCGCCAGTCTTGTCCTTATCAGCCGGTTTGAAAATTTTCCTTATTACGGTAAATGAACTCGGCCCGGAGATACGAATGGCGCCCAGACCGCCCTCGCCGGGCGGGGTAATTATGGCCGCAATGGTATCACTGTCGAAATATCCCATCTTTATAATATAAGATTATTTGGCAACCGCGGCGGCCGGTTCCGTCGGTTTTTTAAATATCAGTTGCTCAATAAATGAAAAAAGCGAAAAACAGGTCCAGTACAAAACCAGTCCGGCCGAGGCCCTATAGAAAAAGAAGCCCATCATCAGCGGCATCATATATGTCAGCGCCTTGTTTTTCGGATCGGTCATGGCCATTTTTTGCTGGACAAACATCAAGACTACCATAAGAATAACCAGAATTATATAAGGATCGGTAATTGATAGAGCACCTCTTGACAGATCGTTCCACCAGAGTATAAACGGGGCCTGGCGGAGAAGAATCGTTGAACGAAAGACAGCAAACAGCGCAAAAAACAATGGCATCTGCGGAAGCATCGGCAAACAACCGGCAAGCGGATTGACGCCCCTTTCCTTGTATAGTTTCATCATTTCTCTATTTAACGCCTGCGGATTCTTTTTATGCTTCTCCTTTAGCTTGGCCAGCTCAGGCTGAATTTCCCGCATAGCGTTCATGGAGCGGACACTTTTTCTGGACAGAGGCCAGGTTATAAGTTTAACCAGAATCGAGAAGATAATTATTACCAGACCATAATTGGGGATAACACTATGCATGCGTGGCAGCAGCCACATAATCGGGTAAGCAAAAATCCAGATTAACCAGCCTATCACCGGCGTCGTTCCTATATCAACCAGCGGATGGGCAATATCATGGTTAAAATCACTCAATAATTCGTAATCCATTGGTCCGGCATACACCGAAAAGCTATCAGTTAAAGATTGCTCGAACGGGATTTCCATCTGTAAAGAAATTGTCAAAGCCCGGGTCGTGATGTTACCCGATGGAGTTGTGATTTTTTCTTTTACTCCACTGGCGCCGGCCCCGGAACCGGGATGAGATAAAGGTACAATTACGGCTGCAAAATATTTGGAACGGGTGGCCGTCCAGAAAGTCTCGCCGGTCAGTGCCACACTGAATTGGTCGTTGGTATAGTCGTCGAATTTTGCTGTCTCAGTGCCCATCCGCGCCATGGCCCACATCGAATTATAGTCGTCCTGGATATTCAACTCGGTCGGCGCCAGTTTGTTATTCCATCGCAGGGAATACTCGCGTTCAAAGCCGAATCCGGACCGGTTGCTGATTTCCAGAATCAAATCATAGTTATACCGATCCGCATAAAAGCGATATCGCTTGGTGACAGTGCTGCTGTCATTTTTCTGATAGGTATACGATATTTCCCGGTTGCCGCTGTTGACCTTATAATTTCCGCTGGACGAAGTCTGAAATAAATATTTGGCGGTGTTCACAGTGCCACCATTGAAAGAGAATCCGGGTGTGGCTTCATCGCAATCGGGGAGCATCTCAATAGGTTTGCCGTTTTCATATTTATAATCTTTCAATTTTATCGAGACCGGTGCGCCCCCATAATTGGATAAAATAATCGTCATCAGATTCGTTTCGATACTAATCGTATCTTCAGGAATGGAAGCGGTAGTATCGACAGTAACCACTTCAGTCCGTTCCGGTTTCTTCGTCGGAGTCGTTGTGACTTTAGCGGAATCGTACTTTTGAACGGCGGTTGCGGTATCTCGTGCAGGCGGCTGCTGGACCTGTTCGGTGACCGGTTGCATCCGTCGTTCCGGGGATTTGATAAAGCCCAGTTTGGTCATAACGGGAATCCAGAAAATGACAAGTATACCAAGCAAAATTACCAATAATATTGTCTTTTTATCCAAGATTCAACTCCCCTGAATTATCCGTTTCTTTCTTTTCCGGAACCGGATCATAACCGCCCTCGTGCCACGGGTGGCAGCGTAGAATTCTTTTGGCCGCCAAAATCGTACCGGTACAAGCGCCGTGCTGTTTGATTGCCTCCTCGGCATAGTGCGAGCAGGTCGGGTAGAACCGACACTGATTACCGAACAATGGTGATAAGGTATAACGGTAAACATAAATGAGTAAAATCAGCAAATAAGTTGGTATGGAAATTAAAAACTTAATCATTATTTATTGATTCGAATAATTCTTCCAGTTCACTTTTGAGCTGAGGATGATCCACTTCATTTATATTTCCATTGAACTTTACCGCGAAGAGGCCGGGAATTTTAAGCCTCTTCTGAAAAAAATTGAAATCTTCCCGCAGCCAGCGTTTGATTCGATTACGCTCGACCGCCTTGCCTCGTTTTCCGGAAACCAGACAGGCCACGCTATATTGATCCCGAGGGAGAGTTTCCCTGTCCAGATAAAGATTCAGATTGCGTGAAGAAAAACGCCGGCCGGAGGAGAGCAATGATTGAATCATCTTATTGCTTTTCAGGCTATGCCGCGTCAATTTATTTGGTCTTCTTGACGGTAACAGCCAATCGTTTTCTTTTTTTGGCGCGACGACGCGCCAGAATCTGCCGACCCTGCCGGGTGGATGATCTGTGTCTGAATCCGTGGTCGTTCAGTCGTTTTCGATTCGACGGTTGATATGTCCGTTTCATAATTCAATACCTTCAATAACAATTCAAAACTTCCAATATAACGAAAATACCGAAGCCGTCAAGTGAAAAGCGGATTAAATATTATTAGAATTATTGCCGGAAGCAACTAATTCGGGAGAAATGAGTCTGATTGTTGATTGACCCTTAAAATTTAGCAACAAACTCATCCTGAATTTGATTTTCTATTACAGACAATAACACTCTTAAGCCGTACTTGGAAGTATCTACTATCGCTTCTGGATTCTCTGCTAATCTTCTAAATAAACCAGTTATGTATACAGGCACATAAATTTCCCTATTCCGGGCAGTTGAGCGGGGGACCGTCTAAATATAAAAACGCTATAAAATCCGTAATGTCAAAAATATTGATGGTACCGTCATTATTAACATCGGCGGCCGCAGGCGGAATGGGCGGCGGGCCGGATAGATATAAATAACCGATAATATCGGTTATGTCGAAAATATTCACGGCGTTGTCGTCATTGACGTCGCCGCAAATTAATTCGCCGAGATTGAACAGGATCGAAACCGCATCGGTGCCGCCATTGGTTACAGCCAGATCATTGTCCCCATCGTTGTCGAAGTCGGCCGAGGAAACAAAGTTGGGATATAAACCGGCCTCATAGTTTTTTGACGGGAGAAATACCCCGCTTCCGGTGTTCATAAAGATCGTAGTTTGGTGGGAGTCGATGTTAGCGACCGCCAGATCAGACATGTGATCACCATTAAAATCGGCCGCATAAATCGAATAAGCATCATTATCGTTTGTCGGGTAGCTTCCGAACGCGCTAAAAACGCCCGCACCGTCGTTGCGCAGGATTAAGATATTATCCGATGTAAAAGTTATCGCCAGATCATAGTCGGTATCGCCGTCGAAATCGGCCGCGGCAATCGCGAAGGCATAACCGTCGACAAAGTAATTGATCGCTGGCGCGAATACGCCATCGCCGTTATTCAGCAGTATCGAAACTTCTTCCGAACCGGAATTGGTTATGGCCAAATCATTATCATTGTCTCCGTCAAAATCTGCAGAGACGATCATCCTTGGATCATCGCCGATAGCATACTCGATCGATGGCTGAAAAGTCCCATCGCCATTATTAAGTAAAATCGAGACATTATTCGATTGATGATTGGCGGTGGCCAGGTCATTATCATAATCGCCGTCAAAATCGCCGGCAACAATCGAGTGGGGAAAATCACCGGCCGGATAATTGACCGCCAAACCAAAGGTGCCATCGCCGTTGTTAAGAAGAATCGAAATGTCATCCGACGATGAATTGGTGACGGCCAAATCAATATCATTGTCCCCGTCGAGATCGGCCGCGCAGGCGGCGAACGACGCCCAGTGCGCCCAATATATAACTTCCGGTTGAAAAGTCCCGTCACCGTTATTAATCAAAACCGATATCGACCAGTCGGCATAATTAACGACGCATAGGTCAATATTTTCATCGCCGTTAAAATCGGCGGAAATAACGCAATTTGGACCTGATCCGGTCGGTAATTCCTGCCGGTTGCCGAAATATGGGTTGGTTGCATAAGCGGCGGCGGCAATTAATAAAATCCCCGTCATCAAAATGGCAGACCGATACCTCATTGCCAAATCCTCCTGATATGAATTATTTAAGACCTGAAGTTTTAATTCATCCGCAAGGCCATTCTAAAAGACAATAAACCTCTGTTGCAGCGAATTTATCTTCGAATTATTTTTTGCCTGTAAACCATTTATAATATAGATAATTATATAATAATGTCAAGCCGTTATATGTCGATTTTTGTATTTTGCATCGATTATAAATAAACAATCTTGATATAATCTCGTAAGCGTCACTATATTATGTTTCTTAAAAATGAAGGTATTCCATAGGAGACTTTAATGTCTGCATTTAAATTTATATTCTATTCGGTTCCGATTATTTTGATTTTTTCCGCTTCATTATTAAACGCCGCTGTAATCAAAGGAACGATTCACGATTATGACACCGGCGAGCCGATTCCGGCCGTGACCATTCGGGTCGAGGGGACCGGCCGATCGATGCTGGCTAATGATCAGGGTGAGTATCGACTGCGGCTTCAGCCGGGTGAATATAATCTTAAATTCTCCCACATTGCACATTATTCGGAATATATTAAAATCTCTGTCACCGACTCGGCTATTAATCTGGATGTCAAATTGCGGCCTTCGATGATTCAATTGAAACCGATAAAAGTCTATGAACGCGCCTTTGGGCCGGGCGAGAGAATTATTCTGGAAGCTATAAAGCGCAAAGAAGAAATCTTATCGAAGATTGATAATTATTCTTTTGAGGCTTACACCAAAATGGTGCTGCGCGACACTTCCAGGTCCGACAGTGAGAATATTATGCTGATAGCCGAAGCACAGCATGAATATCATTGGCAGGCGCCGGATAATTATAAAGAAATCATAAAGTCGCGCAAGGTGTCGGCCAATGTCGAACCGGGTCAAATATTAGTCGCGGTCGGCGGGATATTAAATCTAAATCAAAATCGAATAGATATTACCGAGTATTCTATTGTTTCTCCGACCGCTACAGATGCCCTCAATTATTACAATTATTATCTGCTTGATACAATCTATATTGATGGCCAGCCGGTTTTCCATCTCGAAATCGAGCCTAAAAATGAAATCGATCCGTTATTTGTCGGCACCATTAATATTGCCGATTCCACCTATGAGGTGGCCGGAGTCGAAATCGGTTTTAATAATGCCATTAAAATGCCGTATGTGGATAAACTTAAATTCAGCCAAACTTTTGCAGAATTCGAAGATAAGTATTGGATGCCGATCACACAGGATATTGCCGGGGTGGTCGATTTCCCGATTCCGGGCGTACCGGTTATTAACGTCGATTATGTTTCAGCCATCCACAATTATGAGTTTAATGCCGGTCATCCGAAAGGAACCTTTGACGAGTATACGATAGAGGTCTCGGCTGACGCCGATGATGTCGATTCCACGATCTGGCAGACGCGGCCGATAATCCCGCTTACATCGCAGGAAAAAAGGGGATATGAACGGCTTGATTCAATTGCTCATGCTCCCAAACCGGTATTAAAAAGAGTCCTGGGGCTCAGCTTGAGATCATTAATGCTCCTGACCGAAGGCTATGATTACTTTCATTTTAATCGTGTTGAAGGAGCTTATCTGGGCGGAGCTTATGAAAAAAATAAAATTTTGCCGCGTCTTGATATTCGCCTTCGCACAGGCTACGCCTTTGATGCTGATTTCTGGCAGCATGACTACGGCTTTGATTTCACTTTATCCAAAAGGCAAAGAATAAAATTTGGAGCGGATTATCGTAATAAAATAACGCGACGGCCAACCATCATGACTTCCACGAGATTTAATCCAACTTTCATGTCCCTTGGATTTAAAATAGATCAATTGGATTATTATCATGAAAAAGGATTCAGACTTGACCTTGAATCAAAGCTGCTGAATAAAACGAATCTGGCAATTTCATATTCGGATTATAGCCAGTATTCTGAAACCAATCATACCGATTACAGCGTTTTCTATCCGGATAAAGAACATCGTATCAATCCGTCTATAACCGATGGTAAGCTTCGTTCGCTATCGGCAAATTTTATGTGGGACAGCCGGCCACGGATTAAAAACAAGAATGAGGTGTTTTATATGATTACAACCAATTATATAAGATTCAACGCCGGTATCGAATACGCCTCGCCGGATTTTATTAAAAATGACTTTGACTTCAGACGATACTACATTTCGATTACAAAACGCCAGCGAATGTTCGGCTGGGGTGTCAGTTCTTTTTATCTCTATGCCGGCGGTTCGGACGGACAACTGCCGCCTCAAAGATATTTTATGGTCGACTACGGCGGTGAAGCTATGATAACTGCCAGAGCATTCAAAACTATGAGCGATTGCAACTTCGCCGGTAACCGGGCCGGTGTTTTATATCTGGATCACAATTTCGGAACGCGGCTGTTCCGCGAATCCCGATTACCGTTGATAAAAAACCTGCCGTTTTCTTTTTCGGTGTACGGGGGTATATTCTGGGCCGAATTTAAGAACCATACCGAACAACCGGGTGATAAGTGCTATAAAGTGGCTAAAAAGCCTTATCGGGAAATCGGCTTCGGGATCGGCCGTTTACCGGTGATGAATTTTAAAATGATGTTCACCTGGCAACTATCGGATTATCCGACCGAAGATTTCTCGTTTGATTTTCTTTTTGAATTTTAGATAGCTGAAATCGAAAGATTATTTTAATGTTCCGGTTGGAATTCCGGCCATATATAGAATATACTCAAGAATCATTTGTCTCGATTTTTCCTTATCAGAATCGGGTGCTCTCGAAACGGTCGTAACGGCATCCGGTGAAATTTCCATTAATTTTAAATACTCGTCTTCTTCAAACGCGGATTGACCGGCGATCAGGATGGTCCTGGTTTCAACCGGCTGAATATCGTCGACCCCGGTACGGTCGAACGGAAAACCGGTCAGTTTCTGATACCACCAGAAATAAACCATCTTATATAATGGTATAGCGAGCGCATTTTTGGCTCTGACCAGGCTTGAAATCCAGCGTGAAGAAGTCAAATACGGGTTAATCGCCAAGGCTCCGTCGATCCGATTTTCTTTCTGGGAAGCAAATATGACGGCATCGGCGCCCAGATCAAAGCCGACAACCGTAAGCGGCGGAAACAGCATTCCTTTGAAATTAAGATCGACGATTAACTGGACCAGATCATCAGCCTCATAAATCCCGGCGGCGTGATATTTTCCGCCGGAAAATCCGCTGGCGCGCTGGTCGTAGATGACCACCGCCAGGCCGGTATCCAACAGGGGAGAAATATATGAAATTAATGAAGTTCGGTCGCTGTTATCGCCATGAAGCATAATGACCGTGCCCGAAATAGAGTCGAGTTTGTTGCTGTCCGGCCGGAAATAAAGAGCCGCCAGTCTGATATTATCATCGGTCGCGATGGCAAATGTGTCCGGAAGAAGGCCCGAATCGACAAAAAATGAGGCATCGTTGGCGTATTTAAACTCCGGATCATCGAATTTGTCTTTATCCGGTCGGGCGACGAGCTTGGGAACCGTTATTAACGGATAAACGATATAAAAGCCAATAAATAATACTATTATAATGAGGACTGTGGTTGTCTTTACAATTTCCCTGGTTTTTTTGCTCATTAATTTGGCCATTATCGTTTTTCTCCCGACTGCTCTATTTGTAGACTAAAATTATAAATTCGTCCGGTAATTGCAACTATTAAATTCGACTGCGGCTCTTTTGGCCGACGGCAAGGTCGGTCAAACGTGCCCGGCGGGCCTGAAAATTCGCCGGCAACAGCCGGAAATTGCATACTGTTTGCGGCAATACTTTCGAGAATCAGTATTAGAACACGAGTGACAGCAGGAAGGACTCCTTAATTAGGCAAAATTTTGCCGGAAAATGTAGATTTTCTATCCGATTTTGATTAACAGACAATGGAGCGCAGGTATTTTTTAATAGAATTTATTCGTCAAAAACAGGTTTTTTATTTAGCGATAGCCGGAAATTCCGGGAACATTCACGAATTAATTTCCAATGCTCTACCCTCTGATGGCCGTATATTTGCTGAAAAAAATAAAAAAAATCAAAAAAACTGTCAATTTTGCTATTGACAGAGCGACGATTTATATATATATTCAAGCAGATGATAGGTGTAATGTCCGCAAAATAACCTTTAATTAGGTGACATAATAGTTCTTCTGGTACTCCGGAAGTATACTGCAAAATTTGAGAACCTGCTTTAAGCACGACGGGGGATGCTTAAAGGGTCAAGACTGCGTGTGAAATTACTGGGACCTGACAGGACTGAACGAAAGCAGGAAAAAAGCCGATAAGATGATATTAGAAGTCATCCTGGCTATTTATTACGGTCTAACAAATATTGCCTGAGGGTAATTATTGCCGAATAGCTAAGGGAGTAAAACAGAAATGAATTTCAATCAAGGAGGAAGGCATGTCCTTCAAACTTGAAACAAGAAAATGGATTTGCGTAGTTTCCCTGGTGCTCCTCGCGGGTATGTTCGGTGCGGTTCCGAAAACTGCGGGATTTGCTGATTTGGTTGTTCAGGTCGGTGATACGACAGCTTCGCCCGGTGAGCAAAATTCTGTGATTTCGATTTATATGACCAACTGGGCGGATACGATTGCCGGTTACGAATTATGGCTGGTGCTCAATCGGCCGGACCTTATCGAATTCCAGACCTCGTGGGATACGCTGTATGATTCCAGCTACTGGAGATGCACGCTCTGGGTGCAACAGGATGTCGTCTGTGACGAAGATGGATGGATGGAAATTACCGATTCGGTTTTGATGGATACGTTGGGCGTCGTTGTGCCCGATTCGATCGGCGTCAATATTACCGAAGCCTTTGTCGGGAATCACGATGCTTCCGGGACTTTATGTCAAAACTGGCAGTATATCAGGTCAAGCTCAATAGGCGATTTTGGTAATAATCTTAAAATCGTGGCTCAGGCCAATACTCTGGTGCCCCCGTACACGCCCGGTATCGGTTATCCCCAGCTGGGAGAAACACCGGTGATCAAAGTCCTTGCCGACGTTTTCGATATTCCCGACTGGTGGGAAGACCGGACGGTTCAAATCAATATTCAGGCCGACAATCTGGACAATTTTTCGGTCTCCGACGAGGATGGGAATGCGATCGGCGTCATCACCGATACTATTTTCGACAGCACCTGCTGGACATGTACTTATTGGGTGGATCCGGAGAGCACTATTTGCTGGGAATACGCCTCCGTGGGCTGTGATTCGATCGGAGTATCGATTGACTCGGTCTGGTGCTGTGATACCGGTCTGACAGGCCATCTCGATACCTCGGTGGTGCATGTCTTCAGCGGGGAATTGCGGGTCCTGAACGGCGTTTGCGGGGATGCCAATGGCGACGAGGTCGTCAACATATTCGACATAACGCGTATTATTTCCTGGCTCTATCTGCAGGGGCCGCCGCCCGTGGACCTTAATATGTGTGATGTCAACAGTGACGGAACGGTTAATATATTTGATATTACTTATATAATTTCCTTTCTGTATTTACAGGGTCCGGCGCCTAATTGCATTACGTGACCCCTGTAATTGCGATGGGAAGGATAAAAATTTAGAATACGGTAACATTAAAATTGAAAAAAAAGGAAAGGAGGTGAAACTTAGAGAGGTAATTACTTAAGTAGACGCGCGCTCAAAGGAGAGAAATCGAATCTTCAATCCGAGATTGGATGTTTTCTCTTCGGCTTGTGGCTCTCGCTGAAGAAAATAAAACAAAATTTCGGAATTGAGGGGGAAATTTGACTCTTGATGGTAATTTAATTAGGAGTCTTAAGATATGAGTTATGTAACGAAACAAAAACAGGAGAATAAGATGAAACGCGTTTCGTTTGCATTAATATTAGTTATTCTTTCTTTTGGGCTTTCGTACGGGCTTGA
>CAYXTW010000041.1:6001-31104 GCA_964467955.1 uncultured Ignavibacteriaceae bacterium | reverse complement strand
GTGTCGCGGGCCGGGCCGAGGATTTTGCGCGGATCGAAAACTTTCGGATTCAAAGCCAGCTGTTCGCGGACAGTCCCCAGCCATCCGAGACGCAAATCGGTATCGATATTGATTTTATTAATGCCCAGCCTGACCGCCTCGCGGTAAGCCTCATCGGGGACACCTTTCGCACCGGGTAGCTCGGCGCCGTACTTGGTCGCTTTCTCGACCAGCGACGACGGCACGCCGCTGGCGCCGTGCAGCACCAGTGGTATCCCGGTCTTCTTTTTGATAATATCGATTCTATCGAAAGCCAGCTTGGCCTCGCCTTTGAATTTATAGGCGCCGTGCGAGGTTCCGACCGCCACCGCCAGCGCATCGCATTTGGTCCGCTCGACAAACTCGGCCGCCTGATCCGGGTCAGTCAAACGCGCCTCGCGCTCGTCAACCTTGACATCATCCTCGATGCCACCCAGCAGACCCAGCTCGGCCTCGACCGCGATATGTTTCGGGTGCGCCATCTTGCAGACTTCCTGCGTGATACGAATGTTCTCCTCGAACGGCTGTTTCGAGGCGTCAATCATCACCGAGGTAAATCCGGCATTGATACATCTCTCGGCATCGTCGATCGTTGCACCATGATCCAGATGCAGCGTAATCGGCACCGAGACAAGTCTGGCGCCGGTCTTGACCAGATCGACCAGATAATCAAAACCGCCATACGATAGGGCGGATGTCGAGGCGGCCAGGATGGCCGGCGATTTCATCTCCTCGGCGGCGTCCATCACCGACTGCACGAATTCCATGTTGTTTACATTAAACTGACCGATTGCATATTTTTTCTCATTGGCCGGTTTGTACATATCGATTAAAGACATCAACGGCATTGTACGATTCCTTTCATTTATAAATCCTGATTCTATTTTTTCTGCGCTTCACCGGTCATCGGCACGAACCGCACCGGTATGATTGATTTTTTGATAACCCCCTTTTCCGTTTTTTGCGCGAGCAGTAATTCCTGATAAAACTCCCCGACCGGAATAACCATTCGCCCCCCCAATTTTAATTGATCCACGAGCGGCTGAGGGATTGTCGGCGGTGCGGCGGTGACAATGATGGCATCAAACGGCGCCGCCTCGGGCCAGCCCCGGTAACCGTCACCCGCCCGGACATGGACGTCAGCGTAACCGAGTGAATCAAGAAGACTGTCCGCGCGATAGGCCAGCGCCGGTATTATTTCGATACTGTAAACCGAGTCGGAAATTTCGGCCAGCACTGCCGCCTGATAGCCGGAACCGGTACCGATTTCAAGGACTTTCGAAGTGGCGTCGATCTGCAACAACTCGGTCATAAGCGCCACAATGTACGGTTGCGAGATGGTCTGGTCGTGGCCGATCGGAAGCGGACCGTCGCGATACGATTCCTGCCGGTATGATTCCGGCACAAATAAATGACGCGGTACCGTCCGCATCGCCTCCAGAACCAGCGAATCGGTAATATCGCGCCGCTCGATTTGAGCTTCGACCATGCGGAGTCGCTGCTGTGTATAATTTTGCTCGTCGTTTTTTGATTCCGACTGCCCGGCACACGAAAATAATACCAGCACCATGATCACATACGCCGCGATGGATTTAAGATAATAATCCTTGGCCATTTTATCGAAATATAGCGTCGATTAAGACGGCTGTCAATGGTTATAAGTCTTTCCATTTATCTCTTTTAGCCAGAGTCTGACCAGCCGGTCGATTTTTTCCTCCATTCTGTTGGGAAGCAGTCCGGTCTTGATGACCGTCAAATATATTTCAACCGCCGCTTTGGTTTCCTCAACCGTCAGGATTTCATTTTTTTCTTTTTTCCACTCGTCCCGAAATTCGATTGTCAGACGAATCAGCTTACCCAGGACGGTCAGAGCCTCGGATGGAATTTGACCTTCTTGCCGTAAAAGCTCCGCGAAATATCTTCTAATATCTTCTTCCATGACAATCCGTTTTATTATTGCATACGAATATTAATTATATTAAATAGTTTGAAGTGGAACAAATAATAAATATTATTGATACCATCGATAGTGCCGTATGGGGTCTGCCGCTGATGGCGCTTCTGGTCGGGACCGGCATATTCGTCACAATCCGCAACAAATTAGTTCAAATCAGAGGCTTTAAGCATAGTTTCGAATTAATCTCGGGCAAATACGACAAACCGGAGTTTGAAGGGGAGATTACACATTTTCAGGCGCTTTCGGCGGCTCTCTCGGCAACCATCGGGACGGGAAATATAACCGGGGTCGCGACCGCCATTGCTGTCGGCGGACCCGGGGCATTATTCTGGATGTGGATTACGGCGATATTCGGAATGGCCGTGAAGTTCACATCGTGCACGCTGGCGGTGATGTATCGTAAAATTGATCCGGATGGATATGTCCGGGGCGGCCCGATGTATTTTATTCAGATGGGAATGCAGCGAAGATGGCGCTTTCTGGCGTATATGTTTGCCGGTTGTGCCGCTGTCGCGGCCCTCGGCATCGGCGACATGGTGCAGGCGAATTCCGTCGCCGACGGTTTCGTATCCCTTGTCGGAAAATCGGAGACAACCACCGGACTCCTGATCCGATTGGGCATCGGTTTATTCATTGCCGTTATGGTCGGTCTGGTAATTGTGGGCGGAATTAAGCGTATCGGTCGCGTGGCCAGCAAGCTGGTGCCGTTTATGTGTATTATATATTTCGGATCGGCGTTGATTGTATTGATTATGGCTTTTGATATGATTCTCCCGTCGATAAAGATGATTATCCAGCACGCCTTCACCCAGACTTCGGCTGTCGGCGGTTTCGCCGGATCGACGGTCTGGTTGTCCATTCAAAAAGGTGTCTCACGCGGTGTGTTTTCCAACGAATCCGGTCTCGGCTCGGCTCCGATGGCACACGCCGCCGCCAAGGTCAATGAGCCGGTCCGGGAAGGATTGGTGGCGATGATCGGGCCGTTTATCGATACTCTGATTATCTGCACTATGACCGGATTGGTGATTCTCGTTTCCGGCCAGTGGGCCAGCGGCTTAAACGGGACACCATTGACCGCCGAATCATTCGAAATTATCCTGCCGTCCTGGGGGCGCTCGATGGTCTCGCTCGGTTTGATTCTTTTCGCCTATTCGACAATAATAAGCTGGTCATATTACGGCGAGAAAGGGATCGAATTTATCCTCGGCCGCCGGGCGGTGTTGCCTTATAAATATGTCTATCTGGCGTTCCTTCCGATTGGGGCGGCCCTTAAGCTCGATTTCGTCTGGGGTTTTGCCGATATTGCCAACGGTCTGATGGCACTGCCGAATCTGGTCGCTTTGCTGGCTCTTTCAGGCGTGGTTGCCGCCGCGGCCAAAAAATATTTCCGTGAACTCCGCGAGGGAAAACAGCGAAGCTGATTCTGCTATCCATTCAAAAATTATATTAAAATTGCTATTTCCGAATATATTCGCATCTTATCAAAGGAATATTCTTGCTCGTTTTCGGTAATATTCATTATCGTGGGCGAGATAAAGAGGATAGGATTTCACCCCCTGCAAGAGCTGTGATTATTGAATTATAAATCCCACGAAGTAAATAAACCAGCAGGAATTCCGAAATAAAAAGAAGGGGTCAGGGGTTAACCTTGCGCCCGCAATGTCGAAATGGCGGACGGATGAAAATGGAAAAATCTGCCGAACAAAAGCCGGAATTTATCGATACCGAGATAAAACTTAATGTCTCCGAAGACAATATGAAGGTTTTTTTGACCTGCCGGGGCGATTACTCCAAGAGTGATGAATTAACCGATAGAATCCTGAAACATCTGCATGACAAAAAAATTACCGGCAAGCCCGATTTGACTCTGATTGGTAAATCAATCGATGAAGCAATCAAAACCGGTGAAGAGATAAAAGACGTCTTGATAGTCGAAGGTCGACCGCCGGTGATGCCGGTGGATGGCAAGATCGAATGGATGGGCAATTATTTTGACAAGGGATATTACATCGATCCCGAAACGCAAAGAATCGATTATAAACAAAAGCTCGAAGATCGATCTGTCAATAAGGGGGATCTTCTGGTCAAAGTGACGCCGGCGCAAAACGGCCGCGAAGGCCGCAATGTCTTCGGAAAGGCGCTGGTGGTTCGATCACCCCAGAAAGCGTATTTAAAAGGTGGTCCCAACGTTGTCTGGGTGGATGCGGAAAGCGGGTTCAAGGCCACCTGTGCCGGGCGTGTGAAATTACGCGGATCAACGCTTGATGTCGATCCGATTTATCGTATCCCCGACGGCATCGGAAATGAAAGCGGGAATGTCAAGCATAACGGGCAGGTTGTCGTTGATGGCGATGTCGAAGCCGACTTCAAAGTTGAAGCCACCGGTGATATCGAGGTCAGGGGATTAGTTTATGCCAGCGATATCGAATGCGGCGGGGATCTTTCCGCAAAAGAAGGAATCAACGGTAATCTCTCTAAAAGAATACATGTAACCGGGAATATTCTCGCCAAATATATCCATAATGCGTCTATTAAATGCGGCGGAGACATCGGTGTTTCGACTGAGATATTCAACAGTTTCATCGAAGCCGAAGGCGAGATCAATTGCAGCCGTGGCCGGATTATCGGCGGTGAGATTCTGGCAACTAAAGGGATGGTTGTCGATGAAGCCGGATCCAAAGGTGATACCAATACGGTGCTGGTGGCAGGCGTAGACAGAAATCTACAGGACAAGCTGAAAAGGAATTCCGAGGAGATGAATCGCTTAAAAGAAATGTTAAAAAAACTTCAGGCTGGATATAGAAAATATAAGGCCAACTTGCAGCTCCTGAGCAATGAGCAGAAAGAGGCCATGACCGAAATAAGCCACAAAATTCAGGAGGGCGAGGACGAGGTCGAAAGAATCGAGAAGGAAAACAAGGCGATAGTTGTGAAAATTCGTGAAAACAGCAATGCCTTGATTAAAATTAAAAATATAATTCATCCCGGTGTTGTCTTAAGAATCGGTGACGCTCGATATATTGTCGACCAGACTTTGGCCGGTCCTATTTATGTCGGACAGGACCGCTACTCCAGAGAGATTAAGATGACTTCAAAACCTGATGATTTTGAAACTGAAAATATGAATAATAATCAAAAATCGGAACAGGTCAATGAAAGCTGATTGCATCAATCCGTCCTTCATGTCTTTCACGATACTGCTCGACCGTTTGCTTGATTGCCCGGTGAAAAGGGGCATTCCCGGTACTGCCGTCGACGACGAGGGAGCATTTTAAATTTGAATAATCTGAAAAATTCCGTCCCTCCGGCCGTTCCATTTAAAATCGGGCTTGGGAATTTTTCATGGATATTGAAGTTCACATCGGCAATGGCTATTGAAAAGGAGGCAATGTATAGGATTCCAATAGTCGATGATTCTCAGATTATGAGAAAGGTTATTTCCCGTTGACAGGAAGGAAGTACATATCGGGGCGGACTTCAGGACGGATGCGATATCTTTAGCTTTCCATATATATAAAGGAATGATCAATGGCGCTCAAAATAGTAGGTATATCCGAGATTTATGTTTCGAAAAACCCGACCGATGAACTGGTGGCTCATTCTTTGGGCTCATGTATCGGTCTGACGGTCTATGATCCGGTCGCCAAAGTAGGCGGGATGATTCAATATATGCTCCCTCTTTCAAAGATAGCCCCGGCGAAAGCCAAGGATAAACCGGGGATGTTCGGCGATACCGGCGTCCCTGAGCTTTTACGAAAGGTTTGTGATATGGGCGCCTCTAAGGAGCGGCTGATTGTCAAAGCTGCCGGCGGATCGGAGCTTCTGGATCAAAATAACTTATTTAAAATCGGCGAACGAAATTATCTGGTTTTGAGAAAAATTTTGGGGATAAACAATATACTTATAAAAGCCGAAGATATCGGTGGAAACCTATCAAGGACACTGAAACTCGAATTAAGCACCGGCCGGGTTACCGTAAAATCTGCTTTTGGGGGAGTGATTGAGTTATGAACATAAGAGAAAGTGTGGTTTCCAAGGTGACATCATTTCCGACGCTACCATATATGGCCCAGAGATTACTTTCATTGACAAACGATCCCGAAGCAGATCTTTCGGAAATCGGCAAGATTGTCCAATATGATCCGGCCCTGACCGCTAATGTCTTGAAGGCCGCCAATTCGGCTTTTCTGGGATTCAGCAAACCGGTGGAATCATTGACCGAGGCAAGCTTCAGGATCGGGACGAATTGGGTATTCCAGATTGCGGTGTCATCGCTTATATATTCAAATTTGAGAGTGCCGGCGGAGGGATATGAACTCTCGGGTGAAGATCTCTGGAGGCATTCACTGGCGGTAGCATTGATGGCTGAAAATCTGTGCTCTTTGCTAAAGGCGGAAAACGCCGGAGCCGTTTTTACCGGAGCCCTTGTCCACGATATCGGCAAAATTGCCCTCAGCGAATTTGTTGCCGAAGAATATGAGACGATCCAGAAAGTGGTGACTAAAAACAACTTCTCTTTCGAAGAGGCCGAAGAAAAAATATTGGGGGTCGGTCATGCCGAAGTCGGAGCTATAATTGCTGAAAACTGGCGTTTCCCGAAGCCGATAGTTGATATAATCAGATGGCATCATCACCCCGAAGGCACTGAAGAACCGACTGTCGGAATAGACATTGTCCATGTCGCCGACTCCCTTTGCTTAATGCAGGGACTTGGAATCGGCCGCGACGGCCTCCAGTATCGCTGTAATAATGACTCAATATTGAGGCTGAAACTATCCAATGACTTAATAGAAGTAGCGTTCAGCCAGGTCGTCTCTTCTCTGAGTAATTTCGAGGATATGTTCACAGATAAACCGGTTCCAAATAAAGTCCGGATGTGATTGTCTCCGGCTTTCAATACCAGGTTATCAAATTCGGCGACCTCAGAGAAGCCATTAGACCGGGCGGCATTAACATATTCGAATCACCCGGAAATATCCCTGCCCGGATTTTAAAATGGAACCGGCAATAAATCCGGTTTTTCCAAAATATCAAATTCAACCGCTACGGGCAGATCGGTTCCGGGCCCTCCAGATATAAATATGTTATCAGGTACGTAATATCAAAAATGTTTATCGTTCCGTCACCATTGGCATCACCCGCCTCAAGCGGATCCGGTGCCGGGCCTCCAAGATATAAATAGGTTATCAGATACGTTATATCAAAAATATTGTGTGTCCCATCACCGTTGGCATCACCACAAATATAACTGCAGATATCATTTTGCTCCGGATTATAATCCTCGGGACAATTATCGCAGATATCGCCGACACCGTCACTATCGCCATCGGCCTGATCATTATTATCATCAGCCGGGCAATTATCGCAGGCGTCGCCCAGAGTATCGGCGTCGCCGTTTTGCTGTGATGGATTATAATATTCCGGACAATTATCGCAAATATCCCCGACAAAATCTTTATCGGCGTCCTGCTGATGCGGATTTTCATTATCTGGGCAATTGTCGCAGACATCCCCGATCCCGTCACCATCGGCATCCTCCTGTCCGGCATTGGAAACGGTCGGGCAGTTATCGACGTCGCCGCATAAGCCGTCGCCATCCCGATCATTATAAGGATCATTGGGGCATGCATCGCAAGCATTACCGATTCCGTCAAAATCACTGTCGGTCTGATCGGGATTGTAGTCACCGGGACAATTATCGGCCAGGCAGGTGTTTTCCAGGTGCCACGGATCGCCGTACCCGTCACCATCCGTGTCGGTACAATTATCGCACTCATCAAGGATATAATTGCCGTCAAGATCATTATTCGATTTGGGCCGGAAGGCCATACCGAGCGGCGAAGTCATACTCTGATCGTCGCGAACATAGCGGCGGAAATAACGTCCGGAGGGATATTCATACTCATAGACCTGCAATGGCCCGGTGATTTTCGGTACAAAAACATTACCGCTCGGGCCGATCGTCAAATCCCAGGGAGTAATCGTATCATAAACGGTGTCGTTGAATATACCGATAAAACTGCCGGAAGCGTCGTAGGCAAGTATATTGCCTCCGCCATAATTGGCGACCAGAAGCGTACCATCGGAAGCAAAAGCGATCCCGCGTGGCGATGTCAGACCTCCGGAACCGGACGACACAAAGACACCAACAAAAGCGCCGGTAGCTCCATCATATTCATAAACGGCATCGTTACCGCTGGTAACAAAAAGATTACCGCCAGGTCCGAAAGTGAGTCCCCACGGACCTACTAACCCCCCGGATCCGGCCGAAACGAACACGCTCATAAAACCGCCGGTACTACCGTTGTACTGGAATACCTCACTTGTGCTGGCGTCGCTGACATATAAATTGCCATCGGGGCCGAAAGTCAGGAAAGTCGGCAGGGCCAATCCGCCGCTGCCGATTGTTACAAAATTACCGACTGTACCGTTATCGACATCAATTTTATCGATACCGGCGGCACTGGTTACATAAAGCTGTCGATCCGGTCCGAAGGCACAGGCGGACGGTACCGTCAATGATCCCTGCCCGATATTCTGAATCGGATAACCATTGGTACCGTGATATTCCCGAACATATCCGTCGCCGCTGACCAGATAAAAGTTGAATTCGCGCTCCAGATCCAGCCAGTCGCTGATACCGTTGTCATTACAGTCCTGACATTCGTCGGGAATGCCATTGTTGTCGACGTCCGGGACAGCGCCGGAGGCGACTTCGACAAAATCTGGCGTTCCATTATCATTGCAGTCGACGTCGCACTCATCCGGAATACAGTTGCCGTTCTCATCGGCTGCCATTCCCTCACGGGTTTCGTATTCATCGGGAATCGAATTGCCGTTGCAGTCATCCTCACACTCATCCGGTATCCCGTCGTTATTTATATCCGGCATTCCACCCGCAATATCGGCATCATCAAGGATGCCGTTATTATTACAGTCCTCGCATTCGTCGGGAATCAGGTTATCGTTGGCGTCATTACTGATACCGAGCGCAATATCGCGCGAATCGTCATCGCCATTATTGTTGCAGTCAAACCAGAGACAACCGCCGTTGACAATATCATCTTCCATCCATTCCTGTACCCGGCGATGAAAGCGCAAATCAAGATTGCTGGTGTAACCGGTCGTGGTATGGCAGTAACTCATGATAGTGCTGCGCGTATAAATTCCATAACTGCCGCAGGAGTCGATTGGGGGATCGAAAAACCAATCATCGTGTGTATGAATACCGTAGAAATTGTGCCCGATTTCATGGGCCACCACGATAATATCCCAATTACCTGCATTGGGGATTCCGACCGGCAGAGGAAAATGCCCGTTAAGATACCCTGTTGTGGCGTAAGCGCCCGCGATACACGTTCCGCCCACATACCCCAAGCCGCCATATTCGAGATCCCGCCGGGCGGTCAGTAAATGAACCACGTTTATACCGGTCGTGTCTTCATTCTGCCACCAGTAATTGCGGAATCCGTCAATATCATCGGTACCGAACGGTTCCCCGCCGCTCGGCCAGAAACGCAGAAATGAAATATTGAACCTGATATTCAAATCGTGTTCATAAATATCACTTATGACGCCGAATAACATCACGACATAATCAGCGGCGGCATCGACATCGGGAAAAATGTTGGCAAAAAGTTCCTCGGCGTCGATAGCTACATTAGCGACACGCATACCGGCATTGGACACCGTATAGGGATGCCCGGCTTTATCATTATGTACCGGTAATTCATCAGGCAAGATGGCGCGGCAATATTCCTTGAAGTCGGGCATTTCACCGGCAAAATCCGATTTATGGATTATTAATCCTTGCCCGTCCGGTTTGCCTATATCCGACGGACGCTGCGCCATGAAGTATGTCTCACCATTTGCGGTCGTTACATAACCACCCCCGGAGCCTTGACCGGTAAAAGCGATAAATGCTCGCGAGAGCGGTTCACCGGCGATTTTCCCTCGATACATGATGACATCGGGTCGCGTAAAATCAATATCACCCGCCGGCGATCCGATTTTGAAACGGCTTCGGGCAGTGGTGATATTAAACCGTTCCAATTCCAAAGGCAGATTCCTGCCGTCAGGTGTCGGGAATAAAATCGTTTGCGATGCAGGTCCCGATTTCATTGACATATATTGTGACTGGTCGACCCGTACTTGAATAGCTTTTTGCTTTTCAAGACGATTTCTTAAGATCAGCGGTTTACTCGTTATGGCGTTATTTTGATTATTCGCCAACGCCGTGACGCTTATCATCGCTGTCAGCGATAGGACTACAAGACTCTTTAAAAGTCCGGGCAGGGTGCAAAGCGAAGGAAAATTCTCTTTTTGCATGACTACTCCTCCGAGAGTGGTTGTATTATTTGCTTAGCCAAAACCTAATCTATCTTTGTCGTACTAATCTACGGGCAAATCGGGGCCGGGCCTCCCAGATAAAGAAATGTAATCAGATAGGTCGCATCGAAAATATTTATCGTACCGTCGCCGTTGGCATCACCGGCCTCGAGAGGATCGGGCGCCGGGCCGTCTATGTAAAGATAGCTTATCAAAAAAGTGATATCAAAAATGTTGTGAACACCGTCACCATTGGCATCGCCGCAAATATAGTCGCAGGCGTCACCGATGTTATCCCCGTCATCGTCCTCCTGACCCGGATTGTAAACATCGATACAGTTATCGCAACTATCTCCGACATTATCACTATCGATATCTTCCTGCAACGGATTGAATTTATTCGGGCAATTATCACAGGCATCGCCGATATTGTCATCATCAGTATCGAGTTGATCCGGATTAAAATCGGCGACACAATTATCGCAAACATCACCGCGCTCGTCGGAATCGGCATCATCCTGCGAGGGATTATATGTTATCGGGCAGTTGTCGCAACTATCTCCTAAATTGTCATTGTCCATATCTTCCTGATTTGGATTATAATGATTCGGGCAATTATCGCACTCATCGGCGATACCGTCGCTATCACCATCGGGTCCGGTGCAGCCGAGATTGATTTTAAACATCGAGCGGCCGTGTGTTCCGGCGACCAGCGTCCGCGTGGAGTCATGAAGGGCCAGATCATTTACAGGTGCAATCGGTAATCCGGTTCCGAGCGGAAGCCAGCTGCCGCCCATATCCTCCGTATAGTACACACCGACATCGCTGGCTGCATACAAAGTCGAATCTTCCTGAGGATCGACAATCACATCATTAAGCGGTGCGTCGGGGAGATTGCCGCTAATGTCATGCCAGACAATCCCATCATCGGTCCAGTAGATATGCGGCATCGGATTGGACTGGTAATATCCCGATAAAGTAACATAGACTTTATCGCGATTGAAGGGATCGACGGTGACTCGCGTTACCCATCGTTTTACGGGAAGCGTCGAACCGATATCGATCCAATCGGTACCGGTATTGGTCGTTTTCCAAACATTGCCATCATCGGCACCGACATAGATATATGAATTGTCGGTCGATGCGATATCGATCGTGGTGATTGTCCCGTAAACCAATCCGCCGCCTCCGGATCCGTCAGTCAGATCATAACTGATCGCGTTCCAGGTGTTACCCCCGTTGGTCGTGCGCCAGAGGCGGTTGGAACCATAATAAAGAATGTTATGGTTGACCGGATCCATTTTCACCGGGGTGCACCAGTTATGCCGATCCGAATAGTAGTCCATATTCCCAAGGGCGGAATACCAGTTGCTGCCGCCATTGGTCGATTTATAAAGATAGCCGTTTTGATATTCCGCATAAATGACGTTCGCATTGGTATAATCGACGATACAATAGAAACCGTCACCGCCTAAAATATGCTGCCAATCATCGATGCTGCCGTCGAGTGTCCGCATCGAGCCGTTGTCCTGCGCCCCGCCGTACAACCGCAGCGGATTATTGACATCAATCGTTATTGCATAAAACTGGGTGTTGGGCATGTTGTACGACTGGGTCCAGTTGGCGCCAAGATTGGACGATATCCCGACGCCGCCATCATTACCGTTATATACAAGATTGGGATTATCCGGATGTATGTACAAAGCGTGATGATCGACATGAAGATTATAATCGGCATCGCTCCAGCTATTACCGCCGTCAGTGCTTCGGTATTGCCGGAGCCCCAGCGCAAAAACAGTATCGGGGCTTCCCGCAACGACGCGGATATTCCCGAAATACCAGCCGTAACTGCTGTAAATATCAGTTAAGGCCGCGTCATTAGTTCTTATCCAGTTATCGCCCAGATCGGTGCTTTTATAAACACCCATAAAATATCCCGGATGATTGGCATAAATGGCGTCCACCGTCTGCGATTCAGGATCTATCGAAAGACCGATTCGACCGACCGTATCCGCCTGAGCCGGCAAACCGCCGGATAACCTGACCCAGTTTTCACCGGCATCGGTCGAGCGGAAAATCCCACTCTGCACGCCGCCGACCTTCCGGCTGGTCGTACTTCGATAGCGATACCACATGGCCGCCATAAGGGTGTTGGTCGACGGGTGAAGGGCAATATCGATACAGGCGGTGGTGTCATCGATATACAGCATCTGCTCCCAGCTATCGCCGGCGTTTATGGAACGATAAACGCCGCGCTCGGGATTGGTCCCGAATAATAATCCGCCGGCGGCCACATACACCGTTTCCGGGCGCAGCGGATCAATGACTATCCGCCCGATATAATAACTTTCCGGCAGTCCTTTATATTCCCAGTTGGCACCGCCGTCGACACTTTTATAGATACCCACCCCCTCATAGGAATCGCCCGAGGCATTTGCTTCTCCCGTTCCGGCATAGATAATATCAGGGTCATCAGGATGAATCGCGAGAGCGCCCATTGACGGGACACCTTCGTCGTCGAAAACCGCCGTCCAATTCGCGCCATTGTCGGTCGATTTGAAAACGCCTCCTGCTGCCGAGGCGGCATAAACGGTCGACGGAAAATCGGGGTGGACCGCGATGTCGGTTATCCGGCCCGGGATATTGGTCGGGCCCGCCTGCTCCCAGACCAAATCACGCCCGCGGCCGCCTTTGGAATTCTCCCGAAGAGATTTGGCCTCGCGAATTGCCGACTGGTATTTCCCTTTTGGAATGGTTTTATAAGGATAGGCCCTTTGCATATAGAACCATTGGTTCGGCATCTGCTTGGCCCCCTTAATCTTGCCTTCCTTCTTAAGTTCGGAGTAGATAGGATCATGGTATTCGCCCGCCTCCTCTTCCTCCGACTCGAAATGGCTGCTTATCCAGATGAAACCGCCGACAAATACAATTAATGCAAAAATAATAGCATGGATCTTATTCATCTCTTCCCCGTGAGCTTGCTTTTATTATTTGTGCTCCAGATCAAATTTTTTGTGTTTCCTGTCGCTACCCGGGCATGAACGGCAAATCATATATGAGGTTCAACCTGTAATATAAGCCGAAAAGGGCTTTATCCAAGTGTTTTTTTGCTAAGGATTTATAAGGAAAACGGTGCCCTTATATTGCCAGATTGGACAAAATTGTTTATATTCGCCTTTCAAATGACAGGAATAAAACCATATCCGGGAAAATAAATTTTTAACGAACGGAGATACATCATGGATTACAAAAATATTATCGTCACCAGAGAAGATAATATTGTCATCGTTACGATTAATCGTGAAAAAGTTCTTAACGCTCTCAACAACCAGACAATAGACGAGCTTTTGAATTTCTTCCGGCAGTCCTGGAAAGACAATTCGATCGGATGTGTCATTATTACCGGGGCCGGCAAATCTTTTATTGCCGGAGCCGATATCAGCGAACTGGCCAGGTGCGACGTCCTGAAAGGAACCGCCAATTCTCGGATTGGTCATTATTTGATGCGTACCATCGAGGATTTTCCACGACCGGTGATTGCCGCGGTGAACGGGTTTGCACTCGGCGGCGGATGCGAACTGGCTATTTCATGTGATATCCGGCTGGCTTCGGAAAAGGCCAAATTCGGGCAGCCGGAAGTCAATCTTGGTATTATTCCCGGTTATGGCGGGACACAACGGCTGGCGCGTTTGGTCGGTCCGGGTAAAGCCAAGCAGATGATATTCAGCGGTGACATGATTGATGCCGCCGAGGCTTATCGAATTGGTTTGGCCGATGAGGTTTATCCGCCCGAGGAACTTATGGATAAAGCGATGGAACTGGCCAAATTAATCGCCTCGAGAGGGCCGGTGGCCGTATCGCTTGCCAAAGAGAGCATCAACCACGGGCTTGATGTTAGTCTCAAGGCGGGGTGTGATTTCGAAAAAAACAGTTTTGGCGTGGTTTATGGCAGCAGCGATGCCAGAGAAGGTCTGAACGCCTTCTTGGAAAAACGTCCGGCGAAGTTTAAGGGTGAATGAAAATGAGATGCAGGCAGGTCTTGTGACCTGCCTTTGCTAATTTTGCTCTAACATAGAAATGAGTTCTGCGTTATATACTATATGCTTAAAACCCTGATTAGAGTTATTATTCTTCTGTTAGTCCTGTCACCGCCGATTCTCGCTGATAATTTTATTTCGACCATTGATTCCTTAGCCGATTACCCGCTGGACAGCCTGAAAGTGATATCTGTTGAGAATTTCATTCTTCCCCTGAAATACGGCCGGGTCTCCTTGGAGAGAGGCGAGCTGTATTTAACCGGCTATTATAATGGAAGACCGACCGCCGCCTTCTTTATAGGACACGGCAGGTTTAAGTACCTGCCGCCCGATGCCATCGAAACCCAGCAGGTTCGTCGCTTTTATTCGACCGATTCGGTCGATATCAAATTCGACCAGGCTTATTTTGCTTTTCCCTGGAATTCCGATATTTTAGACGAAATGAAAAACAAAGGTGCATTCACCGAGCCATCCTATAGAATCAAAAGTTTTCTAAAGGCCATCCGGGATGTTCCCGACAAAAAATTTAAGTACAATCTGCCGCTTAATATTTATAAAGCCTCGATTGAAAATCAACCCGGGTATCTGTGGATAAATCTTTTAAAAGATCGTTATTTTCATACGATTTATGTGTACGATCCTTATTCGGCCGAGCAGGTTTCTTTGTACAAGTACACCTCCAATTTCAAAACACCGCAGATTGTATCATCGGTGATCGACAATAGAGTCGATCCGTCGAAAATAATCGATTCGCAGTTCGAGCTGTTCAAATATGACATTACCGTCGATATTTCCACCATCGGAAAATCGGAAATATCATGCACGATGAATCTGATAAGCAAAATCGACAGCCTTAAACTGATCCAGTTCGAATTTCCCCGGGAGTACGAGGTTGATTCCATCAATGGCGATGTTGTCGATTCGGCTTCATTCATTAAAAAAAAAGACCGGCCCGGATTGACCGTCGAATTATCCGCTTTCCATTCCAAAGGAGACACGGCGAAAATATCGGTTTTCTACCGCACCAATCTTTTTCGGCATTATATGCAGTACGGCGTGATTCAGGAACACCTGACACACTGGTATCCGTATAACGGCTATCGTCAGCAGTCGGAGTACGATGTCAGTTATCGAATTGATAAAGGTTTTGATTTTATGGCCGTGGGACGAAAATTAACGGATAGTACCAGCGGTGATAAGAGATTTTTGGAGTACCGTACCGCGCCGACCACGGCGTATATCAGTTTCAATTACGGCGTCTTCGATTCGGTCGTCGTCTTCAACGCCGCCGTTCCCATTGTCATCCATTTTCTCAAGAGCGATCGACCCTCGGTGATTTTCGGCAATGACAATATTGTCAATGTCGTCAATGATGTCTCGGCTTCGTTTTCGTTTTACAACGATAGCCTGACACCGTATCCGTTGAACAGGCTCGATGTCTGCTCGATGGCGGTCGGGTTTGGCCAGGGTTCGCCCGGACTGGTGCACCTATCGAAAATTACCTTCAATCGTTCGATAAAGGGCGTCGATGATAAATTCCGGGCGCATGAAGTGGCGCACCAGTGGTGGGGGCATATGATTAATCCGGAAAGCTATCATGATGTCTGGCTGTCGGAGGGATTCGCGGAATATTCGGCGGCGATGTATATCGAATTGATCAAGAAAGACGAAAAGACGTTTCGAAAAATTCTTAAAGAATGGAACAAAGCGGTGATCAGAGGCGGCCGGTGGGAGGACCGGAAATCGGTCGGCTTTGAGGCCGGAGCGATTGTCCTGGGGCATCGACTATCTTCCGAAATGTCACCCGGTGATTTTGAAACTGTAATTTATTACAAGGCCGCGTATTTATTGCATATGCTTCGCTATGAACTGGAAAAGGGTCAGGGCAAAAAGGGTGCTTTCATGTATTTGTTATCGGAATTCGCGCGCATCTTTTCGGGACAACTGGTCACGACCGATGATTTTGTCGACCTTGCCGAGACATTTCTCGGTGAAAATGGTCATCAGTTTTTCGAACAATGGTTATATGACTGGCGCGTTCCGAAAATCAAGAAAAAAGACAGAAGAAAAAATGACGGCACTATAGATGTCACCATGACGGTCGAAAAAGTCGGAGCTTCCTTCGAGACGGCCTATCCGGTGACGTTTGTTTTTTCCGACAGGTCCGAAGAGACCGTCATTTACCGGATCAAAAAAGGTACGAATAAATTTTCCTACAATTCGCAAAGCGGCATGAAGGTAAAATCGATCCGGTACAATCCGGATTATGATATTCTGGAGCAATAGAAGAGCGGCAGTATCGGCATGGAACTCTGGTCATTGTTTCTGACGGCATTTATAGTCGGCTTTTCCGGCGCTCTGATGCCCGGCCCGCTGCTGGCGGTTGATATCGCCGAAACGCCCGCCAAAGGTATCCGCACCGGGCCGATTCTGGTGGGCGGTCATGCTATTGCCGAGCTGGCCGTGGTAATCCTGCTGGCTCTTGGTCTGTCGTCGTTGTCGGATAATAAAGCCGTCAACAGCGGCATCGGCATCGTCGGCGGCATTATGCTGATTTTTATGGGTCTGGGAATGTTGTATAATTTGATAAAATCCAGGCTTAAGGCGCGCGCGGCCGAAAGAACCGGCAAAAGCGCCGCCCGGCTCACGGCCGACGGAATTATTTCTTCTCTGTCAAATCCGTACTGGTACGTCTGGTGGGCAACGACCGGTTCGGCTTTTATGGTCAGGTCCCTGGAGCATGGAGCCATCGGCCCCCCGGTTTTTTATATCGGGCATATTCTTTCCGATTTTGTATGGTACACCCTGGTCAGCATTTTAATCTGGCGCGGGCGGCGACTTATCGTCGGTGTCGGCTATAAAATCCTAATCGTGCTCTGCGCTCTATTTTTGCTGTATCTCGGCGGATTGTTTATCCATGACGGCATCACCGGCTCAATTTAAATAGGTGGCCCCGATAAAACCGCGTCCGCATATTACCCTTCTTACGGTTACGGATACATATTATAACATCCGACCAGCAAAATCGGGCCGCCCGTGTATACATTATCGACAATATAGGCGACATCAAGGTTATTAACCATGCAATCGGCGTTTACGTCCGCCGACGACATAATCCTGGGTGGCGGGCCATTCAGGTACAGATATCCTATTATCAAGGTTATGTCGAATATATTGATAATACCATCCTCATTCGCGTCCCCGGGTTTAAATACAGGGACCGCATGAGCTTCAAAAATATTCGTGAAGGTCGCATCGAGCGTATACTCGAATGTTCTCCAGCCGTGAATAAATTCATAGATACTCCAGCAGTTTTCATGATCGGTATCGTATGGATTCGGGTCGAAATTGACCAGGACGTCATGGATGGCATCCCACCCGCTCCAACTTTCGTTGGCATTGGAATCATTATTATGACCATAAAGGTCCAAACCGATATAATAATTGCCGTCGTCGACGTCGTCGAATAAATCCCACAGGGCCAGTGCAATCGAACCCTCAACATGCGCCCCTTCATAGTACGGCATCGTATCCGAAGGATCCGTCTGCGGCATATCCAGCGTGAACGGTACATCCGGTGAGGGTTGCTCCAGATTTATCCATATAATCGTATCCTCGATGTCATACGCGCGGTCGATGTATATCGGATTATCTATTACGCGGCATGAGAAAAATGTCGCCCAGGCTTCCACGAAGGCCAGGTATAAATCATTCACACCCGATGCTGGGGTCGGCGAATTAAAGTAATGGACACCTCCTGAGTATAACGGCATCGAAGCATTGGCCCACTGATACAGATGTCCCAGCTCGTGATCGACCACAGAACTGTCCCACTGATCCCAGTCCAAACCATCGTAAGAACCTCTGATTTGTATACCGGGAATACTATCCGGTATTGTCATAAATCGCCCGAATGAGCTATTCTCCGCGCATTCGTCTTTATCTAGAAAATAAACCGGCACTTCAAAATCGGGATGATCGACAACGCTAAAGGCATTTCGTATTATCGCCTGAATATGAAAGGCGCCGGCCAGACTCAGGCCGTGGATTTGCGTATAGGTTGGCGAGACGTTTATGTTATTATGTGACGGATTGGCCAGACTGACGGAAAAATAATGGTTATAAAGTTCTTCCCCCTGGCTGAAGTCAAAACAACTGTCGTCCGCATAAAAAACATTCGAAAGCGAATCGTAAGAGAATATGACAATCGAGACACTGTCGACATTGGTATAAAACTGAAAGCCTCCGTACGAATCGGTGTAAACCTGTGAAAGAAACTGAGAATATGGGTCGCCGCCGGTCCAGAGATATAAATCACACTCGGTCCACCCAATCGGATTATAGGATCCCCCGAAAGCATCGTCGTAATAGAAATGGCCGCTTAACGACCAGGTCTGTTTCGAATCATCCCCGGACGAACCTTCGATCGGTGTCGTCTCCCGAGGATTATTGATGCTGACAAAGGATGAATCGCCCACCAATACGGCACTTCTTTTAATCGAGGCGGGCACAGGATCGGTGGTAATCTGAATCGGGTCGTTGCTTAATCCCGGACGGTTTTCATAACCGCTGATGTCACTCTCGACATTTATGGTAGTCATGTCACCGACATTTCGGGACAAGCGAGTACTATAACTTTCATTGTTCGGCTCCGAATAAATTTCAACGACCGGCCTGATATAAATTTTGTTCGGCGTTCCCACCGCCGATGCTACCGTGAATCGGTATGTTTTATTATATTCGATTTCCCCCCGCCAGACGGCCTCTCCTTCGATGACTTCCGACGCATTAATGCCGCTTAAATAGGCTTTGGCAAACATGGCCGATTCCTCTCTGTCCTGATAGCTCCGCAGAACAGGATCTTCCGATTCTTTTAGAGTAAATGACCAGGATACCCGCAGTATATCGCCGATTTGTTTCGGCTCTTCCAGTACCTGCAATTCGAAATCAACGTTGCGGACAGCCCCCGTCGGTTTCTCGGCCAAGACGTTGGTAGACAATAAAAGTACCCCAATAAAGATCAAAACGATAGCTTTGACGTTCATCTGTACACTCCCAAATTTTAATTTTTACCAAAAGGTACACACCAGTATCTATATCAAAAACTTGATATTCTCTCTGGCTTATGTGCCCCCCTGCTCACAAATGCGGGTACGTCGTCAATATACTTAAATCCCATCGAAAATCAAGAGATAAATCGCCGCAACGCTGATATTTCATTAAAAACCAAAGAATCAGATTATATTGGGGAGTTTCGCGCAGGCGTGTTTAAGCGAACCGTATCTTATTGTAAAACAGTGGATTGGCATTCAGATAAATCAAATGCCCCGAATACGGCAGTAGTTAAGCCGCGGTACCGCTTTACAATTTAATTTTTTGTGTGCTGGAGAAACAGAAGATGTCAATCAAATATTTGACAAATTACGGATATAAATTATAACATCCGACTAATAAATCGGGACCAAGTGTATATAAATAATCCACTATATACGATATATCGAGAACATCAACCGTACAGTCGGCGTTTACATCCGCCGCTGACATAAATACCGGCGGAGTGCCGCTCAAGTATAAATAATAGATTATTCGAGTGATATCGAAAATATTTACGATCCCATCATCATTAGTATCGCCCGGCAAGAAGACCGGAAAGGCATGCGCTTCAAAGATATTCGTGAATATAGAATCAACTGGATAGCCGAATGTCCGCCAGCCATGAATAAACTCATAAATATTCCAGCAATGATTGTGATCCGGATTGTCCGGCTGCGGATCGAAATTTGTTAACACATCCCATATTTCATCTATACCGCACCAATATTCCGTTGAATTATGATCATTGTTATGACCCCATATATACTGATCAATATAATAATTGTCGTCATCAGGATTATCAAAAAGGTCCCAAAAAGATACATTTATACATCCAGGGACATGGGCACCTTCCCATTGTGCGGTCGTTTGCCAGGGCGGATTCGCTGGATAATCAGAGGGATTTAAATAATATCCGGGATCAGGTAAGGGATATTAGTAATAATAAATAATATAAAAGGGGTCATTTAACAATGAATTTACGAAAATTTGGTCATCTAAAGCGGCTGATGAGAAAAAACTCGCCCAACCCTCAGACATGGCGAGGTTGAGATTATTCTTGCCTTGTGTCGCTGTTAAATATATCCAGGCTCCGCCAGTTTCAGGAATATCATCCATACAATGGTACATTATGTAATGCCCATACTCATGCAAAATAACACCCCTATCCCATTCATCCCAATTATGGTCCGGTAGATTGGCCCGGCTTGCAAAGTAAAAGCCGGGTATATTGTTGCCAGTAGAAAAACCGGCAAAAGAGCTGGTATTTCGACTACCATCTTGCGCATCCCACACACTTACGTTTTTGGCCGGAATATCTTGATGTCCGATATCGTATTCCAGGTACTCTCTTCCGACGTATAAATGGTGAAGGATGTTAAATGCACCAGAAAGGTCCAAATTATCCGCTCGCAAGTAATCATCCGGTATGTAAATATCTTGAAATCCATAATTCCTTATCAAGACTGAATAGTAGTATGCTCTAAGTAGGTCACCAATAGATAGGTCATGATCTTCAGCATACATAACCGTATTGACCGGATTATCCGACCAAACAGCGACCACTACTATCGGGCTATCCGCCCAGAAACAAAAGTCACCCGACAGGTCAGTATATGTATATCCTGCATATTCATTTTCTTGGCAGTTATCATCAAAGCAATTATATAATCCGACATATACATGTTTTGAAATATGAATATCATTAAAATTATCCACATAACTAACATCACCGCAAATACTATAAATACTTAATAATTTAACCGGTAAAGTAACCGTCGTGTCGTCCAAGAATATTTCGATTGGAGTTAATTCGTCATTGAAATGTAGAATATAAGTAGTATCATTTATATTGTCTAATAGTCGATTATTAGCTTTAATAATGGGTCGGGTTCTTAATTTTGGCGTCACAATAACATTTGTTTTTTTGGGGTGAAAAAATAGCGTATCGGTTTTTTTAATATTCCTAATATTTAGATAAATATAATTTGTATCGACATTTTCTGAAAGCGTTTCATTTAAACCGTTAATCGTATTACCATCACGACTTGAATCCATTTTCACAATAATAGGTTTTTCAGGTCCGAAGCCGGAATTGAGTGTGGATGGCGGTAAATCAACTATAATTATTTCGTAACTACTATCCTTTGGCATATATTTTTTTTCGGATTTCCGATTTGGTTTAATATCCGAAAAATCTATTAAACGACTTGAAGCGCTTTTCGTTGCCCTAATACCATTATCTAAAGAACCTTCAGCATGAGCGATGAAACCTCTTGCCTGTACGGCTACAATACCCCCCCTTATCCTAAACATTATCGGTTCATTAACCATAAATCGGGCTTTTAGTGAATAAGTTAAGCCATCTTTTAAAAGACCGGTCCAAATAGTATCGCCGCTCAGGAATTCGACTCCCTCTTCCGCGCTTAGAATGGCTGTATCTGCGATACCTCTAGTATGAATGATATCTTGTCTGGGGGTAAATGTGAAAACAACTTCAAATGGCTCACCCAATTGTGGTTCGCCAACAATTTCGATCTTGCAGTCGGCTTTAAATTCGAAGAAATCTCCTTGCGAGGCATAGGCATTAAGAGCGAGAATAATTACCATTGCCAGACCGATTATTGAAACCGACAATGTTTTATATATTTTCACAGATTTGCCCATCGAAAACCTCCTTTCTTTTTTGTGATTATTTTTTTCTATTAATATTTATACACTTAATTTTTGATTCTCTTCCCAATTTTATCAATATCCCTGTTAAATAAACGATAACAAAATTGAAATATTAAAATTTATTTTCACCTGCAAGTGAAATATTCGGCTCCGTGACAAATACTGTCATAAAAAGGCATTAAAATATAGACAATTATAATCTGCAACATATCGATATAAGGCGACTCCTCTTATGGTAAGAGGCTGCCTTGCAACAACTTATAAAATTTATTTATTTGCTGGTCTTTTCGACTTTTAAATTTATTTGAAATTCACTAATATAATATTGTCCTGCGTAAAGTATGAAAAGAGTAACGTAGAAATTAAAAAATGAAATTCGCCAACTTCGTTCATCTGCACACACACAGTCAGTACTCATTGCTTGACGGTGCCTGCAAACTCGAGCCGCTGATCGAACTGGCCAAAGAGTACAAAATGCCGGCGCTGGCCATTACCGATCACGGCAATATGTTCGGCGCCGCCGAATTTTATAAAAAGGCGACCCAGGCCGGTGTAAAACCTATTATCGGAACCGAAGCATACGTCGCCGCCGGTTCCCGGTTCGACAAAAAACCGATCGGCAAATTTCCCAGCGGCGGATTTCATCTGGTTCTTCTGGCCAAAAACCAGACCGGCTATAAAAACCTTATCAAGCTGTCGACCGCCGGATTTCTGGAAGGCTTTTATCATCGACCCCGTATCGACAAACAACTGTTGCGCGAACACAGCGAAGGATTAATCGCCCTGACCGCCTGCATGAAAGGCGAGGTCAACTGGCATCTGTTGCGTGGCGATCCCGATCGTGCCGTCGAGTCCGCCCGCGAACTTAATGATATTTTTGGTGACGGTAACTTCTATCTCGAGATGCAAAACCACGGTCTGGATAAAGAAGAGCTTCTTCTGCCGATGATTTATACCGTGCATAGACAGACCGGAATCCCCATCGCGGCCACCAATGACTGCCATTATCTGAAACAGGGAGATTCCGAGGCCCATGATGCCCTGCTCTGTATTCAGACCGGCAAGCTGATTTCCGATACCGACCGGATGAAGTACAATACCGATCAGATTTATTTCAAATCGGCCGAGGAAATGGCCGAGTTGTTCAAAGATTATCCCGAGGCGATCGACAACACCGTCCAGATCGCCGAAAAGTGCAACCTCGAGATGGAGATGGGTAAACTGCACCTGCCGCATTTCCCCATCCCGTCACCCTTTACCGATCCCGACAGCTACCTTCGTCATCTCTGTGAAAAGGGATTAAAGGAACGATTCAGCAAAATTACTCAGGAGATTAACGAACGTCTCGACTATGAACTATCGGTTATCAGGCAGATGAAGTACGCCGGTTATTTTCTGGTTGTTAAAGATTTTATCGATCATGCCTGGTCGATCGGCGTTGCCGTGGGACCGGGACGCGGCTCGGCAGCCGGGTCACTGGTATCGTATTGTCTGGGCATTACCAATCTTGACCCCATGAAATATTCACTGCTTTTCGAGCGCTTTTTAAATCCGGAACGTATTTCCATGCCCGATATTGATATTGATTTTGCCGATCGCGGCCGCGATAAGGTCATCGATTATGTCGTCGAGAAGTACAACGAAAAAAATGTCTGCCAGATAATTACTTTTGGGACCATGGCTGCCCGCGGTGTCGTGCGTGATGTCGGTCGCGTTCTCGGCATGCCGTATTCCGAAGTCGACAAAATCGCCAAGATGATTCCTTTCGCGGTCGGGATGACTCTGGAACAGGCGCTCAAAGATAACGGCGAATTAAAGCAGTTGTACGATAAAGACGAACGTGTCAAAAAACTTATCGATCTCTCCCGGCCGCTCGAAGGCCTTACCCGTCATGCTTCCACGCACGCCGCGGGCGTCGTTATTGCACCATCCGATTTAACCGACTATGTCCCCCTGTTTAAGAGCAATAAAGACGAAATCACGACTCAGTTCGACATGAAAATGGTCGAGGAAATCGGCTTGTTGAAAATGGATTTCCTCGGGCTTCGCACTCTGACTGTCATCCAGGATTGCCTGAAGATGATCGACGAGAACCACGATAAAAAAATCGACATCGACACCATCGACCTCAATGAAAAAAAAGTGTACAAACTGTTCGCACGCGGCGAAACCATTGGAATCTTCCAGTTTGAATCGGGCGGCATGCGCGATTATCTGCGCAAGCTCAAACCGGAAAATCTCACCGACCTGACCGTTATGAATGCCCTTTATCGTCCGGGACCGCTCGATTCCGGCATGATTGATATTTATATCGAAAGAAAAAACGGCAAACAGGAGGTTACTTTCGAGCATCCCCGTCTGGAAAAAATCCTGAAAGACACATATGGTGTGATAGTCTTTCAGGAACAGGTGCTTCAGATCGCCAATTCCCTCGCCGGATACACGATGGGCAAAGCCGATATTCTTCGCAAGGCGATGGGCAAGAAACAGGCGAAACTGATGGCCGAGCAGAAAAAAGAATTTCTCGACGGCTGCCGGGAACGTAAAATCGATCCCAGGATCGCCGGATCCGTTTTCGATCAGATTGAGACTTTTGCCCGTTATGGCTTCAATAAAGCGCACTCCACCGGCTATGCCCTCATCGCCTATCAATGTGCCTACCTGAAAACCCATTATCCTCTCGAATTCATGGCCGCCGGTATGACTTCGGAAATGGACGACGCCGGTCGCATTTTTATCCTGATGGAAGAATGCCGCCGTATGAACATCATCGTGCAACCGCCCGACGTGAACGAATCCGAGATCGGCTTCAGTGTCCGCGATAAAAAAATCCGTTTCGGACTTCTCGCCATCAAGAATGTCGGCGAGGGGGCCGTGGAGGCGATTATCCGCTCCAGAAAAGCGGACGGCAAATTCACCAGTCTCGCCGATTTGGTCAGTCGTGTGGAACTTAAAAATATCAACCGCCGCACGCTGGAATCGATGATTGCCGCCGG
>CAYXTW010000041.1:0-5901 GCA_964467955.1 uncultured Ignavibacteriaceae bacterium | reverse complement strand
GATACCGAAAAACTGGCGACCGTCAATGACAACCGCGAGGTGCGTCTCGGCGGGATAATTTCGGCCGTCAAATTGATGAACGACAAACGCGGCAATCGGATGGCCTTTGTCACCATCGAAGATTTTAAAGGCCATGTCGAACTTATTGTCTTTTCCGATTCGTACGAAAAAGGGAAAGCCCATATTCGTGAAGACGAAATCATCATGGTCAGCGGTCGCGTTTCGACGCGCGAGGAAGAAGCACCGAAAATTATCGTTAACGACCTCTTTCCGCTCGAATCATTGGCAGAACAGTTTAACTGCCAACTGGTTATAAGAATCGGTGAAAATACTTCCGAACGAAAACTGACCGCTATCCAAAATGCCCTCGGAAAAAATAAGGGCAAAATTCCGGTGATGATTGCGGCGCGGCAGAATGGCGATGAATATTATATCAAATCCAAACGCTTCACTATAGAACCAAAAAACGACCTTCTTTTTAAATTAAAAGAAATTCTCGGCGATTCTTCCGTATTTTTACAGCCTCTGGACAAATAAAAAAGAACTTTTTTTGTTCGGATTATGTTGTATATTGTAATAATAGATATAGCTACGACTTACTTGATTAACTTGATTAGGCGGTGAACAGTGAAAAAGATTATTTCCACTAATATCCTGGCTCTGGTGTTGATTTTCCTTGTTTCAGTTCTGGGTGTTCGGAGTGCCGAGAAGGCCGAGAAAAAGGATAATCCGGGCAAAAAAACCGAATCGATCGATTCGACCCAAATAAACTGGCTGCCCTATGATGTCGGGCTGGAAAAGGCCAAAAAAGAGAAGAAACATATCCTTGTCGATTTTTATACGAATTGGTGCTATTACTGCAAGAAAATGGATAAGGAGGTTTTTAACCGGCCGGAGATAATCAAGGTGCTTAACAGGGATTTTGTTGCCATCAGAGTCAACGCCGAATCCAGGAAAGAACTCAATATCGACGGTTACAAAATAACCGAGCGCAATCTGGCCGTCTCCGAATATCGCGTCCGCGGTTATCCGGCCTACTGGTTTTTGAAACCGAACAGCGAAAAACTGGGGGTGCTGCCCGGCTATCAGAGTGCGGATGTGATGATGGATGTGCTTTATTTTATGAAAGAAGCACTTTATGATAAGATGAAATTCGACGAATATATGAAAAACGGCGGTCGTAAATCGCTTGCCAAGGGATAATCCGGAGGACAAATGAAAAAGGATTTATACATAATCACGTTATTTTTTGCTCTGGCGATTTTGATGATTTCATGCTCGTCTTCGAACGATAATAATACTCAGAAAACCGGGCGCGTGGCTCAGGGACAGGTGCAGGCGTCTTCTGCCGGAGCCTTGAATCTGCGCGATATCAATGGTAATCCGTGGAATCTTGACGATTATAAAGGCAAGCAGCCTATGATTATAAATTTCTGGGGATCGTGGTGCCCGCCCTGCCGGCGCGAGATGCCGGATTTGAAACGGATATATGAAGAGTACAGTCCGAAAGGTCTCGAGGTTGTCGGAATCGCCGTCAATGATACGCCCGGTAAAGTCAAGGCTTATGTCGATAAGGGCGGTTATGACTGGGTGATGTTGATGGCCAGCCGCGAGGCGGCGCGATATTTCAAACTCGGCGCCGGTGTCCCGACCACGATATTTTTTGATCGGGACGGCAATGAAACCGGTCGGTATGTCGGCATGCGGACGTACAATGAATTCAAAAAGGCGGTCGAAGAAATAATCTGATGATGAAACAATATGATTGAAAAATAATTTAATTTGTGCATTTAATTTATCTTACAAGGCGGTGCTCGGCACCGCCTTTTTATAGTACATATTTACGTATTTGTGGACCCGGATTCCCTATTAATCAGGCCGTGAATCCCAACCTGATCCGTGCCGTGCGAGCAATCGTAGGGCAGGAGCCCTGCGCTCCTGCCGTCTTCATTCGTAGGTCAGTGAGCCGCCGGCTCCTGACATCGCGCGAAGCGCGAAACATTTCGGCCCTCAAATACCCTCCTCGGCCCCCTGTACCTGTGACCGTTTGGCCGCGGCGGAATCACGATCCGCTTCGGCGACTGAACCGCTTTATCAATTATAATCTATTCCGGCTTTTTCGCTCCGCCCGATAGAAGATTATAAAGCCATGCGAATATCGCCCCGCCTATGAGACCATCGACAAAACCCCATATCAGGCCGATAACGCTCCCCAGCGGGCTGACATTAAAGCCGCGATAAATATGCCCGATAGCCAGCAAATCACCGGTGGCGCCTTCGAATATCATTACCCACCAGGCGGTAAACAGAAGGCAGAATCCCCAGAGGATTCCGCTCGTCAGGGCGAAAGCTTTGACATTCAGTTTCATTTTGATCCTCCTTTGATAAGATTCGAATACTTACATTTTACAGCACGAACGTTATAAACGACGTTTATTTTATCCATAATAACTGAATGTTAAAAACAGATGCAACCGATATTTCGCCGGGCGGTTCATCCTTTATGGCGTTTATGCCAAAGCGGGGAGGGGCGTATATCCGGACCTCTGTGATCCTGACAGCACGGCTGTTAAAAGGGGGAGGGGCATAGGTCAGGATCCCTGCGATCCTGACAGGGTCGTGGAGATTAAATCACTGAATTAAATATGTAAGGGTGGAAAAGGCAGTACAGCTTTTTCTTGCGATCCCACAGTCCCGCAGAAAGCGGGATGGGCCACCCGGCCACAGGTGGGGTATGAGTAAAATCCCTTTTTGGAGGAGCCAAGAGCCCCTTGTCAAGGACAGGAAGGGGCTTTTTTATTGACAAAATTGGATTAATTTGTTATCTTTAAATTATTGTAAGGCCAACATCTACTTAATATCATTCTCCGATAAGGCCTTACAATAAGAAAGACAACTCGTGACGGGATAAGACCGGGACAGTGTTTCCAAGGTTGTCGTAAAAAGAGTATCGAGAAATTTATAATTTGCTTGGCCGCGTTACTCCGTTTTGCGAATGATTGGATGGATAAATAAATAATTTTATCAAATACTTTCACTCTATCAGGAGGTCTTTGCATGTCACACTCAAGATTGCTAACTGTGATGTGGACATTGGCACTTTTTCTGGCCGCGTTATTGGCGCTGGCTGAAGTGCCGCAAATGATTAACTATCAGGGTCGATTGACCGAAACCGACGGGACACCGGTTGACGGACCGCAATTGATTAAATTCAAAATTTATGGCAGCGCCGCCGGTAATGATTCGCTCTGGTCGAGCGGATTTCAGACCGTTCAGGTCGATAGCGGGTTGTTTGAATATCAGCTCGGTGCCAGCGTCCAGCTTCCGGACGATCTTTTTGAAACTGATACTGCCCGTTATCTCGGTATTACGATAGGCGTTGATCCGGAAATCAGTCCACGCGTTCGTATGATCACTGCGCCATACGCGTATCAGGCATTACGGTCCGACTCGGCCGACTTTGCCACAAGCGCAGCCTTGGCCAATAATGCTACCAATGCAACCACCGCCAATAATGCCAACAATCTTGGAGGTCAATCGCCATCATATTATCTGGATTGGTATAATTTGAACAACGTCCCGCCCGGTTTTGCAGACGGTATCGATGACAACTCTGGCGGCGATATTACCGCCGTTAACGCCACCGGCGGGCTATCGGGCGGTGGGGCATCAGGCAGCGTAACCTTATCCGTTGCCACTGATGGTATTACCGCGACTCACATTGCAACCGATGCTGTTGGCTTAAGCGAAATCGCTAACAATGCCGTCGGCTCCGGTGAAATCGTTGACAACACTATTTCTGATGTCGACATTAATAACTCAGCCAGCATCTCGACTTCAAAAATACAGGGCACGGCGGTCAATCTCATTTCCAGTCAGACGATCACCGGCAGTAAGACATTCAATGGCCAAGTATTTTTCAGTGACAGCACCATGAGAGTTAACTCCAATGGAATATCAATAGGTGAACCCGTGGCGCCTTCCAGTAATTATTTGGTACATGCCGGGCGTTACTATAACACTACTTTTACTCGATATGGATTGCTTTCGAGTTTAAGCAACTCGAATTCAGGTCCTTTATATGGTGTTTACAGTATAATTGACCATACAACTGCTGGATCGGGTGCATATGCGTATGCAATAAGAGGGGACTGTACGTCAGATGGTCCTGGCAGATATAGTCTTTATGGTTATGCACAGGCCCGAAATACAAGCATTACAACTGGCTCCTCTTGCGGCGTGTATGCAGCCGGATACGATGGTGCTAATGCTTATGGTGTATATGCTTATGGAACTTCTGCGACAAATAATTACGGAATATACGCTTCCTGCAATAATTCTGTAGGAAACTACGGTGGGTATTTCCATGGTAATGTTGAATGTACCGGCGGGTATACCAAAGGAGGCGGGGGATTCAAAATAGATCACCCTGATGACCCCGAAAATATGTACCTTTTTCACTCCGATGTCAGTTCGCCGGATATGAAAAATATATATGACGGTGTAGTTGAACTTGACGACAAAGGCGAGGCTGTTGTTGAGCTTCCTGATTATTTTGAATCTCTAAATTCGGATTTCAGATACCAATTGACCGCGATAGGTATATCTTCACCCGCCCTTTATGTTGCTCAAAAAATCGAAGGCAACCGCTTTATAATTGCCGGCGGAAAGCCGTTTATGGAAGTTTCCTGGCAGGTGACCGGAATCCGCAAAGATTCTTTCGCGGCCAATATGCGCCAATCGGTTGAAGAATATAAATCTGATGATGAACGCGGCTTATATAAGAACCCCGAACTTTTTGGTTTTGGTATGGAGAAATCAACGAATAAAATACACCATGAAAATTTGCAGGATCGTCCTGAACACAGTGAGGAATAATCATGAAAATCTCAATATTGATTTTATTTACAATACTGATTCTGGCCATGGTTGCCTACACCAACGAAAGAGCGGGCGAGGAAATCAACTGGCAGGTTATCTCCGGCGGCGGCAGTAGCGGCAGTTCGCCCAATTATCAGCTAAATGGGACCGTGGCGCAAACAGCGGTAGGTGCTGGCAGTTCCACAAATTACGGCCTTAAACACGGTTATTGGCAGGATTTCGGCAATGGCGGCCCCTGTGACTGCGAGCCGGGAAATGTCAACGGTGATCCAACTATAAACATTTTTGATATTACATATACAATCGGTTTTCTCTATCTTGACGGCCCGGCGCCGGTACCGTATGCGCTTTGCAATGGCGATCCCAACAAAGATTGCACCTGCAATATATTTGATATAACCTATCTTATCAGTTTTCTTTATTTAGAGGGGCCGCCGCCGTGCACGTGTGAGGAATGGCTGAACGCCTGCGGCCCACCGCTGCGGAAATAAATCCCAGCCCTACGCGGGGTATTCAATAAAGGGTCGGTCAAATAAAATTGGCCGACCCTTGTTTAAAAGGGGCAGCCGGGTAGATACCGTCTTGAAAGTCAATATTATTTTTTAGGTCATGAACGGCCGGGTGCCCCATAGCTTGCTATGGGATCGTAACAATAGGCCAGAAAATATATTTTAAAATCCGAGCTTTTTCAAAATCCGCACCAAATCAATGTTAATCCTGTCTCCCGGCCGTTATATAGAAACGTGAAAAAGGATTGAAGTGAATATGTTATATTTTGCAAAACCAACATCACCAATTCGAAATGATTCCAACTTGTTGGCGCACGGGGAGTACACCAACCAAATTATTATGGGGGGAGAAAAGACCAAAAAAAAGATGTTAAAATATGCGAAACAAACCCAATTCATTGGACTATCAACGCCCACAACCTGTTACACGGATTTTCATCTTGCAGGTCGGTGTTTCCTGCGATGTGGCTATTCATTGCGCAAAGCGAGAATCCCGATATTTTTATTTAAG
>CAYXTW010000040.1:0-32503 GCA_964467955.1 uncultured Ignavibacteriaceae bacterium | reverse complement strand
TCAAAACCGACCCGAACGGGAATCTATAACTAATCTCATTTCATAAAAAACTTCGGGTAATCCTTTTTACCGCCCCAGGCGATTTTAATAATCGCCGGGAGAAGCATTACCGAAGTTATAAAGCATAGTCCGATACCGATCGAAACGACCAGTCCCAGACCGATATATCCTCTATACTCCGATGATAACAGCGAACCGAAACCGAGCATGGTCGTTACCGAGGTCAACAATATCGCTTTGCCGATACTCGAAATCGAATATGAAAGTTTTGCTTTTCCTTCGCGCCGATAACGATGGATAATATGCACCCCGTCATCAATACCGATCCCGACTAATAATGGAAAACCGATAACATTTATAATCGTGAATTCTATATCGAATAAACCCATTAATCCGAACAGCCATATGGCCGACATCAGTAGCGGAATCAGACTGATTAAAGTCGTTTTAATCGACTTGAAATCGATTAACAAAAGTACCAATATCGCAATCAGGGAAATAAGAAATGCCTTTACACCTTCGCTGCCGATGGCGTCTATCATTTCTTTCATAATGACCGGCGAGCCGGTTCCGTTCGGGACATAGCGGAGTATTGTACTCAAAAACGGCGTCGTGTACAATCCCTCCCAGACATTTTTTCGTGAATAAAAGGCCATCAGAAAATGCGAACCGTCCTTGCTGACATACCGTTCCCTGTACGATTCCGGGACATCATCAAGCTTTATTGTCGCGCTGTCACTCATCTGATAAATACGATGCCGCATGATAGGTTTAAAATAATTCTGAAAACCGCGCAATACATCGGCCGCTTCGGGATGTTCCTCCAGATATTTTGCTAACGCCTCGGCATAATTGACCCCGACCTGATTGCCCTCTGCATCCAGACCGATAAACTCATTGGCTTTATCAAACACGCGATCCAGTCCGCTGACATACGCCATCGACGAAATTTCGATTATGTTATCGCTGAAACGATGCAGTTGTTCGATAAGTTTATTGACTTCGATTTTTTTTATTTTTGGAAGCACTTTCTGTGCGTTATGGATTTCTTCGACATATGGTCGTCGTTTCGCCTGTTTTTCCATAGAGGGTAAAACCGAGGCTATCGATTCGACCATACCGATCGACGGTTTCGAGTTCAATATATCTTGTACTTCGTTGACCTGCTCAACGCTGTTATAAATCGCCATCATATTATCGGGCGACATGTGGAAGCGTTTTACTATTTCTTTTTGTAATCTGATCGATTCCAGCCCCTTCGGTTCCAGCTCCATATAGTTCTGATTCATCCTTGTCTTGGGGATTTGAAAAATGAAAAATATCGTAATAAGAAGCGCAACTGCAGTTGTCAACCACGGTCGGGCGGTTACGATATCGGATACTTTTCCGAGAAGATGAAATTCCATGTCGACTTTTTTGGGACGCTCCTTTTTGGAAATACGTCTCCACAACTTTTCTTTGGCAACCAGAACGGCGGGAAGCAAAAATATCGAGGCCAGGAGACAACAAATAATACCGACACCGACGACAAAGCCGAATTCCATCAGCGCCGAGGAACCGATTACGGCGATGGATAAAAATGCGACCGCCGTCGTCAGGGCTCCGGTGATCAACCCGGCGCCGATTTTGCGGAAGGATTCGCCGATTGAATCTTCGGTACTGAATCCTTTATGGCGCAATTCGGTGTACGATGAAATTATATGTATGGCATAATCGATCCCGAGGCCGATTAATACAATCGAACATACCGCGGTCATAATATTGAGTCGCCCCAGAACTATCTGCGCGATGCCGATATCCCAGGTGATGCCCGCTATCAAGACCATCATGGCCAGAAGCGGGCCGGTCCACATACGGAAAGAAAGAATGAATATTATGAGTATCAAAGTAATCGCGAAAATCAGATTTCTTAAGGTATCGGTCATGCCGGCGTGCATCTCATCGCGCATGATGACATGCATTCCGGTCAAACCGAAATGGACATCGGGATATTTTTCTTTGTACTTATTCAGGCAGGCGTCAAGGGAATCAACCGCCACGATAGATGCATCAATATCGTTTATCGTCATCATCGGGGTAATAAAAATCAGCAGCATCTTCTTATCACCCGAAAGATAATAACCGTCACCGACGGTCAAAGCATCAACACCGTTTTGAACAATGACGGAGTCATCGCCTTCGCCATAGGCGAAATCCGCGAGAGAGTAAAAAAGCCGGAACATACCATCCAATCCTCGCTCGGCATCCTTCTCCTGTTTGGTCAGATTATCCGAATTCTGCACCCATTGGGACTCGTAAACGTCATTGACATGCGTCAAAAACGGGACCAGATTGTAATCGGTAAAAATTATTTTATCTTTCTTGAGATTTTCGGCCTTTTCCAGCATCAGGCCGTGTTTCTTTATGAAATCGACATCATATTTTTGTTCGACACGGCGGCAGGCTTTCATTTTGATATTTCCGCCGTCGGAATTAGTGTATTCAATTTCGACTTTTCTCAAGGACGGAACAATGTCATCAGCCGCACGGATAATTTGTTCCTTGCTGTTTCCCTCCAGCCCCAGAATGATATTGGTGGCGGCGCCGAATTCGTCGAGTATTTTTTGAAATGATTTCACGGAAGGATTATTCTGTGGAAGAAGCGACATCCATGTTACTTCGACGCGTATTTTCTCCGCAAAGGCCCCGAGGATAATCGTTACCAGTAACGATATTAAAATAACCAGCCAATATTTGCGATAAGTTACTTGTCCAAGCCAATTAAAAAATTTGTCACGCATAGTTATTCCGAAATTATTTTAAAAGTAGGCTCTTAATCTGATCAATCCGCCCTGCCCCAGATTATGGGAGTACATCGTCCCCTCCCGACCGGTGTATACGGAACCGAAGCAGGTCAGCATAATATTATCATCTATTGACCACTCGATAGTGGGGACGAATAGCGAACTGTAATCGGATATACTGTAAACGACCGAGCCGCCGATATTAAGCAGATCGGTCAAGGGATAGAAGCTGTAACCGTAAACCTGGTGACGGCTGAGGCTTTTTATTTCGGTCGAAAAGTAGCGCATCCAGTCGTTGAAGTCGTACTGACCGCTTTTATTCTTTCCCGTTTCACTATAGAGATATTCGGCCATGACGTACCATCCGGATGAAAACGTATAGTCGATTCCGATGATATTTTCCCAATAATTCTGGGAAGATTTCATATAATTGTAAGCATTTTCGCTCCAGCAGCCGACACCGATCAGTTCACCGTTGAAGTCGAAACCGAGCATACGGCGTCTCTCATTCATAAATTGATAATTTAGATAGTCATTATTCGGCTGCATTATTTCACCGCCCGAAAAGGCACAATCAAAATGCGCCACTCTGCCCGACAGACGTACAAGTTTGCCGGATTGTTCCCAGCTGTTTTCCGGCGAATAAAATAACATGAGCGTATAATCATCGGATATACCGAAATCGGCTCTTATGCCGTCCACGCCCGGTTGCTCGTACGTCGGATCAAGTATATCCTTGACATTAAAGAGATCGGTCGGATTCCAGGCGTATCCGGAGCCGACTGAAATCTGCTGCCGACCGACCGTAATCGTAAATTTCGAGACGTACATTCGAAGATAAGCATTATCCAGATTGTTCTCGTTCTCGTATTTAAAGGAATACATATTTTTCAAACTATCCGGTATAAGGATCGATAATTTATCCGGTATGAAATCCAGGAAATTCCATTCGGTCGCACCGTTGTAGTTTATATAATTATAATTACCGGTGAATGACATGTTGTCGTTAATATCGCTCTGTAAATCGATTCGCAGCTTGTTGGAATTAAGCTGCCGGTATTCATTATTGAAATATGCCGAGGACAGTTGCGGTTCAAAATATCCTCCGATAGATACTTTGGCGAAGGTACTCCCGCCGGCTAATAGAGTAATGAAGATTATCAGGGAGAAAACGGATTGTCTCATCGGTAAAAGCCCCGCTCGGTGAAACGCGATTTATCGATTTCGATATTGTACTTGCATTCGAGTATTTCAAGTTTGGTATCGCTGTCATCGAGATTATTATGCATGGTCAAATTCATCGGCGTCGGGATACCCTCGATATCTTTTATATCTTTCTGCACCAATCGCTTCGAACACACCGTCGGCTCATCCTCATCATAATAATCGATCACAATCGGGACGAAATTTTCTTTAATCACCCACAATATCAATCTGGCATAGTTGGAATTGCTGCTTTCATTCTTTTTAAGCCCGACTTTGTAGCAGTCGTAACCTTCCATTTTTTCATCGTCCAGTCTTTTGGCCGTAAAATCGGTTACGAAAATATCACCGCTGCCCATATCTTCATAAGTGAAGTCCGAACCCTGCATTTTCTGTTTTTTGGCATGAGTCGCCAGTTTGCGGACGCGATCGGTTCGGGGATAGTACGACCAGATATCATCGGCATTGTTCAGAAGAAGCATCGCCTGCCCTTTCACCCTTGCCGGCGAAGTGTATATTATGACATTTTTTTCGTTTTTGTCGGCGCTGTAACTTTCATATTCGAATTCGCGTTTATTACCGGAGGTGGTGATGATGGTCAGTTTCATTTTCGCGTAGGCGGATTCCTGGTTCATCAAATCGGATACCTTCTGGATGATTTGCAGCCCGGTTAACTCGTCAGAAGATTGTACTGTCGAAAAAAGAAACAGAAACATTATAATCATATATAAGGATTTCATTTATTCCTCGCTCTTTATTTAACTTTATTGTCCACTTAATCTCAAATCTATTATCGACCGGCTATTCAGTCAATTATAATATTCTTCCATATGTACAAAAGTCGGGTTAATTGTCAAAAAATTAAAATAAATGAATAATCTATGCATATATATTTCATCAGGTTCCGGAAAACCTGCCGGAATAATTTTGTCCTTTTGACTTTCGTGCATTTTGATATCTACTCTACACCAAATGGGATAATTTAAAAAGCAAATTTAAGGCGTTTCCGGTTATACTCTTTACGCTTGTGTCCGGCGTCGGTTTTAGATATACTCCTGAATTGAAATGAAAAATGGAGGATAATTTAATGAAAAGACAAATATCAATCGGAGCAATTCTCTGGATATGCATATTGACAGGCTGTCTGCCCGTTTTGGCCTGTACCAATTTGTTGGTCACCAAAGGCGCCTCGGCCGATGGCTCCGTGATGATTACCTATACCTGTGATGGTGAATTCCTTGCGCATCTGGAAAATGAGCCGGCCGCCGATTACGAACCGGGCGATTCGCTTAAAATCGAAGACTGGCATGGGGTCGTCCACGGCTGGATTAAACAGGTCCCGCATACCTACGCGGTTCTCGATTTGATGAACGAACATCAGCTGGCTATCAGTGAAACTACTTTCGACGGGCGTGAAGAGTTGAAAAATCCCGACGGCATGCTGCATTACTTCGATTTAATCCGGATGGCTTTGCAACGTGCCAAAACCGCCCGTGAGGCCATTAAAGTCATGACCGATTTGGTGGCCGAATACGGCTATCGTTCGACCGGCGAATCGATTTCCATCGCCGACACCAAAGAGGCCTGGATTATGGAAATAATTGGCCCCGGTCCCGACGGCGAGGGGGCGATCTGGGTGGCGGTGAAAATCCCCGACGGTTACATCTCCTGCCACGCCAACAAGGCCCGTATCGGTGAATTCCCACTGGATGATCCGGAAAATTGCCTTTATTCGAAAAATGTTATTTCCTTTGCAGTTGATAAGGGTTACTACGACCCCCGGTCCGGTGAACCGTTTTTATTTAATGAGGCTTACTGCCCGTCGACGCCCAAAAATCGCCGCTACGGTGATGCGCGGGTGTGGTCGATATTCCGCCGCGCGGCGCCGTCAAAAAATTTCTCGCCGGATGTGCATCGTTCAGTCGATGGTGCCGAACCGTACCCGCTCTGGATAAAACCGGATAATAAATTATCCGTCGCCGATGTTTTTGCCCTTATGCGCGACCATTATGAAGGGACTCCTTATGATATGACGTGCGGCGTCGATGCCGGGCCGTACGGATCACCGTATCGCTGGCGCCCGATGTATTTCACAATCGATAGTGTCGAGTATGCCTGGGAACGGCCGATTTCGACCCAGCAGACCGGTTTCAGTTTTGTCTCGCAGTCACGCGACTGGATTCCCGATCCGGTTGGCGGCGTTTACTGGTATGGTGTCGATGACACCTGGTTTACCTGCTACACGCCGCTGTACTGCGGTATTGACAGTCTCCCTTACTCGTATACGATCGGTTCGATTCAAAAATTCTCATGGGAGTCGGCCTGGTGGGTTTTTAACTTCGTTTCCAATTTCTGCAACCTGAAATACTCGTATATGATAAAAGATATTCAGGCGGTGCAATCCGATTTGGAGGGCAAATCACTTGAATTACAGCCGACAATCGAAAAAACAGCACTGGCATTGTATAAGTCGGATCCCGCTCTGATGACCCGCTATCTGACCGATTATTCAATATCCAATGCCGAGATGGTTGTCGATCGCTGGCGGGAACTGGGTGAATTCCTGATAATGAAGTACAACGACGGCTATGTTAAAGATTCGACCGGCGACCCCAAGGACGTCGGTTATCCCGAAAGCTGGCTTCGCGAGGTCGTTCGCGCCCGCCCGGAACAGTTTAAGCTTCCGGTAAAAGAAGAATCAGTCCCCGAAACGAAGTTGGTGGATTAAGCGGGGTGTTCTCAATGAATAAATATGACGCGTATGAGGACATTCCCTTCCTGGGAGAACTTTACGATTATATTCCTGCATATACCGCAAGAGGCGATCGTGACTTTTTTGTTCAATACTGCCGGGCGGCCGACGGCAAAATTCTTGAACTCGGATGCGGCACCGGAAGAATATTGATCCCGGTCGCGGAATCAGGCTGTACTATCACCGGCCTCGATCTATCGAAATATATGCTGGCCCGATGCCAAAAGAAAATTTCAGATCTCGATAGCGAAATACAAAAACGAATCACCATTACCCAGGGCAATATGGCTGATTTTCATATCGATGATGCTTATCACACGGTAATTATTCCATTTCGCGCCTTTCAGCATTTGATTGATTATAAGGACCAGTTGTCATGCCTGAAAAACATAAACAGGCATCTTGAGAAAAACGGCCGCCTGATATTCGATGTTTTCCAGATTAATCTGAATTTTATCACCCGGCCGCTGACCGGCGAAGAAATCGAGGACGTTCCCGAATACGAATTATCGGATGGACGGAAATTACGCCGGACCCATCGCATGACCGCTTATCATCGCACCGAGCAGTACAACGATGTCGAAATGATTTTCTATCTGACCGATAGAGAGGGTAACACGGAGCGGTTGGTACAGGCTTTTCCCATGCGGTATTTTTTCAAGTACGAAGTCATTCACATGCTGACGCTTTGCGGATTTAAGGTCGTCGAGCTGTTCGGTAATTTTGATAAATCGCCATTGATCGACGATTCCCCGGAGATGATCTTCGTCGCCGAAAAAATCAAAGAAATAATCAAATCGTAGGTCAGGATCCGTGCCCGAGACATTGAGCTTTGGCGAGATGTCGAGGGGCCCGAGCGGAGCGAAGGGCGATCCTGACATCATGCTGATCTACGCCCCTCTAAAGTCATTGCGAGCCTATTGCCCGATTTATCGGGCGAAAGGCGTGCCAATCTCATCGCAACTATACTTCACTATTGTCAAATCTTACAAAAAAACCTTATTATTCTTTAAATATTCATGGAGGAAATATGTTTCGAACTTTAATTATAACGCTCGTAGTTTTCTGTTTTTGTATTCCAATTTTCTCGCAGGCACAAGTTGATGTCCTGCAAATGGCGCTCGATTCGGTCGGTTTTTCAAGAAGCGATCTCGGCTATCGACCCAAAGGATACTGGAGTCGCTTCCCCCTCGATATTCCGTATAAACTGACCTCCTTTGACGATCTTTTTGCCGAGCCCCTGAAACTGTATGATTATTCCAAAACGATGGCCAACGCCGTCGAAAAATATATGGGCTCGGCTTTTCTCGACTCCACTTCTTTATCTTTGTACTATCTGACATACTCGCTCGGTGTCGACCGCAAACTGGGCGGTTTCCGTAATTATTCACCGAATTTATTACAGGTTAAAGATTCCACCAAACCGCTCGAATCCGCCTTTCTTTCTCTGTATGAATTAGCTGAAAAAGAGGGCTTATATCCTTCTGAAAATAATTACGACGATTGGGAAACGTGCAAACGTTTTATCGATCAGCTTTCAGCAAAATATTCGAAAAAAATACAACTTGTTCTCGCCAAATTGCTTATAAATATCACCGACATTATCAAATGGCGCAATACCGCTTTTCGCAATTGCGATAAAGAAACAATGCAAAAAATATTTGATATTAAGGATATGCCCCTAACTCAGGCCGACGGTACTATCTATTATCCTGAACTTGATGACATCGCCGCTTGCATCGATTATCCGTCCCTGCACTACGCCGCCCTAAAAGCGGCTGCTATCGTGCAGGAGACAGCAGATTCTCTACTGTATTACCATAAGATCGACCGATTAGAAGCCATGTGCTTAAATACACCTTTTGGCCATATTTATATAGATAATGCTAATGCTGATCAACCTGATTCCATTTATCAAAATGGCATCGGTAATTTAATCACTATAGATTTAGGAAACGATAATGACTATACCGGGCCGATTGCCGCCAATATCAATATTAATAATCCCGTTTCCATTCTTATCGACCTCGGCGGCGATGATACGTACGTTTCCGATTCGCTGTATCCTTCTCTCGGTGCCGGTATTGTCGGTATCAGCGTCCTCTATGACGCCGCCGGTAATGATGCTTATATCGGTAAAGAATATACACAGGGGGCAGGTCTTTTCGGTGTCGGTATATTGTATGATGGATCCGGAAATGATACGTACAAAGCCGAGCTGTCAGGGCAGGGTTGCGGTTACTTCGGTATTGGGCTTTGTTTCGATGCCTCAGGCGACGACAATTATTACATCTATGGTGCCGGACAGGGATTCGGCAGTATCGGCGGTGGGGTCGGTGTCCTTGCTGATTATAAAGGCAACGATAAATATACCGGGGAACCGTCACCTGAAGTTTTCGATCTGTCCGACTATCATTCCCAATTCAAAATCAACGGCAACGGCGTGCAGGGGGTCGGATTCGGCCGACGCGGCGACATCACCGACGGCCACGCCTGGGCGGGCGGTCTCGGCGCGATTATCGATCTGCATGGCGATGATTATTATCTCTCCGGCAACTGGTCGCTCGGATGCGCCTACTGGTTTTCGACCGGTATCGCCTACGACGGTACAGGCGATGATATCTATAAATCATGCTATTTCACCCAGGGCTCCGGCGCGCATTTCTGTAATGGGATTCTAATTGACGAGGGTGGCAACGACAAACACGAGATGTACGAAACCGCCGGGGCCGGGCTCGGCTTCGGATGGGACTACACCAACGCCTTTTTGATAAACATCGGCGGTAATGATTCCTACCGCGCCAACATGATTTCGATCGGTACCGCCGAAATTCGCTCCAACGCATTTTTAATCGATATCGACGGCGATGATACCTATCGTCTGAAATCAGGCGCCCTCGGCCTCGGCGCGGTCGATTTTCGGGAATATTACGACAAACCAACGCCCCTGGTGACCTATTATTCCGATACCAAATCGATCGGCTGTCTGCTCGATATCGGCGGTACTGATAAATATTTATCATTTACCGATAGCACCGAAACCGATCAGGCAACCGCAAAAAATAATTTTATATGGTACAATCCGGCCAAAACCGACAGCACTTACGGCGCCAATAATTTCGGCATCGGCATTGATATAAAAGACGGCATCATCCCCGAAATCGAACGCTGGAAATAACAGGCGAGCCTGTTACTGTCATTGCGAGCCCCGAAATCCCGCCTTGGCGGGGGTGAGGGGCGCGGCAATCTCCGCACAACCTAAATATCCTGCCTCTCGAACCAAATTCTCCAATCCCCCTTGTCAAACTCGACTCAATAATTTAACTTCACCTTAAATAATTCGCGCTGCGTATTAAAAATGACTGTTAAACAGGAATAAATTTTGAAACTGTCGTTCATTCCAAATAAAATCGCAATATGGTTTTCCGTATACGTTGTCGGGATACTGTTCTTCGCTTTTTTTAGATTACTATTTTTGCTTACCCATACCGACCTGATCAACAATAGCTCGTTTTTCGAATTTCTGTACGCCTTCTGGATCGGTTTTCGTTTCGACAGTTTAATCATATCGATGATATTATTGCCGCTTCTGTTAATATCGCTGCTTCCGTTTATCCAGTTCCGTCGGCGCCTCACGCGCAATATTTATCTGGCGATACTCACGATATTGTTCTCGTTATCTTTTTTAATAAGCACCGCCGATTTGCGATTTTATGACAATTTCGGCAGTCGCATGAACTACTGGGCGATCGAATATCTCGAATATCCGTCTATTTTTATGTACACCTCCGCTTCGCAAAGAAATGCCTGGGAATTGGTTTTACTCTGGATGGCGGCTTCGGTTTTATACGTCTATGTCATAAGGAAGATATTTATCAGGCTTGGTGAATACAATCTTTCGGTCAAAATTTTACCGAAAATAATTATCTATCTTCTGGCGCTGGCTCTTTTGGCTTTTGGTATTCGCGGACGTATCGGAATTCAGGCGCTCGATTGGGGCACCGCTTTCTTCAGCGAGAATCACTTTATCGATCAACTGGCTTTGAATTCTGTTTACACTTTAACGCACTCCATATATGAAGAAATCCGAAACGGTCGTACAGTCTTCGGAGAGGGCGGGGATCGCTTCTCTTTTTACGATAAAAAAGACGCCTTTCGAACAGTCAAAGAAATGCTTGATATAAACAACTCCGATTCCACCACCGCCTTCAATCTGACACGAACAACACAACCGCATGACTCTCTGCCGTTCAGACCCAATCTTGTTTTTGTCATCATGGAAAGCTGGTCGGCCGACAAGGTCGGCGCGCTCGGGTCGGATCTGGATATCACTCCCGAGTTTGACAAGTTGTGCAACGACGGTATGTTGTTCATTGACTTCTATGCCAATGGCGTCCGCACCAACCGCGGCCTCCCGGCTGTTCTTTGCTCGTTTCCGTCGCTTCCCGGCCGCTCGATTATGAAACGGTACGCCGCCGACTATCCGTTCCGGTCGGTCGCCGATATTCTCAAACAATACAATTACACCTCCATTTTTGCCTATGGCGGCGATATCGAATTCGATAATATACGTGGTTTTCTGAAATCGGTCGGTTATGATAAATTTTATGCCGAGGAAGATTTCGGCACCGAGAACGATCTTGGCAAATGGGGCGTCCCGGACCATATCGTCCTTTCTCAACTGGCGGACAAGATTAAAGATTTCCCCCGGCCCTTCAATTTAGGTATTTTGACTCTCAGCAGCCACGATCCGTATCTAATTCCCGACGATAGATTCAAAAAATATGATGACTCCATTCCCGACGGCGACGTTTATAATAGCTTTTATTATTCCGATTGGTCGATCGGGCGGTTTATCGACAGCCTGAAACAAAATCCGGTTTTTGACAGCACCATTTTCATATTTACCGCCGATCATTGTGTTCATCAATCGAGCCGCTACCTGTTGGACCCGAATCGCTTCCGAGTACCTTTACTGATCTACTCGCCGTCCATTCTCGGCGATAGAACCGGGCATTATGCCAAAACCGGAAGCCAGGTCGATATTTTGCCGACTCTTCTGGACATGATCGGCCTGCGGACAAAATATATCGGCTGGGGGCGCGATTTATTGTCGCTTAAGGACGACGATCCCGGTTTCGCGGTAGTTGTTCTCGATGAAAAACTGGGCTTAATCGAGCGCAATATGTTCTATATCCACTGGGCCGGTTCGGTGAAAATTCTCTTTGATATTACACGAGAACCTTATTTGCAGGAAAACCTGATTGACAGCCTTCCCGACGTGGCATCCCGGATGGATATTCGCCTGAACAGCTATATCCAGATGGCCAACTACCTCTCCCGCGGCGGCCGATTGGATTGATGTTCCTTCAGATAAGATAGTAAGACATGTGGTCGTTTCTAATATTGATCCCCCTCAAAACCATTTGCCACCAAGTTTGTAAAAACATATATTTGTCAAACTGTTGATGGAAAATTTTCGCGGGAGATAATATTATGCGCGCCCTTATAACCGGAATAACGGGGCAGGATGGCTCCTACCTGGCCGAACTGCTTCTGGAAAAAGGATATGACGTCTATGGTATGGTCCGACGCTCGTCGACCGAGACCTTTATCCGTATCGAACATATCCGTAATAAAATTACTTTCGTCCAGGCTGACCTGCTCGACCAGTTGTCGTTGATAAATATTGTCGAGGAGACCAGACCGGATGAGATTTATAACCTCGCCGCGCAATCATTTGTGCCGACCTCGTGGAACCAGCCGCTTTTGACCGGTGATTTTAACGCTCTCGGCGTGACCCGTTTATTGGAGGCCGTCCGACTCGTGAATAAAAAGATCAAATTCTATCAGGCGTCATCGTCGGAAATGTTCGGCAAAGTCCGCGAGGTGCCTCAGAACGAAAAAACCCCCTTCTACCCCCGCTCGCCATACGGTGTCGCCAAAGTCTACGGGCATTTTATTACGGTCAACTACCGCGAAAGCTATGGTATTCACGCCAACTCCGGAATCTTGTTCAATCATGAATCGCCGCGTCGCGGTCTTGAATTCGTAACGCGCAAAATCACCGATGGTGTCGCCCGTATCAAACTCGGCCTCGCTGAAAAACTTTATCTGGGCAATCTCGATGCCCAGCGCGATTGGGGTTTTGCCGGCGATTATGTAAAAGCGATGTGGATGATGCTTCAGCAGGAAAAGCCGGGCGACTTTGTTATTGCCACCGGCCGGACGCATTCTGTTAAGGATTTTGTCGAGGCCGCCTTCAGCCATGTGGACCTTGATTATTTGAAATATGTCGAGACCGATCCTCGTTTTGTTCGTCCGGCCGAAGTCGATCAACTGCTCGGCAATGCCGATCTTGCCAGAAAAAAGCTGGGCTGGGAAACGGCGGTCGATTTTAAGGGACTGGTCAAAATGATGGTCGATGCCGATTTGAAAAGACTCCAATCTTAATGATAAAAAGAAGAAGCAAAAAAAAGGCGCTGATTACCGGCATCGCCGGTTTTGCCGGTTCGTATCTGGCTGAACTTTTGCTGAAAAAAGGATACAGAGTCTACGGTTTTCTGGCCCCGCGCGAAAAAATCGATAACATCAAACATCTGAAAAATAATCTCAAACTTGATCGTTTCGATATCCTGAAAGCGGATAAAGTCTCGAATTTTATTAAGAAATCCAAACCGGATTATATTTTTCATTTGGCCGCGCTCTCCTCGGTCGGACTATCGTTTACAAATGAAAAATCGACGTATGATGTAAATTTCATCGGGACATATAATATTCTAATTGCCATCGCCGGATTGAAAACGCCACCGAAAAAAATCGTCTTCGTAAGTTCGCCCGATATTTACGGCCGGTTTAAGCCGACGGCGAAAAAGCTCGATGAAACTCAGCCGTTTAATCCTGTCTCGCCTTATGCCGTCTCCAAAATCGCCGCCGAATATTTGTGCTTATATTATTACTTGCATCATAAATTGCCGATCGTTCGCGTCCGACCTTTTAATCACACCGGCCCGAGACAAAATACCGATTTTGCCGTCCCGTCGTTTTGCAGACAAATTGCTGAAATAGAAAATGGACTTAAAAAGCCGAAAATGTCGGTCGGTGATTTATCAAATAAACGCGATTTATCCGACGTCCGCGATATTGTCCGCGGTTATTATTTTCTGGCGCGGAAAGGTGAGCCCGGTGAAGTGTACCATCTTTGCAGCGGCCATGCGGTTTCGCTTCGCTCGATCCTTAATAAGCTGCGCCGGATGGCAGGTGTCAGTATTAATGTCAGCGAGGACATCAATCGGTTTAGAAAATCAGATATACCGGTTCTTAAGGGGGATTACAGCCGGGCGGCGAAAACTGTCGGCTGGTTTCCCGAATATAAATTGGAGCAGACATTGCAGGATACTTTGAACTATTGGAGAAAGAAGATAACAAAGTAGATTTTAGACAGGTGCAAATATGTTAAATAATCTTATCAAAAAGCTGAAAAATCGTACGGCCAATGTGGGTATAATCGGACTCGGATATGTCGGGCTTCCGCTGGCCGTTGAATTCGGGGAAGCGGGATTTAACGTCATCGGCTTCGATATTTCGAATGAGAAAGTAGAATTGATAAATTCCGGCAAATCGGATATCGATGATATCCCCGATTTGCGCGTGGAAAAACTCATCAAAGCCAATCTTCTGCAGGCCACGATCGACCCGAAACTTATACAAAAGGTGGACACCGTCTCGATTTGTGTCCCGACACCGCTTTCCAAAACCAAAGATCCCGATGTCAGCTATATTCTGGCTGCCGTCAAATGGGTAAAGGAGCATCTTCATAAAGAGATGCTGGTAATTTTGGAATCGACCACTTATCCCGGCACGACTGAAGACATGATTCTTCCGATTCTGGAGGAATCGGGATTGAAGGTCGGCAGGGATTTTTATCTGGCCTTTTCACCGGAACGCGTCGATCCCGGCAATACGCGTTTTACGACCAAAAATACGCCGCGGGTTGTTGGCGGTATCACCCCCAATTGTACCAAAGCGGCAAAGTTGTTTTATGAACAAATAATCAGCTTGATTATACCGATGTCGTCGACCAAAGCGGCCGAGACAGTCAAACTTCTGGAAAACACTTTTCGCTCCGTGAATATCGGTCTGGTCAATGAAGTTGCCCTCATGTGCGACCGGCTGGATTTGAATGTCTGGGAAATCATTGATGCCGCTGCCACCAAACCATTCGGTTTTATGCCGTTTTATCCCGGTCCCGGTCTCGGCGGCCATTGTATCCCGATCGATCCTCACTATCTTTCATGGAAATTAAAAAGCCTCAATTATTATGCCCGTTTTATCGAGTTGGCCGGTGATGTCAATTCTCACATGCCGGAATATGTGGTCGAACGAATCCGCAGACTTCTTAACGAACACGGAAAATCCGTCAAGAATTCCGCCATATTAATACTCGGTGTTGCTTATAAAAGAGATATTAAAGATACCCGTGAATCACCGGCTCTTGACGTAATCGAATTACTCGAACGAGAGGGTGCTTCGCTGCATTACAATGATCCTTTTGTTTCTGATATAAAATGGAATGAATCGGTTCATCGCTCTTCGAAGGTAACCCCGGCACTGCTTCAAAAAGCCGACCTGACCGTAATCCTGACCGACCATACCAGTTACAATTATCAATTGATTGTGGAAAATTCAAAGTTGATATTCGATACTCGCAATGCCACCAAAAAAGTCGTTTCCGGACGAGATAAAATAGTCCTTCTTTAAAAACCGGGTAAGCTCATTTATTAACAAACAGACCGGTTTCGGTATCTTTTTCACACTGCGGCTCAATGGGCGGTTTTTCTAATTTTTCCCCGATTTTCTGCCGATAAACTGATATTAGAACAATATTTTTATGGATGATAACAACTTACATGAGCGCGACGAGAAGCGGGAAAATACTCTGGCAGAAGTCTCCAGAATATTAACCGATCTGCTTAAAACCATTAAGGTCGTTTCCGTCTATCCCGAAGATAATCCATTACCGACCAAACTTCGCGAGACTTTCATCGAGCGCTTTGCCGATATAATCGATCGAACCGGCGGCCTGCAATTTTCGATTATCAAAGGTGAAATCCAATATAAGAGTGCAACTGTATATATTGACCGCGCTCCCGATGATATTCTGGCCGCAATATTCCATGATTCCGGAATAACAGGGATTTCGTTCTTACCCGAGTTCGGATTCGAAGAGGCCAACCTGTTTTTCAAGGCGATGAAGTCGTTTGTTAACAAAGAAAAGGACGCTGAAGATCTCGTGGCCACATTCTGGCAGGCCGGGATACCCGGTTTTGATTATGAGACATTGGAAGATATCGCCCTGGGTGAATACGATGGCGAAATTGTCAGTCGTGAGACCACGATGGAAGACAGCGCTAAAATCGATTTCGCTTCCGAAAGCGGCGGGATCCAATATTCCGCGATTTTTCTTAATGATGATGGCGAAAATGTTGAATCGGCTCCGGGAGATGCAACAGGCGACGGCGGTAATGCCGGCGGTGTCGGCAAAATTAAAGTTGTCGGTGGGGTAGGTGATCGCTATGTCCCCGTTTCGGAAGACGAAATCGAGAACGGCGAAGTGGTTCTTGAGGGCGATGCCATGCCGATCGATGCATCTCAGAGAATCGCAGATAGTCAGATGGGTATGGTGTCGTCATCCGACCGGAAACGTCTTTCACTTCCCGATACCGCCCTGATTTTGAATGATACTTTTTCGATGGGCGACTCCGAACTGGACCAGGCGGCTGAAATTATCGCCGAAGACGAACGGGCGGACGTTTTCGGCGGGGTTGTCGATCTGCTTATGGAAATGCTCATGCAGGAGAATGATTACTCGACCTTCGCTGAAACAATAACAATTGCTGAGAAAGTTCAGGCGGAGTTTATGAAACTGGGGTATCTGGATTCGGCCGGTACTATATTGTCCCACCTGAAGAAAATCGATCAACTCCTGCCGAAAAAATCGGTCCAATGGAAAGAGCGAATTCGCAATGCTTTGATTATGGCTGGGGGGTGGGAAAAGCTGTCGCATCTGGCTACAATGCTTAATTTGCATTCCTCGATATCAGCCGCTGAAATTATCGGTTATTTAGGCCATTTCGGCTGGGAGGCGATTTCGGCCATAATGGATCTCCTTGGTGAGCTGGAACACCGCCATCACCGCCTGGCAATTGTCGATTATTTAATCAAGAACGGCAAAGACCACATTGATATCATATCCAAGGGCATATTCGACCGACGCTGGTTTGTCGTCAGGAATACGGCCCTGATTCTCGGTCAAATCGGAAATGATCGGGCTTTGACCTATCTCGAAAAAGCAATCAGACATGATGATCCCAGGGTAAGGCAGGAAATGATTAAGGGATTGACCCGTTCTGATGAAATCAAAAATATCGATATTTTGATAGGACTCTTATGGGATGCCGATGTCTCCGGCAAACAGTCGATTTTGAAGACAATTATAAACAATCAGAATATTGATTCTCTGAATGCAATAGTTAAAATCATCAATGATGACAGATTCGTGGCGCTAAATGAATCCGAACAGGAACAATTAATTCTGGCGTATTCAAAAATCGGGGGTGAATATGCGGTCGGATACCTGAATTCGCTGATTTCCGAAATTAAGTTCTCCAGCCCGGAGGCGAAGCAGTTCTATAATAAATTGGCGTTTAAGGCGTTATCCTATAATTCTTCCGAAAAGGCGGAAAAGACACTGGAGAAATACGCTCGTTCAAGAAAATCCGAGTTAAGCAAAATGGCGAACGAAGCCATAGGAATGAGAAATAATATTTTGGCTAAATCCGTATGATGAATGAATTCTTAAATAAAACCGGGCTGCTGGAAAAGGCCGGAATTGACGAGCAAATTTTCGTCAGCTCTCTTTTTATCTTGTTCAAGACCGCTCAACTGGTCGATTGCAATAATGCCGCTTATATTTCTCAGTCATCCCGGTTCTATATCAGATTCAGGAAGCTGGCCGACGAAATGGGCAAAGTCTCGATTAAAGTCATCGAGGGCAGAATCTTCGTCGGTGAAAAGCTCGTAAAATTCGACAGCGATGGTTTGGTGCGGGCTCAGGAGATTATGGATCGGTGGCGGTTGCTCGGAATAGGCGGGATAATTCTTGAGGATTCGCTCGATAACCGGCAAATAGATAAGTTCGTTTATTTAACAGCCGGCGTGAATGAGCGTGATGACAATCATGAGGCGATTGCCCGGGAGCTGGCCGGCCTTGGTATCGACGGTATCACTCTCCTCGGGATAGAAAAACCGAAATCTAGGAGACTCCTGCCTGATGACAAACGATTGCTGATGCGGCGGTCGGCGCGAGTCACCTTTTTCCGGGCCATTACGGTCGTTGAAGACGCCATGATACATGCGGCACGGAATGAAAATATTAATCTCTCCAAAACCAAACGCGTCATCCATGCCCTGATTGACCGTGTTTCGGAAGATGAATCGTCATTGATTGAGCTAACCAATATTCGAGATTTTGACGAATATACTTACGCCCATTGCGCCAACGTTTGTGTTTATTCTCTGACCATGGGCGTCAGATTGGGTCTGGACAGAAAACGACTTTCGCAACTCGGATTCGCCGCCCTGTTTCACGATATCGGCAAAGTCAAGCTGCCTGAAGACCTTATTCGTAAACCTGATGCTTTTAACGAGAACGACTGGATGCAGATGCAGCGTCATCCACTATTGGGCGCCAAGACTATTCTGCGTAATCTGAAACTGGATATGCACACCGCGCGGGCCGCCCTCGTGGCTTTCGAGCATCATATTAACAGCGACTATACCGGTTATCCGATGTTAAAAAATAAACAACCGACCAATCTTTTCTCGCGCATTGTCTCTATCGCCGACAGTTTTGACGCTCTCAGTTCCGGACGAATCTACATGAAAAAACGGATAACCCCCGAAGAAGTCATGAGAAAAATGATGTATCAGATGACGGTCAAATTTGACGCTTTTCTGCTTAAGCTGTTCATTAATATCATCGGCATCTATCCGCCGGGAACGATGCTCCTGCTTTCCAGCGACGAACTGGCCATCGTCGCGCAGACCAATCCGGGTAGTCTTTCACGGCCGATCGTCAAAATTATCGGAAACAAAGACGGTTCCTATGATAAGTATGTCGAAGCTGACTTATCTTCACCGGATAACGCCGATAAAAATATTGTCAGGATAATCGATCCGGATAAATATGATATCGATATTAAGAGTATAATTCTCGCCGATAATCCGAGCGGTTTACCAAAAATTGTACGATAATTTCACCGCCAGCATATCTTTATTATCGGATTCAATATCAAAAGAAATTTTTTCATCGTATTTTGGAAATTGCGCCAAATGGGCATCGACAAACGCGTCAAACATCGAAATAAATATAAAGGCGCCCAGATACCAGCGAAATAGATTCTTCTCGTCCCGGGTATCCTGATAATCATTAAACAGCCGGGCAAACTCGGCGTCGCTGACCGAAACGGATCCATAGGGTATCGTCGTAAATCTTTCCGACGAAACACCGGCTCTCCCCTCTTTGGCACTTTCAAACGCCCGCCGGGCGCGTGAGGCTTTCTCGGTATAGTGCACGACCGCCCCGATCAAAGCGACCTCCACCGAGAATACGATCGTCCCCTTGATATAACTCTTATTATCGAACTGGCCGGCGCCGGGGAAAAATAACGACTTAAACAAGGCATCGGTCGGATTCTGAGTCCGATTTATCGTATCCGGCGGTTGGTTGACATAATAAATTTCATCGCCATCCCGGATTTTAGCATCCGAAGACAACACCGTACCCTTGTCGTTTTCCGGAGCCTGCGCGGCGGCAAGCGAGAATTGGGCAAGCGAAATAAACGATAATATAATACACTTTATGCAATACACTCGGGTTATTTCCCGGTTATATCATATATTCTGATTTTTTTATCCATTATTTCTATTTTTAGTTCCGTCGAGGGAGATCTGATTATCTCGCCATCTATATAAACATAACTGCCGTCGACCGGGGCTATCGAGATTCTCCGACCTCGGAATATTCGGATGTCATTGGAATAAATATATTTCCGCTTGTAGATCAATCTTATAAAACTGGACATAATCGCCCGGGTTTCACCGATATCAAAAACAATCTCGCATTTTCCGTCATCGGTTAATGAGGCCGGAGTCAGCGGCAGGCCGGTCGTGTACGGGAGCAGATTGATGTTAATAGTCTGCGCGGAAAGATTGAATTCAAAGGCATCGACTTTAATAGAGCGCTGTCTTATTTTGACCGCCGCGGCGGCCTGCGCCGCCAGCCGCGACCAGCCGATGGAAAACACCGGCGATCGCTTTTTTTTCAGAAGCTCTGACATTTCCGGTATTAAACCCAGACCGACCGACGCGAGAAAAAAGCGACCTGAGGCCATACCGCAGTCTATCCTTTTCTCCCGGCCGCTTAAGATATTGGCCACGGCTGATTTAATATCCGGTTCACCGTAAAGCGACCGGTAAATATTGTTGAATCGCCCCATCGGCAATATCCCCAGAATTGTTTTGCGACGCATAACGTGGCGCGCGACCTGATTGACGGTGCCGTCACCGCCGCAGGCAATTATCCCTGTCGGCTTTTTGTTCAAGACACTTTTGACGTAACGAGACATATCTTCAGGAGTATCCGGCTTTGCTGAAAAGTACAGGAATCCCCGACGTTTAAGTTCATTAACCAGGTATTCGAGATTTTTTTCGGAATACTCGGTGCAATGCGGATTAGCGACTATGTTAAAAACAGGTTTGAGTCTGGGTCTACGCCTTTTTTTAATGAATTTCTTCATGCACAAAAATAGCTGTTTTGCCGTTTAACGCAAGGTGAAAAGATTTATTCATATTTCTGTAAGATCTGCGTCATGGTCGGCTGGCCGCTTTTGGGATCGATGATTTCGGTTTTGACCGGGATATGCCGCGCATCGGTCGTGTAATAATTATAACTTTCACTCCCCGAAACCATATTCTTGACCTTATAACAATCGAAAGTACCGGCCGGTGTCCGGACATTTTCAATACCCATTATCGAATCTCTTGCCTCCGGTGCCTTGGAGATGGTATCCTTCAAGGTCAGCAAATTGATAAATTCGTAATCGCGGACATTGCCGATTTTGAAATCCATATTACGCGATACCAGCCGGAAACCGACAGTGGTCGTCAGGGGTCCGGTCAGTTGTAAGACACTGCGCGGCAGGCGATGAGTATTGAAGCTTATCGTCAGTTTGCCCTGATCCGCCAGCGCCTTAATGATGAGCGTATCGACTTCGAGCTTTTTCGCTCCCTGTTCCGGCAGTTTGAATGAATTTTCCGATGAGGCTATTTGAAGATTCTCTCCGGCATAGGTTTCCGTTGAATATAATTCAAGAGACTGGCCCGGTATCGTCAGCTTCTGTTCGACAATGAAAATTGGTGCCTTATCTTTCGTGCGTGTGATTTTCAAATTGCAGTAGTTCACCGTTTCGGACGGTTGAAATGTCCGAATTTCATAGGACAGATTTTCGGATTTACCCGGTTCCCAGCTGTCCATAAATTCGGTGGCGTTGACAGCCGCGGCCAGGATTAAGACCAATAGCGCTCTGATAATCATGATTTCTCCTTGGTTTCCTATGATGCCTGTTCTGGTTATTGCAGAGAATTCAGCCAATCGGTCAGCAATTCTCTACGTTTCTTATTATAGTTTACAATTCCGACAAGCTTTTGATTCCTTAAACCGACAATTATTTCTCCATAATAGCCGTCCTCGACAATAAAAGTGTGGCCTTCATCAAAAGGCAAATCGGTCGGCGCCGGCTTTTTCCTCCCCGTCTTTTCGGCTATGTCATTCCATCCCATGTACTTAGCTCCGCTGCTGTCATAAGTCAAAAACAGGCTTAAAGAATCACCCTCAATTAAATAATCCCTGGTATAAACCTGCTGCAATGCCTTTTGCCCCAAAAACGACACCGCATAATATTTTTCCGTCGAAGGGATATGATTATTCGATGGAAAAGCGCCAAACATTGCCGGCAGTTCGGTCGTCCCGGGAAGCAGTTTGTCGATTTCCTGCGCCAGATTGACCAGCGCCAGACTGCCGGCTGAAGTCTCATCATAACCGACCAGTCGCACCAGAAACTTTCCTTTGACATAATTCAGGGTGGCCGGGGCTGTGAATCCTTCGACACCGAGTTTAATGATCTGGACATCGGGCGTCCGGAACATCGAATAGAGACCAAAAGCATCTATATCGGAATCAAAGCGATACAAATCGACGACCATTTCAATATCTTCATGCTTATAATCAGCCGTCGCGACTTCATCAAAATTATATGACAGGTATAACTCCGCGCCACCGTCAATATACTCCCATAGTTCTTTATCGTTGAAAGTCCTAATTTCGGACGCTCGTTCCGTGCCGATTGCCGGGAAGCTGACCGGCAAAAGAGTACTTATATCGATTTTCGGTACGCTCTTCTCTCCGCCGCAGGTCATAAGTTGGAATATTGATATAAATATAATCGCAATAATATATTTTCCGCTTTTCATTTTTTTCTCCGCTAAGAATTTGCACTCGTTTTTTTGCTTTCGAGGATTATTTGATTTTTGTCCGATCGTGATTCGCCGATGGAAGTTATATAAATCGCCGCCTTATTTATCACCGGGCAGGCATATTCACAGGCGCCGCAGCCGGTGCACAGGTCGGGTTCGACATAAGGTTGCTTTACTTTGACTTCCTCGCCCTTCTGGTTGATGACAGTTTCTTCTTTCAGATATATTGCTTTGGGTGTCGTCGGACACCATTCCTCGCAGACGATACATGGTCGTCCCATGGCCCAGGGCAAACAGCGCCCGCGATCGATAAATGCCGTCCCGATGCAATTGGCTGCGGTTTTTTCGTCCCCGACTTTTTCTTTGACCGTCAATTCTTCGATAGCCCCGGTCGGGCAAACCTGTCCGCAGAGCGTACAGGTCGGCTCGCAATAGCCGATTCTGGCAATCAGGATCGGGCTCCACATACCCTCAAGACCCGCTTCCATAAAGGTCGGATGCAACGCATTATTGGGACAGACACGCATACACTGACCGCAGCGGATACATTTGGCCAGAAAATCCGATTCCGGCCTCGCACCGGGCGGCCGTACCAATCGCGGATTACTGTTAACCTCGAAAGCATCGCCCGATCGAAGCAGGGGAACGACGGCCAATCCGCTGACAATCGAGGCGGCCAGCTTTCTTCGCGTGATATCGATTTTCTGTGTCGGCGCCGGGTTGGTTCTGCTCACCTTTTGCTCGGGAAAGAACTTGAACTTAAGCGATGAATTCGGGCAGGCGGCCTGACAATTCAGGCAGACATGGCACTCCGCCTGCCGCCAGCGCGAGCCGATATCCGGATTATCCGCACCCTGGCAATGTAAAAGACAGAGTTGACAATTGTCGCACCCGGATTCATCTTTTTCCAGACCAAAAATGGCAAACCGCGAAAAAAGACCGAGCAGCGCTCCCAGAGGGCAGATTCCGCGGCACCAGAAACGTGTAAAAACACGGTTAAGTAACAAGATCAATATAAAGAAAATGCCGATGGTGAGAATGGTATGAAAGTGGGCCTGACGAAAAGTGAGGAAAATCGGGGAGAGAAGATCATAAACGAATTGAAATGGTATCACAATCTGCGGGACCCCGAATGATTTAATCCAGTTCAGAAAACCGGCGGCACCGGTATGCAGGGTCGGTAAAACGACCGTCCCGATCGATCGGGCCAGCAATGCCAGCGGATCGAGCAACCCGATTTGCAGACTACCCAGCAGCGCGGCCCCCAGAAAGAAAAACAGTATATAATATTTTATCCTCTGATATTTTTTATAGCGATTCGATTGTATTTTGTTGGCACCCTTCCGCTTCAGACGTTCCGACGGTATCTCGGATATCCAATGGTTCAGCGAACCCATCGGGCAAATCCATCCGCAGAAAAAACGACCCAGAAATATTGTCGGTATCAAAATAACCAGCGACCAGAGTAATCCCTTAAATATCGTCCAGCTCGATAACAAGGTCCCCAGCGCCGCCAATGGACTGAATTGCAATGCAATCGATACCGGATAGGGGAGAATTATCTCTTTCCCGCTGCCGGGGCTGAAATTGACCTCGAAATTGGTTTTTAATATCAGCCAGAAAAAGATTAAGAAAAATAAAACCTGTGACAAACGCCGGAAGTTTCTGACCGTTTTGATTGTCATTATATTTCTTTATACCCGATCGAACGATAATCGATTTTACCCAGACCCGATTTTTCAGCCAGGACGATATGACTTACTTTTTCCGGTTTCAGGTTCAAAAACTCAACGGCGCGGGCGTCGGCCGCCACCAGATCGGTCGTACATATGATTGAATTGTCAATTTTGACATCGGTCAGAGACCCTCCCTGGGGACCGTTTCTCATCAACACCCGCGTGCAGTCGACAATCGTTAATGTCGGTCTGACAAAAGCCACCAGATCGACAATTGCCTGATCGATTTTCTGATGCAGCTGATTGCGTCGTCCCCCGAGAATACCATACAAATTCTTCATTGATATCGTGCATCCGGAGAGTGAGTGTTGCTTGGCTATCGGCATGTTGATAAATCTGTCCGTTTCGACGAAGTACTTCAGCACCGGCCAGGTCGTCAGAAGTTTTCCGCCCAGGTCCACTTTTACATAATCTTCTTCGGCGGGAAGAATCACTTTGGCGCCGTTTTTTTCGGCCGCCTCCTTAATCCCCGAGCGGATAAAAGTCCGGCGAGCGTCATTGCAGGGGATATCGGTCACGATTACTTCCGATGCTCCGGCCGTCAGGCACAGTCTGACCATTTCACCAACCAGACGAGGATTGGTGTCCGCCGCCTGCTCCGGCTTTCTGTCCCAGCCGATATTAGGCTTTATCGTGACTTTCTCGCCCGGTTTAACGAATCTTTTGATACCCCCGAGAGCGTCAAGAGCTCTATTAAGGCCGTTTTCGTATTCTTCGGTTTTTGCCAGCGTAATCCCCGGCAGCGACCGGTCTGCAGCCACATCGAAACGCTTATCGAATCGATAAAGTCCCGCGCCGGTGGAAAATTCGCGATTGTGAAAGGCAAAGCCGACGCCTCCGGTGATCGCGGCCAGAGCCAGGGCTTTGCCGGATTTCTTTAAAAAATCTCGTCGCTGCACAATACGCCCTATCTGCAAAAAGGGTTGTTTTACAAAATATAAAGGATTAAGACGACGGTGGCAAGCCAAAGGACGACGTCAAACAGCAAGGGGGGATCGGTTAAAAGTAATCTTGTCGGTGAACCGCCTTTCGCCTCTTTGTGAACCAGATAAAGATAGCGGAAAATGCCGTAGATTACGAAGGGGATGGTTACGAATAAATATTTCGTACCGAGTTTATTACCGACTTCCGGGGAAAGAGTATAAAATAAATAGGTTATTACCGTCGAGGCGGTAACGACACCGATTAGCTGATCCAGCAAATACGGCGAATATTTTTCAAGAATTTTTCGGTGCGACGACGCCTCTTTTTCCAGGAGTGTAATCTCGTGACGACGCTTGCCGAATCCCAGAAAAAGAGCGAGAACAAATGCGGTTACCAGCAACCATCCGGAAAACTCGACTTCGATGGCGACGGCCCCTGCGAGCGCCCTCAATACGAAACCGGCCGCGATTGTCATGACATCGATAATCACGATGTTTTTCAGAAATATTGTATATAATATATTTAGTACGAAATATATCACCCCGACTATCAGGAGATTGATATTGGTGAAATATGAAAGTATCAGGCCGCCAATAACAAGAATTATCGCGATAAATACCGCCGTCCCGATATTTATTTTCCCCGCCGCAATCGGACGGTTTTTCTTTAAAGGATGCTGGCGGTCGCGTTCGCGATCGAGAATGTCGTTTATGACATAAACCGCCGAGGCGAAAAAGCAGAAGGCTATCAGCGCCTGAATAGCGAGTATCATTTTGTCGGTCGAGCCTGCTTTACCGGCAAAAATAAGTCCCGCTAAAACAACGCCGTTTTTTGTCCACTGCCAGGGGCGAATAAGTCTGATTATGTTTTTTAGCATCGGTCTGAATGGTAATTGTTTTGCTTTTGCTTATCAATAAAAATCTGAATCAAAACGGAAGCACTTTCCTGATCGCCGGTGTATCGAACCGTTTCGGCGAGAATTTTGCCGATAAAAATCAACGCCAGAGAAAAAAGATACTGCCTCCTCATTTAAACAGCCTTCGCAAAATGGCGCCGAAAACAAACAGCAGTACTATGGCCACCACAAAAACCGAAGCACCCATAATCGAGTGTATCGGTTCATCGGTAACATTGGCATTTATCGTATAGACAATCAGCGCCGTGATAAAAACCCGGGAGATATTCCCGACCACCGCAATCGGTATCGTCGATAAAAACAATATGATCTTCGCCGGTGCCCTTTTCTGTGTCATATAAGCGTAAATCGCTCCCAGCGCCAGAAGTGAGACCAGCGACCGCATCCCGGAGCAGGCCTCGGCCACCTCCAGGGTCTGATTGGGAAGATTGATGATATTCCCCTGGCGGACGACCGTCATACCGATCAGATTCAGCATAAACGCGGTGACTTTGCTGACCAGAAGCTGAAGAGGGAAGGCGACCGAGAAATAAAGAACGTACGGAATAGGAATCATAAACAGCAAAAAAAGCAACGCAAACCAGATTTTCGAAACGACCGGCCGACCGTATTGATACAGCACGATTCCGAAAATCGTCACCACCAGCGAAAATCTGACCGTGAAATATTCAGAAGCGGCGTTACCGATAATGAAGATAAGCAGTCCGGCGGCAACAAGAAAAAGGCCCGAACGCGAGGCAGCTATTTCGGTCTCCGCCAGGTCATGGCGCTTTCTCCAGATAAGATAGCCGGATATAAGCGGCACCAGAAAACCGTGCGAATAATTGGCGTCGTGATACCAGTCCGAAACCAGATCAATTAATACCGGCAGGTAAACCAGAAGCAAAAGAGCGGGTAAAATATAGAAATATTTATTCCTGACGACATTTTGAACTTTCTCAGCCATAAGACGTTATCGGAATATAGTCTAATTTTATATCGCCCGGAAAGCCCAAAATCTTGGGATTTTGCCGAAATCACCAATGCGATTATTGGATTCCGGATTGAATGATAATAATTATATGCCAGTCAAGTTAATAATCGATTACCAAAGACTGACAACTAATAACCGAAGACTACTTAAATCCCATTCCGATCAGCAACTGTGGGCACTTTTTCAAAAGTTCTTTTTTGATCTTCGTCCGGGCGCGGTGCAGATACCAGCGGACGGTCGCCTCCGGGATATTCATAATACCGGCGACGTCGTTTATATTGCAGCCTTCCATATCGCGAAGTACAAAGGCTGATTTTTGCTTATCATTGAGCGAATCGGCCGCCTCGGTGATATATTCACGTATCCGATTACGCTGATAGTTTACATCGGGTGTCACATGAGTATCATCCGGTTTTTCACGGATGTTTTCGATTGAATCATGCTGGTGGCGATGATGTTTCCGCATATAATCTATTGAAGCGTTTACTGTTATACGATACAGCCAGGTATAAAATTTCTTATTCTCATTATAGCGCCAGATATTCTTGGATATTTTGACAAAAACATTTTGCGTGATATCAGCCGCCTCATCGTAATCGCCCGTCACCCTGTATGCCAGCGAGGCGACCTGATTCTTGTAAAGCTGAACCAGCCTTGAAAAAGCCAGATCGTCACCGTCTTTTACTTTGCCAATTATTGCCTTGGTTTCTAACTCTATTTTCGAATCCTCAGCGGGATTCTGCTCTTCCTTTTCGGCCACTTCTTCAATCATCTCTCCTCCCGAGAGAAAAAAATTAAGACCTTTTTAATCCACTATAAACTATAAACAAACGACTCCATGAAGAGTTCCATGAATTTTAAATTTGATTACAGTATTCGGATAGGGTTATTCGGAAATCATATTACTTGTTGTTAGACTTCTTCCAGAGAAATACCGTATTTTCTCAGAAGCGCCGCGGTAACTCCCATACCTGCATCCGGTTGATTATGTTTGACGATTATCGTGACACCGCACGAAGGCGACTTCGATTTTAAAATGGCTCTTTTTACATTTTGTTTTTGTGCCGATTTTAGAACTTCATGAGCCCCTTTAATATATTCTTCGGTAACATCGTCACCGGAAAAATTTATCACTCTTGATTTGCCTTCGAGAACCGAATTGCCGTCTCCGGCTTCGATCTCGGCGCGCTCCCTGGGAACCGGCAGCCCGCCAAGAACCTCCGGGCAAACCGGAATGGCGTTTTTCTCCTTGACCAGCTTGACAATCGCGGCGTTGGCTTTGGATTTGCCGTCATAACGGCATTTCTCCCCGGCCAGACAGGCCGAGACAATGATTTTACGACCTTTTGACATGATTCGGTTTTTTAAGAAATAACAACGGAAGAAAATTATTAATTGTTCAGAATAAATTCCAGCGGATTGACCTGCTTGCCGTTTTTAATAACTTCGTAATGCAAATGCGGGCCGGTGGAATAACCGGTTGAACCCATCAGGCCAATCAGATCTCCGCGCTGCACCTTCTGGCCTCGTTTCACTTCAATCTTGCTTAAATGACCATAGCGAGTTTTATAATTATAACCGTGGTTAATAGTAATCAGCTTGCCGAGATCGCTTCCCACTGAGACCGATTGCACCACGCCATCAGCAGTGGCATAAATCGGCGTCCCTGTCTTATTGCCGATATCAATCCCGCCGTGAAATCGCTTATAACCGGTAAAAGGATCGGGCTGCATTCCAAAACCGCGGGTCCGATAACCCCGAGCCGGCAAAATCGAAGGCGTATGGTCGAGAATGGATTTCTTCTCCGCGAGAATATCATAGACTTCGTTATATTTCTCTTTCTCGAAATTGGCGAGACGCAGTAAAGCATCAACCTCCATCTCCGTCGAGCGCGCCAGCTGCACCGCCATCGAAAGATTCTTGTAAACTCTAGTTTCCGGGCCGCCGATACCCAGCTGCCGTTCGTCATTGCTGATTTCCGGCAATCCGAAAATATTACGAATCACGATTTCCTTTTCGACCAGGCCATTATAGACTTCGGAAATATTGCCGACTTCATCTTTTAATTCCGTGTATTTATCCGCTAGAAGCTGGTTTTCGACCTTGAGCCGGGTCAACTCGTCGGCCGAGGCTCGCGATTTCATATATGAGCTGGTGAGATAGATATTGGCGATAAAAAGAAAAACGATAATTACGACGCAGGATATAATGAATCCGTAAGATATACTGAACTGCCGCAGCTTTTCGCGGCTGTCCGGAATCAGCATGAACGATAATCTTCTTGCCATTCTAACCTGAGCAAATCAAATTTAATTATCGGGGCACTTAAAGAGGCCCCGAAAGTTCGACGAATGATATACGCTTATATTCTTAATGTCAACCAAAAATTAAGCGCAAAACAATCCAAAAAAAATGTCATTTTATCAACCGATATTCTTTCCTTAAAATTTTGTTCACAACCTTAATGAACTTCTCATTGTTAAGATTCTGAAGGCTATAGAGATGCCAATAAATCTTTCTTGGCATCACATATGTATCTTTCTTTTTCGGCGCCATCGGTAACCTCCCGTCCCGGCCCGGACGAAAGCCCCGCAGCGACTCTACCCCATTATCGACCCGAACCGGCGAAAATTTATAAAAGACCGTTTGACTATAAAGATTTGCAGAAAACGTGCCCTCTAATCGGAGGGTGAGCGAAAACGATTACTGACCCGCATCTTATTGATATATAATATCTTAATGCTCCGTCTAGAAATTGGAATAGCGAAAAATTGAATAAACGAAAGCCGAAAAAATAGGAAATTTCCCATCCGTTTCGATTAAATCCAATACTCCGGAGGCTGCTGTTATACTCTTCCATATCAAACCGGGCCGCTTGACAGCAGGCCAAACTTGTGCTAGATTTGCACACGTCAAATCTGAAAAGGAGCCTGAAAATATGATTTCAATGAAAAACAAGATTGTCTTTATTACCGGGGCATCCTCGGGAATTGGTTTATCCGGCGCCGAAATCTTCGCCCGCGAGGGCGCCAGACTTATTCTGGCGGCCCGGCGCGAGAAAAAACTGATTAATCTGGCGAAAAAGCTGAAAAGTAAGTATAAAACCGAGTGTCTGGTTATAAGGCTGGATGTCCGGCATCCGAATGAGGTCGAGCAGAAAATCAAGAATATTCCGGCTAATTGGAAAAAAATCGACATTCTGATTAACAACGCCGGCTTGAGCCGGGGGCTTGATAAACTTCATGAAGGCAACCTGCCCGACTGGGAGGAGATGATTGACACCAATGTCAAGGGTCTTTTGTATGTCTCGAGAGCGGTAATACCGCTGATGGTTAAACGAAATAAGGGTCATATCGTCAATATCGGTTCGATCGCCGGGCATGAAGTCTATCCCGGCGGTAATGTTTACTGTGCCACCAAACATGCCGTCGATGCGCTCACCAAAGGGATACAGATCGATCTGGTTGATACCGCGCTTCGGGTCAGCACCGTCGATCCGGGGATGGTCGAGACCGAATTCAGCGAGATTCGCTTTCGTGGTGACAAAGCCAGGGCCAAAAAAGTATATACCGGTATTAAGCCTCTGACCCCCGATGACATCGCCGAGGCTATTCTGTTCTGCTGCACCCGTCCGCCGCATGTGAACATCCACCAGTTGCGTATCATGCCGACCGCCCAGGCCTCCGCCACGATTGCCCACCGGAAGTAGAACATGCATTAATGTCGCCATATTAAAAATGGCTTCGTTTCCGATTTTTGAATTTTTTTCGATGCTGTAGAAAATGTAGGGGCGACCCTTGCGGTCGCCCTTGTTTGATGTACCGCCGCGACATAATTAACAAGGGCGGGGGCAAGCCCCGCCCCTACAATTGATCTCACACACTCGCATCCGAAAACGGCTTCGTTTCGCATATTCGTATAATGTTGTGCCCGGTAGGTCCTCAGACCTACCGGGAGGCGGCGGGTCTGAGGACCCGCCGAGCACGTTTTGCGATACACCCAAAATGGCTTTGTTTCGCATATTTAAGGAATCCTTTTTTTATCGTTTTCCGGGCTAAAACCGGCATAAGAGTATGAGGGGAAAGACAATAGCAGAAAACGGCATTGGCCGGAAAAGCCATTTGAGAAGATTTGTTTCAGTTCATGAGAACAGACTTTAAATTCGATATTTGCGTGTGTATATGTCATATTGCACTACTTTCATATTTCTACATAACGGCCGCGGATCGGAATTAACATTAAAATTGTGGCGATTTTGTTAACAGGTCTTTTATAGTAATAGATTAAGATACTGGATTGTGACGGGAAGAAACCCACCGCAGAGCGGTACGCCACCCCGACCACGATTCTCAGGGGCAGACGGGGGCGTCTGCCGCCCACGGAATTTCTTGTTTCTACATAACGGCCGGGTGTCGGGATTAACATCGATTTGGTGTAGATTTTGGTTGCGGGCAGGAAGCCGGAATAAAAACCGGTTGGAATATGATACATTCATATTATATTGAGTATGGAGAGAGGATTATATAATTGGGGATTCGAAGTGAATTATCAATTAAGCAAATTGACTGCGCTGCTGGGTATAATCATTCTATCGGCAGCGACTTCCAAAGCCGATTGGATTAAGGCTGAATTCTCCGAAGAAGCCGGCATTGATTCGATCGAGCGATTTATGGTCGTTCAGGATATTGACTCGAATTTCCTGTTTGGTTACGAAATGATAGATATGGGTGATTTAAATTCAGATGGTTATACTGATTTGTTAATCCAACGGTTTTATCAATCGGGCAGTCCTAATAGCAAATCATTTTTGTTTTACGGGGGGAATCCTCCGGACTCATTGTTTGATTTAGAGTTACTGGGGCTAAATCATCTAATTTATAATGTGGGAGATATTAATAACGATGGATATATTGATATAGGTCTAAGGCGATATTACGGCGCCAATGAAGGCGACGCTGATTTTTTCTTTGGCGGACCTCAATTCGATGATATAGCTGATTTTTCAATACCGAATATAGTTTCTCCCATGCCGAAAGCAGTTGATCTTGACGATGATGGCATTATTGATATACCATTATCAAAGGATTTGAATGATAGCGGAAAGGTAAATATTTACAAAATCGGCGCTGATCGAGATACAATCCCGGAATATACTATAGTGGATACTTCTAGAGGATTTGGGAATAACCTGGCGACAGGATTCTTTAATGATGATAACTACTCAGATTTGGCAATTGCGGCTTATTATGGTAGGGATTCCAGTTTCATAAAATTTTACTGGGGCGGTCCTGATTTTGATACAATTCCGGATTATGAAATGTATCGTCTTGGTGGGAGATTCGGATACATATTACAGCCCATCCCCGACTTCAATGATGACGGATATGATGATATTTTCATCGCCGGCACAGATGATCAAAATCCATACGGCATTTTTTTCGGAGGGGCAGTTTTGGACAACAATATTGATATAATTACGAATGTTGCCTATTGGGGTTCCGGATATTTTGCAGTCAGTGATGCCTCTTCCGGTTTTGATATAAACAATGATGGCTATATGGATGTAATGACAGGATATTCGAATGATATTGCTGTATATAACGAGATCAGGATTTTTCTCGG
>CAYXTW010000039.1:0-32944 GCA_964467955.1 uncultured Ignavibacteriaceae bacterium | reverse complement strand
CCTGCGATGTGGCTATTCATTGCGCAAAGCGAGAATCCCGATATTTTTATTTAAGATAAAAAAACGGTACACGAATTATTCACCGCTGTTGAGGAAAAAAAGGTGATGAAGGGCATAATCAATCGATCCAACCGCAAGCGGTGGGACACCATGGCATTAGTCGTACGCGAGCACGGGCACAAGCCTCCAAACCTTATTTTGAAAGTAGGGAAGAACCCGAGCCACATTCTTATGGGGCGATGTGGTTCTGCCATTTCGATCTTGACCTGCAAAAAAAATCAAAAATCGGAAACGAAGCCATTTTGGTCGGTGCGTCGGTATGCATACCGACCCGAAAGAACAATGAATGATCCGTGGTCGGCGTACGTCCTCGTGCGCCAACAAGAAAATGAATTATTTGTCTTTCAAAAACAGCGAGGCGGCGATTTCGGTTGCGGTCACCAGGCCCTGGATCATCGCCGAGGAAAATCCCTCATGCTCCATCCGGTTCAATCCGGCAATGGTACAGCCGCGCGGCGTGGTCACCTTGTCGATTTCCGATTCAGGATGAATATGCGACTCCAGCAGGAGCGAGGCCGCCCCGCGGGCGGTCTGGGCCGCCATCCGGAGCGCTTCCTCGGCATGAAAACCGATCTGGATACCGCCCTGCGAGGAGGCGCGTATCGAGCGCAGGAAAAAAGCGACACCGCAGGCGCAGAGCGCCGTCGCGGCAATCATATCCTCCTCGGGAATAATCAGCGTTTTGCCCAGCTTGTTAAACAGCTTGACTGCCGCCTGAAGCGGCCGGCCGTTCTGATTATCGGCGGCCAGACAGGTCATCGATTCGCCGATCGCGATAGCGGTATTGGGCATGATGCGAATAATGGAAATATTCCCCCCCAGCTGCCGGTCGATCTCGGAGGTGGGCACGCCGGTCACGGTCGACAATATCAGATGTCTGCCCGGCAGGACTGAATTTCTGATGGAATCGAGGAGGCTGTCCAGATGATCGGGCTGGACGGCGATAATAACCGTTTTGCAGTTGGTCACCGCGTCGGCATTGTCACCGGTCACCATAAAACCGCGTTTGCCGAAATCCTCCAGCATTCGGACCCGTCGACGGGTCAAATAGACTTGCGACGGTTTATATCCGCCGGCCAGGATCAATCCCTCGGCCATCGCCTGCCCGATATTGCCGACACCGAGGATTGCGATTCGATCGGCGAACTGATATTTGTTTTTCGTTACTTTCGTCATAACCGGAGGTCAATTAAAAGTCTCTCATATGATTATCGGAAATATACGACACAGACTTCAATATTATAAAACCGGCTCCATATTTACATTTTCGGCAATTTTTTTCATTGACTTGTGGACAAAGTTGTCTTATATTGTAGTGTGCTCTGCGCTTTATGGCGCGTTATGGATTAAACCGGCGACCTTTTTCTGCTCCTCCCACGGGTCGCCGGTTCTTTATTATCCCATTATAATCTGAATGACAAGCCGAGCATGATGTTTATAGAACTATAGCTGTCTCCCTCAGGATTACCCTGACGCCTGAAACCGCCCTGGATCATGAAATATACCGGCTCGCCCCACGGGATTTTAAGCCCGAATCCCAATCCGACGCTGGACCCGCCGAAAAAGCCGATTTCCGAATAAACGAAGCTTTTGACCCTGCCGATCCCGCTATAGATTCTAAAATCAATCATAAATGACAAATACCCGCGTTCCCGTCGATCGGTCCATCCCAGACCGGCCCCGGCGTAAAAATTATCTATATTGTAACCATTAATGAGTAAAGCGGTTATAGAACTGAATCCATCCCCGGAAGCTATACCGAGAAGGCCGATGTATTCCGGTTCCGATAACAATTCCTTCTGCCGCGGCGGACGACTGGCCTCGAATTCTTTTCTGACCGCCGGGTAGTTTTCTTTATCGGTAATAGCATATATTTTCGGAAAAGGGATTTCGATGACGACTCCGTCCATGTTTTCAATCACGACTTTTTTTCGGGGCACAACTTCGGTGATTTTGACGCCCAGGTAAGCGCCGCCGTTTTTCAGCAAAATAACGTCGGTATATTCATCCTCCGGATAAGATTGGGAAAATGAGTATGAGAATGCCAGAAAAAGAAACACGATTAGAATTGTAAGGACAGCCGCTATTCTTTTATTTTCCCCGACTCCATCGCTTTTGTGTTTCATAAGTTAATAATATATACGATTTTATCAGGACAATGGCCTAAATGAAAAGATAATTATTCAATTGTTTTTAAGCCCTTATCGACCATTTATCGATTTGAATGCACAAAAAAACCGGAGCGTGTCCGCTCCGGTCTTTTCGGATATTTACCGATTACTTGCAAGGCCACATGCCGGGGCAATCGAGATCGGGACAATCCAGATAGAGGTAGCAGATCAGTCTGGTAACGTCGAAAATATTGACAGTACAGTCGGCATTAACATCGGCTGATTTCATCGGATCCGGCGGATCACCTCCCAGGTATAGATATGAAATAATGTCCGTAATATCGAAAATATTGATGGCGGCATCGCCATTTACGTCACCGCAATCAAAAGGCAGGGCGACCGATCCCGGAACGAGCCGAGGTGTATAGTTCGGAACGATTTTCGCGAAAAACTGCGGCACATAAGTCCAGAATTCCTCAACGCTGACCTGAGCGCCCTGATCCGGTGTGGCGCCACCCGGGATGGTGAAATATAACTTCAAAACCGGCCCCGATCCGGGGTCAAGGTCAGGAGTGTCGGGATTTGTATTATAGATCAAATAAACGGCCTTTTTCGAACCGGCGGCGATGTTGTTGGCATAGTCAAAATAATCAGTACGGCAGCCCGTGGTTGTCCAGGAATCAAGCGTTAGATTCAAGTTTCCGGAATAATCAACCGGGATTCTCAGACCGCTGATGGGAATCGTATTAGCGGCGTAAATATTTACTTCGACCTGTGTTCCGGCATCAGCGGTTACATTTTCGCCAATCATTGAATCGGCCAGAGCGGTAATATAGGTTGTCGCCGTATACGGATAAGTCGCTTTGCCGGAAGTGGTCGCGTACAACGTAACATCAAACCGCCCCGGCGTCGTGTAATTGTGAGTGGGATTTTGAACATAAGCATCGCCGCCATCACCGAATGACCATTCCCAACTGTCAATCGACTCCGAGCTGTTTCCAAAGAAATTAACAGATAACGGGACAAAACCCCAAACCGTATCGGACGTGAAATAGGCAAGTTTATTGGGCTCGATGTCAATCATCATATATTCTACATCTGGATCACAACCTGGCCAGGGACAATGTAGATTGTCAATTGTATACCAGGTATTCTGGGATCCTCCCCAGCCATAGTTCATATGAACCTGATCCGGCGGACCGGCGGCGCGCCAGCCGTCACAAACGATGCAGTGAGAGTAAATGCTGTAAAGAATAGGAAGATTATTGGAAAGCTGACCCTGAATAGCAACCGACCAGGCGGTCTGCGAGTAATCGCTCCGTTGCTTCATCTGTATCTGGCTCTTATAGCGGAAATATAACGGTAAGACGCTCTGAGCCATATAAGTGTATGTCCCCGAACCACAATAGCTGAAATCCATATTGAAAGCTACGGCCATTTCATAACTGAGTTCGGATAATGCGTTTTGCTGGGCGGCTGTGCAACCGTAATCGCAATTGTCGGCCATATTGGCCCAGTCATACAGGTCGGTATAATCTGCGGAAAGATACGCACCGGGTGTACTCCCGCCGCAATAAGTGTCCCCCGCCCACCAGTATAAATGGGTTCCGGTTCCGCAAATAGGCCACTGATGATAAGCCATTATTTGTGCCGCAGCCGTCGCTACACAGCCCACGACACAACGACCCCCATCACCCATCGGGCAAAGCTGATTGTACGGGTCGAACTGATGCCATTTAGTCGTCAGCAGAGGGCCAATGTCAGTAACATCACGAAGCTTTCCCTGGCTGAGATTGTGATCGAAAGTATCTTTATCAACCAGATAATTATCCCATTCCAGCCGTTGCTCGCGCCCAAAAAGAACGTCACCGGTTTGCGGTTGGGGAGCATCCATGCTTCCATAACGATCGACATATAATTGAGTTCGCCGCTGAAGGACATCTCGAAGTAATGCCGCCATGCCCTGCGGCGCATCCGAATTTATGTCCAAATCGTTCTCATCGGAATAAGCTTTTATCGGAGCCAATTCCTTCAGAGCCGGGACCAGAATAAAACCCTGTGGTTTAACAGAGAAGCAATAGCCATAGACAGTGCCATTGATTGATAGCTCCTGCATATCAATGATTTCCGGCTGGGTCGAACCGGCCCATGACCCTGTCTGCAAGGTAATGTAAGTTAACCAGTTACGACTAACAAGGCGGGCTTCATCGGCGGTGGCAGTCTCAGCCAATATCTGTGATGAAGCGATTAAGATTACCATAAACGTAAGGCCGAGCAGCCTTATCGCAGAACTTAAAAAATTACGCATAACAACCTCATAAAATTGGGCGTTTCAGGCGGACGGTGAGGAATATTTGTTTTACTAAAATATACGAAGAATCCTAATAATGTCAAGATTTTATCACACGGCATATTTTCTACATCGGCCGAAATTGAGAAAAAAGGAGGCGAAGAATGTCTATCTCTCTGAAATTCAATATATTACTTATCAGGGACATTCCGGCAGAGGTCCCGAATTATATAAATATGTTATCAAGTAAGTGACGTCGAAAACATTTATTTCTCCCGAGTTGTTGACATCGGCGGAAACCATTGGATCAGGTGCCGGTCCTCCAAGATATAGATAACTGATAATGTAAGTCGCATCGAAAATATTGACGGTTCCGTCACGATTGGGATCACCACATAAGAAAGGTAGACCAACCCGACCGGATGCCAGCTTAGGGGTAAAATTCAGAACCGGGCCATAAAACATCGGATAATATGAATAGAATCCATCAAGGACGATATCGGCGTATTGATTGGCGGTGGCTGACGGCGGTATGGTAAAATACAGCTTTATTATAGGCCCGTAACCTAATTCGAGATCCGGGGTGGAGGCATTGATGTTTTGTATCGAATACACGGCGCGACGGTTAACCGGATCCAGCGCGATGTTACTGATATAGTCAAAGTATTCGGTTCGACAGCCGGCAACCGTAAAAGAATCCAGATTCAGGTTTAAAGTTCCCGAATATTCGACAGGGATCATAAATCGGCGTAACGGGACAGAGTTCCTGGCAAAAATTTCGACTTCCACCGTTGATCCTGCTTCGCCCTGAACATTGCCACCGCACATGGAATCGGCCAGGGCGGTGACATAATTGGTGGCCACATAAGAGCGAGTTACTTCTCCTGCCCAAACCTGAAGCTTGACATTATAGCGGCCGTTTTGCGTATAGGTATGCGTCGGTTCCTGAATAAACGCCGAATCACCATCACCGAAATCCCATACCCAGCTGTCGACATCAAGCGTACTGCTGCCCGAAAAGTTGATCGTAAGCGGGACATCGCCCCAGGCGGTATCGGATTCGAATTGAACTCCCCGGTCGGGCTCTATGTGAGTAACCATCATCTCAACATTAGGTGTGCAACCAACCCAGGGGCAGTATAATTCATCGATCGTATACCAGGCGTTATGGCCGCTATTCCAACCATAGTTCATGTGAACTTGATAATTGCCCAATGGATATCTCCAGCCATCGGCGACAATTGAATGCGAATAAATTCGGTATTGAATCGGCCGATTAGCCTCGATTTCCGCCCTGATCATATCCGACCAATCTATCAGGAAATAATCGGGACGATCGTGTAATTCTATATGGTCATAATATCGAAAATATGTGGGGAACACGGTTTGGGCACTGAAAACATATGCCCCCGAACCGCATCGGCCATAACTCATATTGAAAGCCACACCAACCTCGTAATTCAATTCGGCCAGTGCCGCCTCCTGCGCCGGCGTACAAGAACCGCAATAATCGACAATATTATCCCAGTCATACGGATCCGAGAAATCGGCCGATAAATACTGGGGAGGAGTGCTACCCCCGCAGGAATAATCACCGGCCCAATAATATTCATGAGTACCGGTTCCCTCCGGCGGCCACTTGTGATAGGCCAGAATCTGCGCCGCGGCAGTAGCTACACAACCGACAACGCAACGGCCGCCATCGCCCCAGGGGCAGTACATATTATATGGATCGCCCTGATCCCAATGTGTCGTCAAAAGCGGGCCAATTTCCTCATATCGTTCAGTATCCTCGGGCAAAAGACTTCCTAAAAACGATTTCTCCGGGATCAGGAGTTTATTCCATAAAAGATGATGCCTGCGACCGAGAAGAACCTCGCCCGTTTTCGGTTGCTCCGCCTCCAGACTTCCGTAAACATTTACAAACGCGCGCGTCCGATTCTGCAAAACTTCCCTTAGCATGGCGGCAAATCCGTCAGCGGCGTCCGGATCCAATCTGGATTCCTGAGAACAGGCTTTTATTGCGGGCAGATCTTTCAAGACCGGAACCACGACGTATCCGGCCGGGTCGATTTCGAAATACCAGGCCAGGACAGTGTCGTTGGCTTTGATTTCCTGAGAGGAGACAATTTTCGGGTCATCCGATCCAGCCCAGCTACCCTTCTGAAATACCGTATAGGTCAACCAGTTGTGGCATACCAATTGAGCCTCGTCGATGGTTGCAACTTCGGCCATTACAGGGAGACAGATCATTGAAATAGCTACCAAAGCAAAAACTGAAGTTTTTAAAAGGCGGTCTAAATTTTTACGCATGACTTCCTCGTCAAAGTTGGGCGTTTCCAAGTGCAGACGGTGCAGGCATTTTCTATTATGAATATATTCATAATCTATTTGTTGTCAAGACATTAAATGTCCTCCCTTTCGTAGGGAACATTATCCGTACTCACTCACAGGTCCGAATAATTGCCTGAAACCTAAAGGTAGTACCGCCCTTAGTATTTATATCAATGGAAATTTTTCCGCCCGTCTTAGCATAATCGTGGAGAAAAGGCAGACGAATATTTTAACGGCAACCTGTGAGCCGGGAACGTCGGGATGCGGGTCGCTCTTGGGACTACACGTATATTGACCTTTAAATGGCCCCTGATCTTAGGCTCGATGAAATCATATCAGACTATTGGCTGTTCGCCGCCACGTCATTCCACGGGCAATGAAAACGCCAGATGCCGGTCATCGGCATCTCGATATCATCCGGCGGGAGAGAATAATCACCAAACTCCCCGGCCATAAAGCCGGTGCGACCGTCTTCAAGATACCGGAACTGACCATGAAAAACGCCGTGCCCCTCACCGCATATGGGGCACATCCGCGGATCATCATAATACCAGTGACCCTCAAATTCGGCGATGACCTGATCAGTATAAAGCCCTGAAACCGAGCCGGAAAATTTACCGGTGAAACCGTCGTTGGCGCCCCAGAAAATACCGCTCATACAACCGACGGTATCCCCCAAATGATCAATCCAGAACCCATTAAAACTGCCCGAATCGCTCAGCCAGCCGTCCTTGACCCAAGTGCCGTCGATTATTCCACCCGGGCAGGCGTTTTCCCATATCAGACGGGAATAAACGATAAGGCCGTTGCTTTCATCAACGGGATAAAAGGCGGTCAACTCGACCAGTTCATAAAAATAAAACGACAGCGTTATCGGATCGGTCTCGAAAGTCAGTTCCGGTGGAGCAAAATATTCGATATCGCGCGGCAGAAAGATCAAAAAGCTGAGACCATCAAGATCATTAGCTGTCTTTGAAATCCAGATAGCGAAAGTCGGATTATTGTGTATCAAAACCGAATCCTCGCCCGGCTCGAAATCGATTTCGTACAACACATGCACGACACCGTCCGCGTTCATCGAAAGCGTCCCCGACCAATCAGTCGTATCGTTTGATGGTGTGGCGGCATTAAAAACATCGCCCCAAAGAAACGTTACCGAATAGATATCACAATTTTCGATAAGCTCAACCGGAAGCGAATCCAGATAGGCGGGCTGTTCGCCGTTTTCCGATTCGAGATCCTCGGGAAGATATTGATCCAGGATTTTCTGGGCGTTTTCCGGAAGCTTTTGATTATCTATTATATTACTTCCCGACTGGTCCGGTGCGGTTGAATTCCGGCTGCATCCGGCCAGAAAAACCATAAATATTACAGCGGTTAAAAGGGTCAAATATCGCATAATCACCTCACAGCTTTAAATGTTTATCCCTGCTCTTCTGACGATTCAATGATGTCGTATGGCAGGTTCGGCATAAATCGCCAGATAGTTTTTCCCTATATTATAAAGATAACCGAAAACCTGATTTGATACAAGTTTTTTTCATACGCGAAAAAGTATTTGGAGCAGCTTTACATTGTTATAAACAACCTTGACCCCGGCCGAATCTGTGCTTTAATTGTCAGAGTTTATAAATAAGTAGCAGTTACTGTTTGGGCTGCTCTCGCCGGGAGAAAATTATGAACGGAATAATATTTTTCAAGACACAAAAACTCGAAGAGTTAAAAGAATTCTACATCAATCAAATCGGTTGTAATTTATGGCTCGATCAGGGCGACTGTATCATTCTGAAAAGCGGCAACATGTTGTTTGGCCTGCATCAGCAAGAAAATGCGGATATCGACACGCTAATTACTTTTGTATGCGACAGCCGCGCCGAAGTCGATCGGAGCTATAATAAACTTAAGGCGTTTTCCCTGTCGGCGCCGGCGCTTGATGAGAAATATCGAATTTACAACTTTTTCGCGACAGATCCCGAGGGCCGAAAACTTGAATTTCAGCACTTTGAACATCAGATCGAAAATTATTTCAGCGGCGACGAGCTTCTTCTCACTCGGCGGAGTATCCGGCACTTCACCAATGAAATAATCCCGGACAATATTCTCAACCAGGTTCTGGATCTTGCCCGTTTCGCTCCCACCGCCCGCAACCAGCAACCATATTATTTTAAAATCATAAGGGATAAAAACTTATTGAATCGGCTGGCCGAAACTCGCAGCAAAAACAGTTCACCGATCAATCGGGCGCCAATGGCGGTTGCGATTGTCGCGGATCCGGAGATTTCCAAAAGATATGTACAGGACGGCTGTATTGCTGCTTATCATTTTCTCCTGGCCGCCTGGCAGTACGGATTAGGGACCTGCTGGATTGCCGCCATGGATACCGACGGAGTCAAAGATATGCTGGGAATAAACCGGAATCATTATATCGCCACCATTACGCCGCTCGGTTATCCCGAAGGCGATATTCCACAGGCACCTGAAAGAAAAAAACTGGCCTGGTTTTTAAGAGAATAACGGAGTGACGTTGTCAAAAAAAAACGAATGGATACAAGACTGATTCTAAGTAATATAGGTTGCATCGATACCATCAACGATGAGTTACGAGAAAGCGTCGATGTGATAATCAATAGCGGAAAAATCGTCGAGATTAATCCTCATAAAATTATTGATAATAAAAACAGTAGCCATATCGATTGCAGCGGGAAATATGCCGTGCCAGGACTCTTTGAAAACCACGCTCATCTTACCGTCCTGACAAACCAAAACGAAGAAGTTAAGCGAGAAATTCTGAACGAATGCGGAGTCCGGGAAACCGAGGGAGATCTGGAGAAATTGGTCTTACAAGAGTTCGTCTGCCGGGGTATTACGCAGGTAAGAGATGTCGGCGGGCCGATAGACACAATGAAAAATCTGACCGATAACGTTAATCAAAACATATATATCGGCCCCGATATATTTTATTCCGGACCGATGCTTCAAAAAAACGCCCCCAAGGACCAGGGTTCCAATGTCAAATACCCGGGATTTAACGTCAGGGTGGACTCCAAAAAAGACGTAAAAAATATTATCAGACAAATCGCCGATAATGGCGCCGCGCTGGTAAAAACCTTCAGGGATTTAAATCCTGATATTCTTGAATATCTCCTCAAGGAAGCAGCGAAATACAATTTGCCGGTGACATACGATCCCGGACCGACTTTTTTTCAAAGCGTCACTATAGATAAGGCGATTGAAATGGGAGTCAAGTGCATCGAGCATGGTAAATCACCGTGGCAGGCGGTTCTTGATGACGAGCTAAATTCGGAACTCGAAAAACTAAAGGATGCCGATCAAAAAGAAAAATCTGCTTTTACCGACAAATTGCTATTGATTGGTGTCGAATCGATATCGCGTCCGAAGTTGGATCATTTGATAGAGAAAATGCAATCAAACGATGTTTATTTTTGCCCGACTCTTCATGTTTTTAAAGATTACATCGAGCGACCCGAGGTCTATCGCGAAAGTAAAGATGAGCAGGAGAAGATCAAAAGTACTTTTAAAATATTATATGAAATGAGCCGATTTTTTACGTCCGAATTTATAAAGGGCGGAATAAAAATCCTTGTCGGGCAGGATGGATGGAATCCGGTCTTTACATTTAACGAAATGAAATTACTCAAAAAAAGCGGTCTGTCGAGCATTGATATTATTAAAGGTGCGACTATTTATCCGGCTGAGTGGTTAAGGATTTCGGATGAATACGGTAGTATAGAACCGAATAAGAAAGCTAATATATTGATAATGAACGAAAATCCTCTCGATGATATCGATAATATTGAAAATGTCTATGGCGTCATAAAAGACGGAGAAACACATTTCTCAACTTAATGAATCTATCGATAAAATATCATAGCGGAATCCGGAATGGACATATTCGATTGGATTAAAAAAGAATTACGGCCGACATCTTGCAGCTCGACTGAATTTATCTACGATAAAATGGATTCGCAGTCAGATTTTTGCCTGCCGATGATATACATACCCTTTGACGTCAATAACCGCGCCCACTGGCGCGACCGCGGCTGGGCCTTCGATTTTTTATTCGCCACCGGCGGGGGAAAACTTCTTGATTTCGGACCGGGCGACGGCTGGCCCTCGCTGATTGTTGCCCCCTATGTCGAAAAAGTAGTCGGGCTTGATGCCTCCCCGCGACGAGTCGACGTATGCACTGCAAACGCCGCGCGCCTGAGGATAACTAACGCTGAATTCGTGCATTACCAACCGGACCAGAAATTCCCATTCGAAAATAATAGCTTTGACGGTATCATGGCGGCCAGTTCGGTCGAAGAGACGGATAATCCACAGGAAATCCTGCATGAATTCTATCGGGTGCTTCGCCCCGGCGGACGTTTGCGGATTTTTTACGACGGCCTTAGTAAGTACAAAAACGGCGGGGAATATGATCTCTGGATCCAGCCGATCGATAACGACCGAGGCATGTTGATTCTAAGTAATCGGCTGATTAGCAATGAACGAATCGATATGTACGGCATGACTATTGATATGTCTGAGGAGAATATTGAAGAGCATTTTTTAAAAGGCGAACAACCTTTGAAATTCGAAAATATTTCAATCAAGAAACTTGAAAACACTCGTTCATTCATAATCGAATCAAAATTGTGTTCAATCCCTCATCCGTCAGGGAAAACTCTGTATGGCTGGCTGCAAGATTCTGGATTTGATAACATCTTTCCGACGCAAAATGGGGCCGATGTCGCCGATAAATTATTCAATCTCACGCCTGAAAACGAACGACCCCAAAATATCGAGGGAGTCGACAAACTAATCCGGCCGCTGGCCGAAATCGCGGTTATCACTCCCGCACCGATCGAAGCTGATCCGGTGATGACCGCTGTCAAACCGGATATTTAATTTACATGGCCCACAATGATATTATTTCTTGCCAACGAAACGATTTTGTATAAATTTTATAAATGGCGGCTACCAATAACCGAATTATACCAAAAGAAATCAGGGCGGTCTTCTTTGACCTGTACGGTACGCTTTTAGACTATGGTAATATGAGTCAGGCCTGGACTGACTGGTTTTTATCGGTTTATAACTCATTTCAAAAATATGGGCTGTCGAAAACAAAAGTTGAGTTCGCTAAAATATGCGACGGATTTTTCGAAAGACCGGAACCACCGATTGAAAAAGACGAATTGACTGTTTTTGAGAGACGTATCAAGCGACTCGCCCGCGAAGTGAATCTGGATTTATATATTTCCGATATCAAGAAAACGGTCGAATCCGCCATTGAAGCCTGGCATCAATATATTACTCTGGACCCCGATGCATATCCGATACTTAAAAAGCTGAAGACGAATAAGATCCTCGGTCTGATAACTAATTTTGATCATCCGCCGCATATATATTCATATCTGGCTGAAACCGAATTGACTGACCTTTTCGATGTTATAGTTGTCTCCGGTGAGATCGGCTATAAAAAACCTGATAAACGAATTTTCCAGCAGGCCCTTAATCAGGCTGAACTTCGGCCCGCGCAGGCAGCTTATATTGGCGATACAGCTGACGACATCCGGGGAGCCAAAAGAGCCGGCCTGATACCGATTCTAATTAGACGTAACGATATTAATAATTACAATGTCGCGGCAGATTTCAAATCCGACAATAGCAGTTCCATCACCTATGAAAAAGGTTTATCTAAATCAAAAAACGTAACAACAATCAGAAGACTTCCCGAGTTATTGGATATAAAATTGTGACAATTCATGTTGCAGGTTATCAATTCGTAATAGATTACGATTTAGGCGGAATTCGTCCGCAGCGTGTAAATTATTGATATGCACAAGATTTAGGCATAAATCGATTAATATTTCGTAAAATTTTACGAATTAGAGCTATTTTGCATATAGCAAATGACTTTCGTTACGCTTTATTTGTATGATAATCAACAGGTTAGTGTTATGCGGAAGCGAGATTCTGATTCCCGGCATTTTAGTTGCTTGCATTTGCAGGAAAGGATGGCAGTTTTTTCTTTGATTGATGGCAAAGGAATAAAAAGTTGATGCGAAATTTCTAAGTCGTCATCTTCTTTTCTCGAGGCAGAAAGCCCACTTCTGAGGGGAAAGTGGGCTTTCTAATTTTGTCGATAAAATTCCGGGGTCTGTACTCATCTCTCTTTATCTTTTGGCCGTATTTACTTAAATTGTCATACATCAATTGATTTTGACAGGGAGCCTATATGCGATCGTTAAAAAATCTGGTGGTTGTCATAACCGGCGCCGGGCAGGGTATCGGCGCAGCTATCGCGCAGCACATGTCTGCCGAAGGCGCAATAGTCGTCCTGGCCGGGCGGACTGAGAAGAAGCTGAATAAAGTCGCCGAAAGCCTGAAAATAAGAGAAGATCGTTTTTTGATTGTTACGGCTGACGTAACAATCCGAAGCCGGATGAAAAAAATTATTACATCGACCATCAAAAAATTCAGGCGAATTGATATATTTATCAATAATGCCGGAGTCGGGATTCATAAACCGCTGGTCGAAACGACCGAAAGAGAATTTAATATAATTTTCAATACCAATCTAAAAGCCGTCTATTACTCATTTCTCGAATTAATTCCTATTCTCAGAAAGGCGGGCGGTGGACAGATAATCAATATCTCTTCGCTGGCCGGGCGAATGGGTGTCGCCGGGTTGGCGGCCTATTCGTCGTCAAAAGCGGCGCTGAATGTTTTTTCAGAAGCAGTCGCCGGTGAAGTGCGTAACGAAAATATCAAAATCTGTGTCCTTTCGCCGGCGTCGACAGACACGCGCTTTATGTCGAATCTTTCAGGAAAATCGAAATCGCCGTCTAAAGCGGCGCAAAAATTGACGGTCGATGAAGTCGCCGAGGCGGTAGTTTTTCTGGCCAGACAAAACAAGAACGCCTGGACCTCGATGGCTGATATCAGACCCTTATCAGTAAAAAAATAAAAATCAATGTCGATTCAGACGATTGTCTACGGTAAGTGAGAAGCTGTCAAGCCGGCTTTATCAATATCCCGGGTTTTTGGAACAACAGTTAAAAACCTGAGAAAAATGGTAAACAGGTTGAAATCTTCACACTTTTTTATTATATTCTTATAGGCTTTGTTAGTTTTTTGCAGGGTGTTATGGTCTATGGCTGATCTTATTTGCTGGAATTGCGGTCGGGGGACGGGAATCGAAGACAAAGTTATGCGCTCGGATAATTGTCCACACTGCATGTCGGCCCTGCGCTGTTGCCGGGGATGTCGGTTTTTCGATCCCACGCAACGCTTCCAGTGTCGGGAATGGAGGTCAATTGACGGTCCCATCGCAATTAAGGAAAAAGCCAATTTCTGTGATTATTTTCAGGTGCGCCAGGCGTTTCATAGCCACGGCAAAAAGGCCGATCCGATCGAAGCCAAGGATCAAAAGAAAAAGCGATTCGACGATCTGTTTAAAGATTAAATTTATCGACTCGGTAATAAAGCGCCGGTTTTATCAGCAATATAATTCGAATCTGTTCACTACTACGGGCAGTCCGGTTCAGGGCCTTCGAGATACAGGTAGCTTATTAAGTACGTTATATCGAATATATTAACCGCCCCGTCATTATTCACATCGGCAGCTTCAATCGGGTCCGGTGATGGCCCATCGCGGTACAGGTAATTAATAATATATGTAATATCAAATATATTGACTGTACTATCGTCGTTGGCATCGCCGCAGATGAAAGTGGTTAAATCAATGTAAATCGAATCCAGTGATGTACTGACTGTCTGGTCGCCATCGGAAAATTCGAAATAATATATGTACCATCTGGTTTCGGTGACGGTTAAATCGGTGCCGAATGCGGCTCCACCCTCATAATCCTTCTCGCAGGCAAACATTTCATAAGGAACATTATCGAAGTAAAAACTTCTTATGACGGCCAGATGATTATCGATGTCAGTATATATTATCTCGGCCGTAACCAATCCGGTATCATCATAAATCACTATCGGATTGGTTAATGTCGGAGCATTGTTTACGGCAGCATAATCGAGCAGATTCGACGACGGAATTAAAATCGCCGCTTTCCCGAAATCATTATACGTGAGATTGGCAATAACCGCCGTGACCGTAACCGGCGCCGCGCCGACAAACCCGGCGGCGGGCGGCCATTCCGGCCATCCCGGCTGAGCCACCAGATCGGAAATATTACACGACAAACTCAGAGAATTTCCGGAAATATTGGCGGAAACAGATCCTATATTGCTAAAACTGCTGTCGCTTAAATTCATGGCGAATAATCCGGTGCTGAACAGCGGGTTGCTGGCATAGATTAAAAGATAGGCGGTTGAATCGGTTAAATTCGGATTTATCAATCCGACCGAATACATATAATAGGTGAGTAAACCGCCGCTGGTGGGAAAGCCGCCTCCGTTATTATCCAGCCGGAAATAAAGCTTGCTATCCGAATAAGAAGCGTAAAAATGAGTTATGTCGAGATTGCTGCCGCCTCCCCCTTCAGTGTCGTCGGCCGGATCAGCCCCCAGATCGGCCATCAGATACGCCGGTACCGGAAATTGATCGCTGCTATTTTTCGGCGACTGGCTAACGACAACCGTGTCGTTTTCGGACCGGAAATACCACTCAAGCAGATCCGATGGCGGCTGATAACTTATCGAACCGGAATATGTATATGACGAACAGGCCTGATAAAACAGAGATATGCTGCCGCTGCTCCACGTATTTGCCGGTGCGTCCCGATAAATGACCTCATGGATGGCGGTCGGATCGACAAAAATAGAGTTGGTAATATCAAAATTAAAATAAGTAGTTGCCGCCGGCGCGCTGGACGCGGAATAAACGTAGGGAGTCGAATAATCCTGCGCCATCATGGTGCCGGATAATATCAAAAAAAGAGCACTCAGTATCACCGGAATTTTCATGGTATCCTCCGCATTATCGAATGAATATTAAAACTATCATTCCCTCAGGTTACCATCTAAATATAAGGCGTGAATTTCCGGGCTTTACAGCACGTCCACACCGTCAAGGAATGTATCAATCCAAATATAATAAATTTCCGGAAAAACAAAAGCCATTTTCCGCTTGTTAATAGATAAAAAAAGCCCCGCCATCCGGCGAGGCTTTTATATCAAAATATATGTTTTTGGTTAAATGTCGAACATGCCGGTATATTTATCGTTATGAGAGGGAGTAACCCGCAGATGATAAGGCTGCGCCCAGGCCTTCATACCGTCCTCGGCGTAGGATGCGACATCCTCGGCAAAAATAAGACTACCGGCACCCTCAAGGAAATAATATGTCCAGGCTCCGTTCTGGAGATCCGGGGCGTCATAGGAGCTACTATTGCGTGAGGCTGTCGCGACTATCGTTCCGCTCTCGCCGTCAGACAGGAAATCGCCGATAACACAGGCATCCAGCGTAACCAGTTTCTTGGTACAGTTGGCCGAATTGAATATCTGCATCACATATCCGTGCGTAATATAATACAAATCGGTCGAAATAATACTCGAACCATAACCCTGCGCTTTCATACCATGACCGGAATAACAGAAAGCGATTTCATCGCCCGGCTGCGCCGAAGATACGAGCCAGTTTAATCCGGCCACGATGTTATCCGCAGTGGCGCTGCGATCGAGGTCCATCTGCACTGTAAAACCCTCGCCCTGAAGCATCGTTCTCATCTCCCGGGCATCGTCGTCACAATATTGTAAATCATTGACAGTGCCTTCATAGTCGGAAATTCCGACCACATAAGCGTATTTATGCGCCGGATCGGGATTGGGATCTTCATTATCACCGGTGTCCGGCGGCGGTTTTGGCGGCTTCTTGAATGACAAATCCGGGGATGGTTCCATAACGAATTGGCTGACCACTTCAGGTGGCCGTGTCTCAATGTACTCCGGTCGTTGGACCAATGCTCCCAGCGAACTGATATCCATCGGGTCCGTCACCTGAGGCGTTTCGCTGCAGCCGAAGATCATAAAAATCACGATTAAGGCGGCAAGAAGAGTTAATAATTTCTTCATTCGACCCTCCGTTTAGAGTTTGAGGCGTTGATGAGTAATAACTGTCCGCGTATCATGCCATATAACGTCCTCCATATTTTTTGGTTTAAACGATAATTATAACCCAACCTTCCGTAATCCGTATTAGCGGGGCCAGATTTAAAATAATAAATTTTATTTCAAAAAAAAGCGATTTTTTGTCCCAAACACTTATTTCTAATGTGTAAATAGCGCCCCTTGCGGCTACAGCGACGGATCTTTATACCAGAAACGAACCAGACCGGAATCGGTGCCCAACCAGAGGTAATCATCATCGAATATTAAATCTCGGATATTATCCGACAGCAGACCATCATCGGTCGTGTAATTCCGGGAATACTGATTTTTGTCGAGAGGGATTAGAAGTAATCCCTGAATAGTCGCCGCCGCTATCAGCGTATCGTTCACCGCGACCGCAACAGCGCCACCATAACTGTTGACTTCGGGATAGAGATTAATATCGGCGGTAACGGCATCTATGGAAGCCAGCTCGTAGTCGGTTGCCAGCCATATTTTGCCGCCGGCATATTTGATATCATGAATACTACCCGACTGAGTAATTTCATCGGCCGAAAGAAAACCGATCGCACCGGTCTCCAGGTCGAGACGATACGCTCCCGAAGTCGTCCCGATCCATAAATCATTACCCGCTTTTTCCAGACAAAGAACCGTTAGCGACGGCAAAAGTGTGTTGGAAATCCGCCTGGTTGAATCGGTATAAATATCGATTACGCCCAAACCGTACTTTGTTCCGACAAAAAGCGTATCGCCTATCGCCAGGACCGTCAATATTAGATCGTCCGGCAATCCGGAAGTTCTTTTCAGCTGATCACGAATCGTTTTCTTTTTTTTATCCAGCACCCAGACACCGTTATTCGTGGCCGCAAAAACATCAGTCTCATTGGAACTGATATCGTACACATCATCGGCAGTGTAAATATATCCGCCGAAGCTTTCCACGTAATCAAAGCTGTTATTTTTGGGATTAAATATCGTTATACCGGTACGATAAGAACCGGCGACTTCGCCGCTTATCCACAATTCATCATTGTCCCGGTGTATTGTCATTATGTCTTTCTGTAAAAGCCCGTACGGCAGAAGCTCGATCCGGCGACCGGCGTTATCGGAACGCGCCGCACCCAGTCCCCATGTCCCTATCCAGAGATTGCCCCAGCCATCGTCGACAATATCGGTCAACGGGAACCGCCGGTCGTGATTATCGGCCAAGACCCCGCCCGGAAGGTAATCATAACCCCACGGCGGGAAATATGTCTCGGTCGCGGGCAGATGACGGGCATTCGTCTCGACCTTGGGCATTTCGGTTATCTGTGTCCACTGCTCCATGACATTGCTGTATTCAAATATGCCCAGGTCAGTTTGAACCCAGACATTTTCATCATTGAATGACGCTTTAATCTGGTGGATGACGCCATTGCCCGGGCCCTGATTTACCATCATCGGCTCACCCCATTGACCTTTCGTGATATTGTATCGGGTGATACCGTTGGTTGTACCGTAATAGACATAATGGTAGCCAACGGCGATGGAAGTTATATATGAAAAGTCGGAGTAATTTAAAATCAAATCGGGTATAAACTGATCTGCTGCAATACCGACAGGCAGCAGCAGAACTGACAGAATCACAAACCAATATTTTTTATGCATTTTGCACGCTTTCGAAAAATTTTACAACCGTCATGGCCAACAAGGCTATCCCGTAAAAAATAGATTTTTCATCGGCGATAAATTTGGGTGAATGCCACGGTTTGTTGGCGCCGATTTTATCGTTTTTGGCGCCCAACCGGAACATCGCCCCCGGAATCTTTTGCAGGTAAAACGCAAAATCTTCACCGCCCATCGACTGCGGAGTCAAAGAAACCGAACGGCGGTCAAATAATTCTTCCGCCGAACCTGACAAAATTCGGTTCGCTTTTTCGTGATTGGACAGAACCGGATAACCTGAGAGAATTTTCAACTCGTATTTCGCGCCGCGTGCTTTACAGATACCGTCGGCGGTCCGTTTTATCAGACGAGGTATACGCTTCATATTTTCCGGAAACAAAGTCCGCGCCGTTCCCTGCAATAAGACCTTATCGGCAATAACATTACGAACCGTGCCGCCCTTTATGAGTCCGAAGGTGATCACAATCGGTTTCAGCGGATTGGTTTCCCGTGAGACTATTTTCTGTATCGATCCGACCAGTTCGGCCGCCACGGCGACAGCGTCGACCGCTCGATGCGGTGAGGCGGCATGGCCCCCCTGGCCGTGAATCTTTATATCGAAATCGGTAACCGAGGCCATCGTCGGGCCGTCCCTCAATGCGAATTTCCCGACCGGAAGCGTCGGATCAACGTGCAGCCCGAAAATCATTTTGACCTCCGGCCTTATCAAAACACCTTCTTTAATCATCGGTTGCGCCCCACCCGGCGGCATCTCTTCGGCCGGTTGAAAAATAAACTTCACGCATCCCGGCAAATCGTTTCTTATTTCATTGAGAAGAACCGCGACACCCGCGACGACCGCCATATGAATGTCATGCCCGCAGGCATGCATAAATCCCTTTCTCGTCGATTTAAACGCCAGCCCGCTTTGCTCGGTGACCGGCAGGGCATCGATGTCGGTTCTAATCGCAACCGCCGTTTTTTTATTTTCATTAATAATTGCCAGGACCCCGGTTTTCATCTTAAGAGGCCGGGATTTTATTCGATGCCGTTTAAGATGGTTTTTTATGAATTCAGTGGTCCAAAATTCTTCAAAAGCTGTCTCCGGGTTTTTATGCAACTCCCGCCGCATTTTTATCTGCTGCGGCAGCAACTCTCCGGCACGTCTTAAAATATATTTTTTATCCATCAAATATCTCATGTACATTTTACAGATAAATTCATTTTTAAATTATTCATTTATTCCTTTTGCGCTCTGGATTGGTCCGCCGAAAACTGTTTAAACCGGTTAGCATATATATGTGCTATTCTTAGCGGTTCCGGTACTCTGTAAGAGGTCAGGCACCCGGCAACGATATTGACCGCATCCTCCATATTACACAGATGCCCCGGAGATATAAAAATCGGTTTCACATTGGTTCTGCTGCGATAAACACAGCCGACTTCATTGCCGTCGGTAAACATCGGCTTCCGCCCTCCTTTATTCGCCGGCGGCATATTATAATCCCCCGCCAGAATTTTCATTGCGCACCCAACCGAGGGAATATCAGTTAAAACGCCTAAATGTGATGCCAGCCCGAAATAGCGGGGATGAGCGATCCCGTGCCCCCGATAAATTACGATTTCCGGAGTGTGCTTGAGCCTGGCAAGCGCCGTTAATATCACCGGCCCTTCGCGGAAAGCCTTCAAACCCGGTATATACGGGAATCCAGCCTTCTTTTTCGCTGTCGTAAACTCCATTTCAATTAATCCGGGGACATTAAAGGTCACGGCGGATGCAAAAAGATAATTATTATTACCGTCAAACGCCGTATCTACGGCGGTAACCGTTTCCGGTTTTAAAAACATTTCTTCGTTTATTACTTTCACACTCAGTTTACGCTGGATTTCTACGGCATCAATGGCGTTATCAGGCCATTCATGGAGCAATTTAAGCTCCAGGGTGTTTTCCTTCGACGAAGACATAAACATAAAAACCAATCCGATTATATATAGCGATAATTGTCCCGTCTGTCAAATTCATTACAGTTGAAAGATAATTGCCCTTTTCATACCAAATTTGTCAAGACGGTGACCGACAATTCATTCACTCGGGTATTGACAATCCGGCCATTATTTGCCAGATTTACGAAATGAAATTTCAAAATACACTGCCGGTCAAAATCTTCCGAATCAATGAATAAAAATCGTAACAATAAAGTAAGTATTCTTAATTAAAGGAGATATAGAAAATGAAATCATTCATGCGGCATTTTATCCCGGGATTGATAATGACCTTGATTTTCCTGAGCCTGCTTTTCGTCCTGGGCTGCTCCAAGACGTCGCGAGTCACCCGTGGAAAATACACATACGAAATGGTCAAGGGTGACCCTCTCAAGGCGAGAATATATCGCCTTGATGACGGTCTTACGGTTTACATGACCGTTTATAGAAACGACGCCCGAGTCCAAACCGCCATTCCGGTCAAAGTCGGACATAAAAATGATCCGGCCGACGCCACCGGGTTGGCGCATTATCTGGAACATATGTTTTTCAAAGGTTCCGATGAATTCGGCAGTCTTGATTATGAAAAAGAAAGACCCGAACTTGATAAAATAATCGCACTCTATGAACAACGTTTCGAGACAACCGATTCGGTCGAAAGAAAAAAATTGTATCATCAGATTGACAGCATTTCCGGTGTCGCCGCAAAATACGCCATCCCCAACGAATATGACAAAATGCTGGGCGCTATCGGCGCCAAAGGAACCAATGCCTATACCTCGGTGGAGCAAACGGTCTATATTAATAATATACCTTCCAATCAACTGGCCAACTGGCTTGAAATAGAAGCCGAGAGGTTCAAAGATCCGGTCATGCGGCTCTTTCACACCGAGCTGGAGGTCGTCTACGAAGAAAAAAACAGGAGCCTCGATAATGACCGGGATAAAATCGAAGAGGCTTTATACTCCGGTCTCTTCCAAAAACACCCGTACGGTACGCAAACCACTCTCGGTAAAATCGAACATCTGAAAAATCCGTCGCTGCAAAAGGTAATCGATTATCGCAAGACCTATTATGTCCCCAACAATATGGCCATCTGTCTCTCGGGTGATTTCGATCCGGACAAAATAATAGAGATGATAGATAATACTTTCGGTCAGCTGCCCTCCAAGGATGTCCCGGTTTATGTCCCGCCGCAGGAAGACCCGATCGAACAGCCGATTGTCAAAGAAGTTGTCGGTCCTGAAGCCGAAAATGTGGAGCTTGGTTTTCGCTTTGGCGGTGCGAATTCGAAAGATGCCGACATGCTGGAACTAATCGATTTGATATTCAATAACAGTTATGCCGGGTTGATCGATCTTCGGCTCAACCAGAGCCAAAAAGTCCTCAGCGCCGGGTCATACCCCGATATTATGAAAGATTATTCCGTACATGTCTTTCACGGCCGCCCCAAAGAAGGTCAGACACTCGAGGAAGTAAAGGATCTTCTCCTGGTGCAGATCGAATCTCTGAAAAAAGGCGACTTCCCTGATTGGCTGATTCCCGCAATTATAAACGATCTGAAGTTAAAGCAAATAAAACGTTATGAAAGCAACTGGTCGCGATCTGCCGCCTTCGTCAATACTTTTATCGAAGATCTTAAGTGGGAAGATTATGTAGACAAAATGGACCGTCTCTCCAAAATCACAAAGCAGGATGTTATTGATTTCGCCAATAAGAAATATGGTGACAATTATGTCGTTGTTTATAAGAGGGTCGGGGAAGATAAAAATGTCAAAAAAATAGTAAAACCGGAAATTACCCCGGTCAAACTCAATCGTGATGCCCGATCTCAGTTCGCGACCAGCATAATGGAAAAAAAGGTACCGGAGATATCGCCGGTCTTTTTGGATTACGAGAAGGATATCGAAGAATTCAGCATCAAGGATGATATCCCCGTATTCTATAAAGCCAATGTCGAAAATGGCCTCTTTCAACTTTATTATATTCTGGATATGGGCACAAATAATGACAAAAGACTGGGCGTGGCGCTTGATTATCTAACATATCTGGGGACGTCAAAGTACACCCCGGAACAGCTTAAAGAAGAGTTTTATAAGGTCGGATGCTCGTTTTCCGTTTCCAGTTCCGAAGATAAAATCTGGGTTTCTCTTTCCGGTCTCGCCGAGAATTTTGAAAAAGGATTACCGTTGCTGGAAGAACTTCTCGCCGATGCCCAGCCGAATAAAGAAGCACTGGATAATCTGGTTAAAGACATCTTAAAAAAACGGGAGGATAACAAAAAATCAAGGCGGAGTGTTCTTCGCGGCGCAATGGTGAACTACGGTATGTACGGTCCGAAGTCACCGTATACGAATATCCTCTCCGAAGAAGAACTTAAGGCGCTGACACCGTCGGAATTGATCGACATTATAAAAAGCATAAACGGCTTCGAGCATCGTATTCTGTATTACGGTCCGGCTGATAAAGGCGGATTAACCGCCTCTCTGAATAAATATCATAATGTCCCCGATACGTTTAATCCCATACCGGCAGCGAGTGTCTTCACGCAATTACCCACGAAAAAAAATCAGGTTTATGTCGTCGATTATGATATGAAGCAGGCCGAAATTATGATGCTTTCCAAAGACGAACCTTATAATAAAAACAATGTCGCTATCAGACGACTGTTTAACGAGTATTACGGCGGGAGCATGTGCTCTATCGTTTTTCAAACCCTGCGTGAAGCCAAGGCGCTGGCCTACTCGACCTGGGCCAGCTATTCGACGCCGGACAGAAAAGACGAGGCGCACTATATCAGATCATACATCGGCACTCAGGCGGATAAACTACCGGAAGCGATGGCCGGCATGACCGGACTTCTCGATAACATGCCGGAATCGGACGTACTTCTTGAAGCCTCTAAGGATGCCATAATCAAGCAAATACAAAGCGAGCGCATTACCAAATCGAACATCCTTTTTGATTATGAACATGCCGAAGAAATGGGTAACGACCATGATTTGCGCCGGGATGTCTATGATAATGTCCGCGGTCTGACCATGGCGGATGTTAAAGCGTTTCATGATAAATATTTCAAGAATAAGAAATACACGATTCTTGTCCTCGGCGATCGCGACAAGCTCGATAAAAAAGTGCTGGCGAAATATGGAGACGTTAAATACTTGACACTCGATGAGGTCTTCGGGTATTAGGCAAATAAAAGTTTTGAGCCGCCGGGTGTGCGTGCCCGGTCGGTGCGGAACGAGGGCAAATAAATGTGCATCCCGCGCGGCAAACCGCGGGCGGTGGAATTGTAAAGGCATCGGTACTATTTATATTCACCAACGCGCAGCAAGCGGTGGATTACTCACACTTCCCGGGAAGATTAATTAACTCAACCCGCGTAACGCAGTTTGCTGTTGGCCGTGGTCAGGATGGGGATGTCGTCGTTTAATTGGGCGGCTTTGACCTCACCGATAAATATCGTATGATTGCCCGCCTCAATCGTATTAACAACTTTGCAATCAAGATACCCGGGGACACCCTCGAAGATCGGCGTGCCGGTCGCGGGGGAATCCTCGATAAAGGCATGTTTTAGCTTTTCGTAACCGGATTCGGCTGGTCCATAATATGTTTTGGCGACATCGCTCCATTGGTCTTTGAGAAGATTGACGACAAAGGCGCCATGTTCTTTGATAATTTTTGCGGACTGATGCGAGCTTTTGACGGCAACGGCGACCATCGGCGGCTCCGAGCTGACCTGCGTGATCCAGCTGGCTGTAAAGGCATTACCGGTATGGCCCTTGCCGGTACTGACCAGATAGACTCCATATTCGAGTTTTTTCAAGACTTTTCCGGTTTCTTTCATTCCAGGTTACCTTTCATAATAGAATGCCCATCCGGGCAAATTATATTTTTGCCTAATTTACAAAAACAAAAGAGTCTGTCAACTCATAAGCGTTATTTATGGATTGAGAAAGGTGAAAAATTAGGTTCTTTACGGGCAATTGGGTGCCGGACCTCCGAGGTAGAGGTATGATATGAGATAGGAAATATCAAAAATGTTGAGCTTCCCGTCACCGTTAACATCAGCCATTTGAAAATCGACCGGCTGTAGACCATCCATGTATAAGTAAAAAATCAGGTGAGTTATATCGAAGATGTCGATTATATAATCGCCATTGACGTCACCGCAAATCCGAGTATAGCACCCGGCACCATAGGCGCCGATCAGGACTCCGCAATCGTTATAGTCGGGCAGGCAGGGTGAATTTGCAGCCAGACGATAATCACCGTAACCCAGTGTGTCGCAGAAAAACGGATCAGCCGAAAAATTCCCGTTTTCCCCGGATTGACCGGTGATATCGCCGACCCAGTCACCGTCGGCGTTGCCATAGACGTCGCAGCAGCTCATGTAGGCGACAGACGTATCGACCAGCGAAACCGGCTCGCCCGCCGGCCCGAAGGTTATAATGCAGTCGGTCAGTTCGATAGCCGAGTTGTCGCAATACACGGTTCCCCCAGTTCCGGCTTCGCCGCAGTAATTGCCGGAAAAGGTTACGTTGTCACAGATAATGTACGACAGAAAACCGGCAACACTACCGCCCCCGAAAGCGGTCACGTTTTTGACTATCAGGCAGCTTTCGAGTATCGGCGAGGCTGAATTTGCTCCCACTGCGCCGCCGAATGCCATGCCATTGCCGATGAAAGTGCAATTCCTTATCGTGGGTGAGGCGCCGTCAAAGCACCCGATACCGCCGCCGATATAGCCGCTGCACTGCTGGAAATAGCAATTTTTTATTTGTGGTGAGGCGCCTTCGCAGCAAATACCGCCTCCTCCTCCTCCGGGTAGAGATGGTATGCAATTGAAGAGTGAAAAACCGTCGATTATTGACGTCGCATTCTCGCCGCTGTGAAGATAAAAACCGCGGTCGTAACCGGGGTAACCATATTGACCGTCGATAACGGTCGAGGCGGATCCGGTTTCACCGACGACGGCGATATTTTTCCCGTTGAAATCAAGCCCGATGTTGCCCGCACCGTAATAGATGCCCGACCGAACCAGGACGGTATCGCCTTCAAAAGCACCATTGATGCCGGCCTGGATGGTTGTCGAGTCATCGGGGACAAAGATCGTATTGGCTGATAAAAAAACGGGGAATAATATAATAAATCCCAAGGAAATTGAGAATTCGGCGAGCCTCTTCATGATCATCCTCCATAGATATTTCTGTTCTCTTTGCGGATGCGGAGCATGATGTACAACTAAAATAATATACTTATTTATCTTTTTTATGTCAAGGATTAATTGCCACCCGTAAAAGCTCTGCATCGACCCGATGGACCGATAATGCCGAGACGTTATTGTCTCGGAAACAACAAAAAATTAAGTGAATCATATATATCCACAAGGCTCTTTTTTGCAGCAATACCATTAAGATTTCGTTATTAAATCTCCTTATTTAAGTAAAATCATCTTTTTGCTACCGCTATAATCTCCTGCCATGATTTTATATAAGTACATACCACTGGCCACATCATTGCCGAATCCATCACGACCATTCCATTCGAAAGTATAGTATCCGGCGGGCATTTCCTTATTTATAAGAGTTGAGACGCGTTGTCCCAGCATATTAAATACTTCCAGCCGGACCGGCCCGGCCTGGGGCAGTGTGAATTGAATACGTGTCGTGGCGTTGAACGGATTGGGATAGTTCTGCTTCAGCACAAACTCCACAGGCAATGTGGGGGTACCCTTGGCGCCAAGATACTCCTCTGTTCCGATCAGAAGATGCGCCGAGGTCGGACGCCAAAAACTGAACGAGCTTTATCCTGATTTTACGGTTATTCCGACGTCGATTCTCGATGATGACCTGATGCGCGGTTTCGGTCAGGCGCTGTTCAAGGCCCTTGGTATTATCCGGGTGTATACCAAAAAAGTCGGGCACGAGGCTGACTACGACGATCCGATTATTCTGCCGATTAGCGGGACGGTCGAGGATACGGCGCTGGAGCTTCACAAGGATTTCCTGAAAAAGTTGCAATATGCTAAAATCTGGGGGAAGGGCAAGCACGAGGGGCAACGCGTTAAGAACAATTTTGTCCTTACCGACGGCGATATTATCGAGTTTCATATCTAATTACGCTGCAATCTCCTATAAAAGCCTGAATGGACAAAATGGCTTCGTTTCCGATTTTTGAAATTTTGTAGACATTTTGTTATCCAGAGAAGATGTCGGGTTTCTCGCTCGGTGCAATAAATTGCCCCTTCGTTCGGAACGCCGACCTACGTGAATTACCGCAATGGTAATATTCGAAATGGGTTCGTTTCGCATATAAAAGGAATCCTTTTTTTCTGGTTTTCCGGGCGATGTCGGCGTAAGCGTTTGAGGGGAAAAGAAATGTACGAAAATGGCTTTTGCCGACACTCTTATAAAGGCAGTTCGATTTTGAATGATTAAAAAGGTCGTAATGTAAATATAACCGCAAGGCATTTTCATTCATATTCCTTTTTGTTTCTATATAGGGGCCTTGGATCGGGATTTACATTGATGTGGTGTAGATTTTGAAATAAGGCAGTGCGTAATTCGCCCGTCTAAATTAGTCAATATCTATTGAAAAAAGTGACTGCATTTCACCATATTATAATAATAATAATTATAAAATAAACGGATAAATATATAAATGTATCGCAAATTAAAAATATTGCTAAATAAGGAATCATAATGGATAAAGGTACAGTTAAAAATTATAATTTAATTAAGGAAGTACAAGTACGGCAGGAGTCGCTGACTCCTGCCATCTTATTCTTGTCAGGTCTGAAGACAGACCTGACCTACCATTTTTCCTAACCTACGAGAATTCCCTAGCGCCGCTGCCGGAAATATACGAAATCGATTATCCCTTATAAACAGAATTATTGGATATTCTTATAAGATGTTTTGATTCAGGAGCTTAATGTTCTAATTTATTGCAGGGCTTGTAGTTTAAATTAATGTAAAATAGCGCGGAACCGGGGAAATTATTTCATTGTTAAAAAAATAAAGGGCTTGACGGCCGGATAATTGGGTATTATAATATAAGACTTTAACTATTTGGGCCCATAGCTCAGTTGGTTAGAGCAGCTGACTCATAATCAGCGGGTCCCAGGTTCGAGTCCTGGTGGGCCCAGGTAAAAGGGTTCATAATAAAATGAACCCGGATGTTGTTTGAAAGGCGGATATTGGAGTTTTCGGGGCAATTAGCTCAGCTGGTTAGAGCGTTCGGTTCACATCCGAGAGGTCACTGGTTCGAGTCCAGTATTGCCCAATTGAAGAAAGCCGGGGAAATGGCCGATAGATATTTTATGCGATTAACGCATAGAGAAGAAATAAAAATTAAATACGGCTCGATAAAATTAAAGGAGCTTAAGCGCAGTCCTGAGTCAAATTAGAGACTGCGCTTTTTTTATTATGACTGTTGTACAACATGAGGAGCGAAAAATGCTAAGTGATCTCGAGATGCTGCTAAAATTGCAGGTAATTGACTATGATCTCGGAGAATTGGAGCGCTCGAAGGAATATATTCCCGATATGATGGATAACCTGAGAAAGGAAATCCAGGATACCATGGAAAAATATGATAATACGGCCAGAGAATTATCGGAAGCCAAGGTATCCATGAAGAGTATGGAACTGGAGGTTAAGTCCAAAAACGAAGAGTTGAAGAAGCTCCAGGGCCAGATGATGTCGATTAAGACGAACAAGGAATATGACGCTTTAATTTCACAGATCGACGCGGTTAAGGAGCATGTCAGCGAAAAAGAAACCGCGATCCTGGAACTTATGCAGAAAATCGAGGAGATTGAAGGCAGTATCGATGATTATAAAGTGAAATCGGAAGAAACCAGGGAGCAAAACGAAAAGCAGCTGGCGATTCTTCAGGAGAAAATGGATTCGGTCGGGAGTAAAATCGATTTAAAGGAAGCCGAACGGAATAATATTATCGAAAAGGTTTCGCGGCGAACGATGTCGGTTTACGAAAGAGTCCGCAAAAATCGCGGAGGCGATGTGGTCGTGCCGGCCAGAAAGAGAGCCTGCGGAGCATGTTATAAGGCGCTGCCGCCGCATCTGATTCAGGAAATCAAGAGAGGTGACCGGATTATTACCTGCGATAACTGCGGCCGGATGTTAATCTGGGTTAATGGAGAAAGCGATTAAAATCGATGACGCATTTTTATCCCAATGAAGGTCTGACATTCGATGATGTCCTTCTGATACCGTCCCGTTCGGAAGTCTTACCCCGCGACGTCGATATAACGACCAAAATTACAGCTGATATAAATTTAAATATACCGATTATTTCGGCGGCGATGGATACGGTCACCGAATGCCGTCTGGCGATAGCCATTGCTCGTCAGGGGGGGCTCGGCGTCATTCATAAAAATTTAACGCCGGAGGAGCAGGCGTACGAAGTTGATAAGGTTAAGCGTTCCGAATCGGGTATGATTGTCAAGCCGGTGACAATGACACCGGATCGACCGATTGGCGATGCCCTTAAAGTTATGAAGCAGTTTTCTATTTCCGGAATACCGATAACCGAAGGGGGAAAGCTGGTCGGAATTTTGACCAACCGTGATTTGCGTTTTCATAAGGATATGGCGACTTTAATTTCGGATGTGATGACGACCAAAAATCTGGTGACGGCTCCCGAAGGAACCAGTCTGGATACGGCGCAGGAATTACTGCATAAAAATCGTATCGAAAAATTGCCAATCGTCGACGACCAGAATAATCTTAAGGGTATGATTACCGTCAAAGATATCATGAAGAAGCTGATGTTTCCCAATGCGTGTAAGGACCAACTGGGTCGTTTGCGGGTCGGGGCGGCGGTGAGTGTCGCGGAAGATATGGAAAAACGGGCGGGACTTCTGGTGGATGCGGGGGTCGATATTCTGGTGGTTGACTCTTCGCACGGGCATTCGCTGGGAGTATTAAATACAGTGAAAGCATTAAAGAAAAGATACCCGGCGGTCCCCGTCATGGCCGGCAATATCGCCACGCAGGAGGGAGCGAAAGCGCTGATAGAGGCCGGGGCTGACTCGGTAAAAGTCGGCATCGGGCCGGGGTCTATTTGCACGACGCGGGTTGTCACCGGCTGCGGTGTTCCGCAGATTACGGCGATTCTGGAAAGCGTCGAGGAAGCCTCAAAGCACAATATTCCGATAATTGCCGACGGCGGCATCAGGTACTCGGGTGATATAACCAAAGCGCTGGCGGCCGGGGCCTCGGCGGTTATGCTGGGCTCGTTGCTTGCAGGTATGGAAGAATCCCCGGGCGAGACGGTTCTTTATGAGGGTCGAACGTATAAAACATATCGAGGGATGGGATCGGTGGAGGCGATGAAAGCCGGGAGCAGCGAGCGGTATTTTCAGGAGCATCAGGAGGAAGTTTCGAAATTCGTTCCGGAAGGTATCGAAAGTCGAGTTCCCTACAAGGGAGAGTTAGCCAGTACCATTTACCAGCTGGTAGGAGGGCTCCGGTCCGGGATGGGGATATGCGGCGCCGCCAACATAAATCAGTTGCAGCAAAAGGCGGGATTTTTAAGGGTATCTCACGCCGGGGTAATCGAATCCCACCCGCACTCGGTCACGATTTCCAAAGAGGCCCCGAATTACCGGCGGATGAACTAAAATCGATTGTATGTGTTAACTATAGAATAAAACGTAAGTTCAGAAAGAGGAAAAACGGTCGCGCTTTATTATGACGTAAAGTGAGGAAAGTCCGAGCTCCACAGAGCCATGGTGCCCGGTAATACCGGGGCGGAGTGATCCGACGGATAGTGCCACAGAAAACAGACTGCCTACCTGTCTGCCGAAAGGCGGACAGCGGCGATGGTGAAAACGGGGTGTAAGAGACCCCGCCCGTCACAGGTAACTGTGCCGGGGGTAAACCCCACCGGGAGCAAGGCCAAATAGGGAAAGAGGGACTGGCTCGTCCCGCTTGATTTCCGGGTAGGCCGCATGGAGTCGTCAGGTAACTGACAGACCAAGATAAATGGCCGTATCTTCGTACGCGGAGACACAGAACTCGGCTTAATTTCCTCTTTCTGACTTCCTGAAAAGAAGGAAGCCAACAATGAATTGGGCAAGTAAATCTGCCCCCCTTAAGTGGGTCGTGGCTCCTGATCCGGATCCTGAATTTCTTCAGAAAATCTGCATAGAGACCGGACTTGACCAGATCGTTGTCAAGATTCTTTTTAATCGCCAGATTAGTTCGCCGGAGGCTATTAATCAGTTTCTGAATCCGACCATGTCGGACCTGCCGGATCCGTTTACCCTGTATGACATGGATAAGGCCGTCGAGAGAATCTTAAATGCTCTTCGGGAAAACGAAAAGATAATGGTCTATGGCGATTATGATGTCGATGGAATAACCGCCTCCTCGCTTCTGTACCTGGTTCTGAACAAACTGGGCGCTCAGGTTATGTACTATTTACCGAATCGGCTGGTGGAGGGATATGGTCTTTCCACGGATGGAATCAAAGAGGCCGCGGCCAAGGGGATTTCGCTGATTGTTTCGGTTGATACCGGCGTTACGGCGGTGGAGGAAGTGAAATTCGCCCGCTCGCTTGGCATCGATTGTATTCTGACCGATCATCATGAACCGGGTGAGACTCTTCCCGATGCGGTGGCGCTGGTTAATCCGAAACAGAAAGACTGCCATTATGCCGGGGGGGAGCTTTCGGGCGTCGGGGTGGCCTTCAAACTGGCTCAGGCACTGTATCAAAGGCTGCAACAAGATCAGGCCGAACTCGAGGAGCATCTGGATCTGGTGGCGCTGGGCACCTCGGCGGATATCGTACCGCTTGTCGGAGAAAATCGAATTCTGACGAAGTTCGGTATACGGCAGATATCGGGCACGACCAAACCGGGTTTGAAATCATTGACATTTGTATCCGGATTAATGGGCAAGGAAATCGGAACGGGTCAGGTCGTATTTATACTGGCACCGAGGATTAATGCTATCGGGAGGTTGGGCGATGCCCACCTGGCGATAAAACTGTTGACGACCCGCGATGAAAGAGTGGCGGCCGAAATCGCCCGCAAACTCGACCATGAAAATCAGAGGCGGAAAAATATCGATGAAAAAACGCTGGGTGAAGCGCTCGAGCAGATCCGGCAAACAGTTGATTTGGAAAACGACCGAGCTATCGTGCTGGCCTCGGAAGGGTGGCACCCGGGCGTCATCGGAATCGTTGCCAGCCGGCTGGTAGAAAGATACCACCTTCCGACCGTTATGATTGCCATCGATAATGGCGAAGGCAAAGGGTCGGCGCGCTCGATACCCGGTTTTCATCTAACTGAAGCCCTCAAGCACTGCGAAGATTTGGTCCTCCGTTACGGTGGGCATAAATATGCTGCCGGGCTGACGATTGCACCGGACAAAATCGATGCGTTCAGAGAAAGGTTGAAGGATGTCTCCCGCAATCTCCTGACCGATGATGATCTGGTAGCGAAATTGCATATCGATTGTGAAATCGAGTTATCTCAAATAAGTTCTAAGCTTCTGGATGTCATCGAATCATTTGCGCCGTTCGGTCCGCAAAATATGCGGCCGATATTTCTGACGCGCAACTGTGAGGTCCTCGGTCAGCCGTATTGTGTGGGCAAAAATCATCTCAAGATGAAGGTCCGCAAAGGCGATTCAGTTTTCGATATTATCGGTTTCGGATTCGGCGATTGGGCGCGGCAGCTTTCCGGTCGCGGCAGTTTGGTCGATCTGGTCTATGTCGTGGAGTATAATTCATGGGAAGGGCATACCAGGATTCAACTGCGTTTAAAAGATATTCGACTGGGGGCCGGTGACCTGCCCCAGTTTTAAGAAACTCTCATGACGGTACTGGAAAAATTCCAAAACGGCGATCAAGCGGCGCTGGCCAGAATCGTTTCTTATGTCGAAGATCGCGAAGAAGGTTACCAGAAAGTTCTTGCAAAGATTTATCCGGGGACGGGAAAGGCGATACGAATCGGTTTTACGGGGCCGCCCGGAGCCGGGAAATCATCGCTGGTGAATAATATCTCAAAAATGCTGGCGGCCAAAGGGGCGCGGGTGGCGGTTATCGCCGTCGATCCGACCTCGCCATTTACGGGCGGGGCGCTATTGGGTGACCGTATCCGGTTAACCGATATGCCGACCGACGGTTCGATTTTTATTCGCTCGATGGCCACGCGGGGATCTACCGGCGGGCTGGCCGCGGCGACAGAAAATGTCATCACCGTTCTGGATGCCTTCGGTTTCGATTATATCCTGATCGAGACGGTCGGAGTCGGGCAGATCGAGCTGGATATTGTCGATGCCTGCGATACGGTTGTGGTCGTGCTGGTACCGGAATCGGGTGATGCCATCCAGACGCTTAAAGCCGGTCTGATGGAGATTGCCGATGTTTTTGCGGTCAACAAGGCGGATCGTCCCGCCTC
>CAYXTW010000038.1:0-33552 GCA_964467955.1 uncultured Ignavibacteriaceae bacterium | reverse complement strand
CGGCCACTGATGCCGATGGCACGACACCGGTTCTAACCACCTCGACTTTGCCGACGGGAGCGAGCTTTACCGATTACGGTAACGGCACCGGCAGTTTTAACTGGATGCCGAATTTCACCCAGTCGAATGCTTATAATGTTACTTTCTATGCCACTGATGATTCTTCGGCAATCGACTCCGAAGTGGTGACCATTACTGTTATTGAAGTCGGTAATCAACTGCCGGTCTTGGCTTCAATAGGTGCGCAGTCGACAACTGAAAATGTAAATCTGAGTTTTGGCGTTTCGGCATCGGATGTTGATGGTCCCGCTCCGATTTTGACGACTTCTGCATTACCGGCCGGTGCCGACTTCACCGATAATAGTGATGGCACCGGGACATTTGACTGGACACCTGATTTTCTGCAATCCGGTGTTTATAATATAACTTTTTACGCTACCGATGATTCCTCGGCTGTCGATTCGGAAATCGTAGCTATTACTGTTAATGAGGCCGGTAATCAGCTTCCCGTATTGTCGGCCATCGGCCCCCAGTCAACGACTGAGGGAATGCAATTGATAATTCCGGTTTCGGCGACTGATGCAGAAAGCACACCTACATTTAATACATCACCTTTACCGAATGGTGCGAATTTCACTGATAACGGAGATGGCACCGGCAGTTTTGACTGGACGCCGGATTATTTGCAATCCGGAGTATACAATGTAACTTTTTATGCCGCCGATGACTCCGCGTCGGTCGATTCCGAATTGGTTGTCATCACCGTCAATGAGGCCGGTAACCAGATTCCGGTGCTGGCCACGATCGGTGCGCAATCGACGACTGAGAATGTGAATCTGAATTTTGTGATTTCGGGGACCGACGCCGAAGGAGCGATCCCTGCCTTAACCAGTTCGACTCTGCCTTTTAGTGCAGATTTTTCTGACAATGGTGACGGCACGGGGACTTTTGACTGGACCCCGCTTTTCATTCAATCGGGAGTATATAATGTCACTTTCTATGCCACCGATGATTCCTCGGCCGTCGATTCCGAGATTGTCAGTATTACCGTAATCGACGCCGGTAATCAGAATCCGGTAATGGCTCCGATAAGCCCGACATCGACCACTGAGGGTGTCAATGTTTCCTTCCCGGTATCTGCAGTTGATCCGGATTCGACCATCCCGGCACTGTCAACCGGAATACTGCCCAACGCTGCCTCATTCATAGATAATGGCAACGGTACCGGTAATTTTTCCTGGACACCGCTCTTTAATCAATCGGGGACTTATCATCTGGTCTTTTATGCGACCGATGATACGTTAGGTATTGATTCCCAGATCGCGACAATCACCGTTGTCGAATCGGGTAATCATGCACCGATTCTAAGTTCTATAGGGAATAGGTCAACCACGGAAGGTATCAATCTGAATTTCGTGGTATCTGCGGTTGATCCTGATTCGACCGTTCCGACGATTACGACAACCGCTCTCCCGACAGGTGCGACTTTCGTGAATAACGGTGACGGCAGTCACACTTTTGATTGGACGCCCGGATTTACGCAGGCCGGCTCGTACAATATTACATTCTACGCCTCGGACGGCGGCGCCATTGATTCGGAATTGATCTATATTAATGTCTTTGAGGCGGGCAACCAGCCGCCGACTCTGGCGTCGATCGGAAACAGATCGGTGGCAGAGGGAGCAAATTTAAGTTTCAGCGTTTCCGCGACCGATCCCGACAGTACCAATCCGGTCCTTTCAACCAGCACGCTTCCGAGCGGAGTTGCTTTTATTGACCATGGTAACGGCAGCGGTGATTTTGACTGGACGCCCGGATTTAATCAATCAGGCAGTTACAACATAACATTTTACGCTACTGACGGAATCATTACCGATTCCGAGGTGGTCGCGATAACCGTCCAGGAATCAGGCAATCAGCCGCCGGTTCTGGCCGCGATAGGTCCTCAGGGAACACCGGAGGGCAGCAATCTCAATTTTTCTGTCTCGGCTTCTGATGCGGATGGTACCATACCGACTTTGAGCACATCGACTCTGCCGACCGGCGCGACCTTTACCGACCATGGCGATGGTTCCGGCACTTTTGACTGGACGCCCGATTTTACTCAAGATGGTATTTATCCGGTGACCTTTTATGCCGATGACGGCCTAGCGACCGACAGCGAGGTCGTAACAATTACGGTGGCCGATCAGGGTAACCAGCCGCCGACACTGGCCTCAATCGGATCGCGAAGTACTACCGAGGGTGTTTTATTGAGTTTTGGTGTTTCCGCGACCGACCCGGATAGTACGATTCCGACGCTGAGTACATCAACTCTGCCGACCGGTGCGAATTTTGCGGATAATGGCAATGGTACCGGCGATTTCGACTGGACACCCGGCTATACGCAAAGCGGTGTCTACCCGATTACATTCTACGCCTCGGATGGTGTTATCGTCGATAGTGAAGTTGTCAGTATTACTGTAAATGAAGCCGGCAATCAGGCGCCGATACTGGCAACCATCGGTTCGCACAATACTACCGAAGGTGTCAATCTGAATTTTATTGTCTCCGCGGCGGATCCGGATTCCACCACACCGGTAATGACGACTTCGGCTTTGCCGGGTGGAGCTTCTTATGTTGATAATGGTGATGGCACCGGGACCTTCGATTGGACACCCGGTTACACTCAGAGCGGCAGTTATCTGGTTATCTTTTATGCGACTGATGCCGTGCTCGAGGCTGACAGTGAAATAGTCTCGATTACGGTTAATGAGGCCGGAAACCAGACTCCCGTATTGGCGACCATCGGTGCTCAAAGTGTGACCGAAGGGGATAACCTGAATTTTGGCGTGTCGGCCACAGATCCGGATGGTACCATTCCGTCGCTGAGTACATCGGCCTTGCCGAGCGGCGCGACTTTCAATAATAATGGTAATGGTACCGGCAATTTTGACTGGACCCCTGATTTTACACAGAGCGGATCGTATGATGTTACATTTTATGCCTTTGACGGTGCCGCGACCGATAGCGAAATCGTCACCATAACTATTGTCGAAGCGGGTAATCAGCCGCCGGTTCTGGCGACGATAGGGACTCGGGTGATAACCGAAGGTGTGGAATTAGCATTTACTGTTTCCGCGAGTGATCCCGACGGCACGATTCCCACTCTGGATGCAATCTCGCTTCCGATTGGAGCTTCGTTCATCGATAACGGCGACGGGACCGGTAGTTTCGACTGGATACCCAACTATATTCAGACCGGCACGTATGTCGTTAACTTCCGTGCCTACGACGGCCTTGTGACCGACAGTGAATTGGTTACTATCTCGGTTATCGAGGCCGGCAATCAACCTCCGGTTCTGGCAGTTATCGGACCGCAAACGACAACAGAGAATATTTTGTTGTCGTTTGGCATTTTCGCCTCTGATCCGGACAGTACCACGCCGACCCTGACAACTTCGACATTGCCGTTTGGAGCTTCTTTTGTCGACAATGGTAACGGCACCGGCTCATTTGATTGGACACCGGGCTTTACCCAAAGCGGTAATTATTCGGTTACATTTTACGCCTCCGACGGGCTCGTCCGGGATAGCGAGATTGTGTCGATTACTATTATTGAAGCCGGCAATCAACCGCCGCTTTTGGCGGCTATCGGCGCCCAGACCACAACTGAAAATGTTTTGCTTTCGTTCGGCGTGTCGGCGACCGATCCCGACGGCACGACACCCTTGATGTCGACGTCGGTTTTGCCCTCCGGGGCTTCGTTTATAGATACTGGTAACGGGACCGGCTCGTTTAATTGGACGCCCAATTTTGTTCAGGCCGGCCTGTACAGCGTTACTTTTTATGCCGATGATGGTTTAATCCTCGACAGTGAGGTTGTCCTGATAACGGTTGTCGAGGCGGGTAATCAGTCGCCAAATCTCGCCGCGATAAGTTCGCAATTAACCACCGAGGGAATAAATTTGAATTTCGATGTCTCCGCGAGTGATCCGGATGAAACGACACCCGCTTTAAGCACATCAACTCTTCCAAGCGGAGCATTGTTTACCGATAACGGCAATGGCACCGGCCGTTTTGACTGGACACCCGGCTTTACCCAGAGCGGGACCTATTTCGTAACATTCTATGCATCGGATGGTTCGCTTCTGGACAGCGAGGTTGTCACCATTTCCGTAACCGAGTCGGGAAATCAGTCGCCGGTTCTGGCGGCAATCGGTCCGCATAGTACCAATGAAAATGTCTTATTAAGTTTTAGCGTATCGGCAAGCGATCCGGATGGTACAACGCCTTCATTAAGTACCTCGACTTTACCGATCGGAGCTTCCTTCGGCGATAATGGCAACGGCACCGGTGATTTTAACTGGACTCCTGACTTTACTCAATCAGGCAGTTATCAGGTAACATTCTACGCTTCCGATGGTTCGGCGACCGACAGTGAGATTGTATTGATTACTGTCAACGAAGAAGGTAATCAGGCGCCGGTGCTGGCATTTATCGGCCCGAGAAATACCACGGAAGGTACTAATCTTAATTTTACCGTTTCCGCCAGCGACCCGGATGCGACCACACCGAATTTGAGTACATCGACACTCCCGGACGGAGCTACATTTATAGACAACCTGAATGGGACCGGTACTTTTAACTGGATACCACTATACACCCAAGCCGGTATATATCCTGTAACTTTTTATGCTTCCGATGGCGCGGAAATTGACAGCGAGATAGTTACGATTACGGTCTCGGAAGCCGGCAACCAGGCGCCGACATTGGCCGCGATTGGGGCGCATTCCATATTAGAGGGAGGTCATCTAAATTTTGCAGTTTCGGCAAGCGACCCTGACAGTACCATTCCGACGTTGATTACCTCGACCCTTCCGACCGGAGCTTCGTTTTTGGATAATAATAATGGGACGGGAGTATTCGACTGGACGCCCGGCTATACACAGAGTGGTACGTACGATATCACTTTCTATGCCGATGACGGTGTCGATTCGGATAGTGAGATTGTTACTATTACGGTTAACGAGGCCGGTAACCAGGCGCCGATATTAAGCACCATCGGACCGCGGAGTACATCCGAGGGAATTAACCTTAATTTCGGTGTTTCGGCCAGCGATCCGGATGGAATCAGTCCGACGCTGAGCACCTCGACACTTCCAACGGGAGCCACTTTTACTAACAATGGTAACGGTACCGGGACCTTCAACTGGACTCCGGCTTATACTCAAAGCGGAACGTATTTTATAACATTTTATGCCACGGACGGCGCCGCCACCGACAGCGAGATTGTCTCAATAACCGTCAATGAGGCCGGTAACCAGGCGCCGATTCTGGCCACGATCGGTTCGCGAAGCACGACCGAGGGAATTCCCCTTTCATTCGGAATCTCGGCTTCCGATCCGGATGGTGTTATACCGAGTTTGCTTACATCCACCCTTCCAAGCGGTGCATCATTCGTCAATAACGGTGATGGTACCGGCTTGTTCGAGTGGACACCAGACTATACACAAAGCGGCAGCTATTTAGTCACATTCTATGCCACCGATGGCGCTGCCAGCGACAGCGAGATCGTAACAATAACCGTTAATGAGGCCGGAAACCAGATACCGGTGCTGACGACAATCGGTTCGCAGGCCACCGCCGAAGGAGTTCCGTTGAGCTTCGGTATTTCAGCCGGTGATCCCGATGGAACGGTGCCGACACTCAGCAGTTCCGTCGTGCCGGGTGGAGCCGCTTTCATTGATAATGGCGATGGTACCGGTTCTTTTGACTGGACGCCGAACTTTACCCAGAGCGGAACTTATAATATTACTTTTTATGCCTCCGACGGTCTGGCGACCGATAGTGAAATCGTTTCCATAAGTGTCAGTGAGGCCGGTAATCAACCGCCGGTACTGGCTTCAATCGGCTCCCGGACGACGACCGAAGGAATAAACCTCGGTATTGCAATCTCGGCCGTCGATCCCGATGCGACCATTCCGAATTTAACGACGTCGACTTTACCGACCGGAGCTGCATTTATTAATAATGGCGACGGCACCGGTGATTTCAACTGGACACCTGATTATACTCAGGCCGGTCTTTATAATATAACTTTTTATGCCTCTGATGGTGTCCTGATAGACAGTGAAACAATAATCATAACCGTCATTGAAGCCGGCAACCAGATACCGGTTTTGGCGACGATCGGTGCGCAATCAACGACTGAAGGAGTCAGTTTAAATTTCGTCATTTCGGCGACTGATCCGGACGGAACCACACCATTCTTGACTACGACAACGCTTCCTTCCGGGGCTGTTTTTACAGATAACCACAATGGCACCGGTAGCTTTAACTGGACTCCTGATTTTACCCAGGCCGGTTCATATAATATTACATATTATGCTTCCGACGGTGTCCTCATTGACAGCGAGCAGGTTGCAATCACCGTCTTTGAATCTGGTAATCAGGCTCCGGTATTGGCTACTATCGGCGGTCGGTCGGTTACTGAAGGTAACAATCTGACATTTGGCGTATCATCCTCCGATCCTGACGGTACAACCCCGAGTTTAAGCACATCGACTCTCCCGACCGGAGCAAATTTCACTGATAATGGTAACGGCACCGGTACTTTTAACTGGACGCCCGGATACACGCAGGTAGGGACTTATAATGTCACCTTTTATGCTTCCGACGGTGCTTTGATAGACAGTGAAATCGTTACTATAATCGTATTTGAGGCCGGCAACCAATATCCGATTCTGGCGACAATCGGGCCGCGGAGCACCACGGAAGGGGTCAATCTCAACTTTAATATATCAGCTACCGATCCGGATGGTACAATCCCGGCATTGAGCGCCGTTAATATCCCGATCGGAGCGACTTTTATCAATAACGGAGACGGAACCGGCACTTTCGATTGGACGCCCAATTATACACAATCCGGTCCTTATAATATTACTTTCATCGCTTCCGACGGTATCGCCGCCGATAGCGAAGTGGTAACCATCAGTGTGAGCGAGGCGGGTAATCAATCGCCGGTTCTAGCGACTATAGGCCCGCGTAATGTCACCGAAGGTATCAATCTCAATTTTGCCGTTTCGGCCAGCGACCCCGATGCCACGACGCCCACTTTAAGTACGTCGACTTTGCCGACCGGCGCATCGTTTGTAAATCATGGTGATGGGACCGGGACATTTAATTGGACTCCGGGCTTCACTCAGGCCGGACCGTATTTGGTGATTTTTTATGCTTCCGATGGTGTTCTTGTTGACAGCGAACAGGTCACGATAACGGTGGTTGAAGCCGGCAACCAGGATCCGGTTCTGGCGACGATCGGGGCGAAATCTATTACCGAAGGTTTAAATCTGAACTTTAATATATCGGCGTCCGATCCGGATGCGACGATTCCAAGTTTGAGTACCTCTACGCTGCCGACGGGTGCGAGCTTTAACGATAATGGTGATGGTACCGGGACGTTTGATTGGACACCGTTGTACATTCAATCAGGCGGATACCTGGTGACGTTCTATGCCTCTGATGGTTCGGCTTCCGACAGCGAGGTGGTAACAATTACGGTTATTGAAGCCGGAAATCAGCCACCGGTGTTAACCGCTATCGGTGCCCGGGCGACTACTGAAAATGTTAATTTGAATTTCGTCATAACCGCCGCTGATCCTGATAGTACAATCCCCGGATTGAGTTCTTCGACTCTTCCTTACGGTGCGACCTTTGTGAATAACGGGGACGGCACAGGGACTTTTGACTGGACACCTGATTTCACGCAAAGCGGCAATTATAGTGTAACTTTCTATGCCACCGATGGGTTGGCAACGGACAGCGAACGGGTCGATATTACCGTCAGCGAAGCGGGTAATCAGCCGCCGGTACTGGCTTCGATTGGTCCGCGCGCAACAAGCGAGGGAGTACAGCTGTTTTTCACGATTTCGGCTACCGATCCGGACGCCACTACTCCCGCGTTAAGCACTTCGATCCTTCCTACCGGGGCATCGTTCACAGACAATGGTAATGGCAGCGGTGATTTTGACTGGACGCCTGACTTTACACAGAGCGGTTCGTATAGCGTAACTTTCTATGCTTCCGACGGTCTGGCAACCGATAGCGAGATTGTTTCCATCACTGTCAATGAAGAAGGCAACCAGGCACCGGTTCTGGCTGCCATCGGTTCTCAGTCGACCGCGGAAGGGATAAATTTGAACTTCGCCGTTTCAGCATCCGACGCTGATGGAACGACGCCGTCATTTTCGACTACGGCATTGCCGTCCGGCGCGACTTTTGTCGATAACGGCAACGGGACCGGGACGTTTGACTGGACGCCTGATTTTATCCAGAGCGGTGTCTATAATGTAACCTTCTATGCCACTGATGGATTGGCAATCGATAGCGAGCTTGTCGTTATTACGGTTAACGATGCCGGTAATCAACCGCCGGTTTTGGCGACGATTGGCGCTCAATCAACTATGGAAGGTGTGGCCTTGAGTTTTGGCATTTCGGCCAGTGATGCCGATGGTCCCGAACCGTTATTAGGTACGTCCACTTTGCCGGGTGGCGCCGCTTTTGTCGATAATGGTGACGGCACCGGATCATTTGGCTGGACACCCGATTTTACGCAAAGCGGAACTTACGATATAACCTTCTATGCAACCGATGATAGCCTGGCTATTGATAGCGAGATTGTCACGGTGACGGTTAATGAGGCGGGCAACCAGGTGCCGAGTCTGGCGACGATTGGCTCACGTTTCACGACCGAAGGTGTAAATCTGAATTTCGGCATTTCCGCGACCGATGCCGACGGTACCACGCCTTCGTTGAGTACTTCGACATTACCTTCCGGTGCAACCTTTGTTGATAATAGTAATGGAACCGGTACCTTCAACTGGACGCCGGGATATACTCAGGCGGGCAGTTACTTCGTGATATTCTACGCTTCCGACGGTGTCGCTATCGATAGCGAAGTGGTCGCGATAACGGTCAATGAAGCCGGTAATCAGTATCCGGTTCTGGCCACGATTGGTTCACAGAGTACACTGGAAGGTGTCAATTTGAACTTCGACGTTTCGGCCGGCGATCCGGATGCTACGACACCGGCGCTGTCGACGTCGACCCTTCCAATCGGGGCGAGTTTCATAGATCACGGCAACGGGACCGGAACTTTCGACTGGACACCCGCTTATGTTCAGAGCGGAAGCTATGATATCACTTTCTATGCCTCCGATGGTGCCGCTACCGACAGCGAGCTCGTGGCGATTACCGTTAGCGAAGCGGGTAACCAGCCGCCGATTCTGGCTACAATAGGTGCGCGGTCGACGACCGAGGGTGTTTTGCTGAGTTTCGTAAGTACGGCCAGTGATCCCGATAGTACTATCCCGGTGATGAGCACTTCGGCTTTGCCATCCGGCGCTTCGTTTGTCGATAATGGCAACGGCACCGGAACATTTAACTGGACACCCGGCTTTACCCAGAGTGGCAGTCATTTTGTAATCTTTTACGCTTCCGACGGCATTGCGACCGATAGCGAAGTGGTTGCTATCACCGTCAACGATGCCGGTAATCAGGCCCCGATTCTGGCAACGATCGGTTCAAGAAATGTCGTTGAGGGTGCCAATCTGAATTTCGGTGTAACGGCCAGCGATCCGGATGGAACACTGCCGAGCCTGACGACATCGACACTGCCATCCGGCGCGACCTTTACGGACAACAATAATGGAACCGGTACTTTTAATTGGACACCCGGCTTTACGCAATCGGGCGGTTATCAGGTCACTTTTTATGCCGGCGATGGTGTGCAGGTGGATAGTGAAGTAGTTACGATTACTGTAATCGAAGCGGGTAACCAGCCGCCGGTTCTGGCATCAATAGGTGCCCAGTCCGTGACTGAGGGCAATCTGCTTGCGTTTGGTGTCAGTTCTTCCGATGCCGACGGTACAAATCCCACTTTGACTTCATCCACGCTGCCGGGCGGCGCTTCTTTTGTCACTTACGGCAACGGGACGGGTGATTTTAGCTGGATGCCTGATTATACACAGGCCGGTACATATAATGTCACTTTTTATGCATCTGACGGTGTCGCTATTGATAGTGAAGTTGTAACCATAACAGTTAATGAATCCGGCAATCAGATTCCAGTTCTGGCGGCCATTGGAGCAAAGAATACAACCGAGGGAATTAATCTTAACTTTGCTGTTTCGGCAACGGATAATGACGGAACTTTTCCGGCTCTAAGCACATCGACTCTTCCGTCGTTGGCGAGTTTCATCGATAACGGCGACGGCACCGGCAGCTTTGACTGGACACCCGATTACACTCAGGCCGGCGTATATAACATCACCTTTTATGCCGATGACGGTATCGCCTCCGACAGTGAAATAGTGACTATCACGGTCGGTGAAGCCGGTAATCAGTCACCGGTACTCGCCTCAATTGGCTCGCAAACAATCACTGAAAACGTCAATCTAAATTTTGGTGTATCGGCGACAGATCCCGATGCCACGATTCCGGTATTAAGTACATCATCCCTGCCGAGCGGTGCATTATTTACCGATAATGGCAATGGCACCGGAAGCTTCGACTGGATACCCGGATTCACCCAGAGCGGAATTTATAATATAACTTTTTATGCGTCTGACGGCGTCTTGCGCGACAGCGAAGTGGTAACTATAACCGTGTTCGAGGCGGGCAATCAGACACCTATTCTGGTCACGATCGGTGCACAGACGGCGACAGAAGGTATAAATCTCAACTTTGGAGTGTCTGCGACTGATCCGGACAATACCGTTCCGTCATTGAGTACTACCACCCTACCTGCCGGTGCGACATTTATTGATAACGGAAACGGTAGCGGCAGCTTTGACTGGACACCCAACTTTACGCAGGCGGGAACGTACAATGTTACTTTTTACGCTACCGATGGCGTTCTGACCGACTCCGAGCAGGTTGTAATAACCGTGAACGAGGCCGGCAATCAGGCTCCTGTTTTGGCGGCTATCGGATTGCGGGCGACGACAGAAGGTGTCAATCTTATCTTCGGCGTCTCGGCAACGGATGCCGATTCGACAATTCCCGTGTTGAGTACATCCACTCTGCCGTCCGGTGCCACGTTTGTCGATCATACGGATGGTACCGGTACCTTTGATTGGACACCTGATTTCACACAGGCCGGAACGTACTATGTAACGTTCTATGCCTCTGACGGCATCGATAGTGACAGTGAAGTTGTTACGATTGCTGTCAATGAAATCGGCAACCAGGCTCCGGTTCTGGCAGCAATCGGCCCAAGAAGCACGACAGAAAACGTCAATCTTAATTTTAATATTTCGGCAACCGACCCTGACGGTTCGACGCCGAGCCTGGGTGCAACCGGCTTGCCATCCGGAGCGACTTTTATCAATAACGGAGATGGTACAGGCACGTTTGATTGGACGCCTAATTTCACGCAGAGTGGAGTCTATAATGTGACTTTCTTTGCGACCGACGGCACCCTGCTTGATTCTGAAGTTGTTGCGATAACAGTCAATGATGCAGGGAATCAAGACCCGGTCCTGGCGACTATCGGGGCGCGATCCACTACCGAGGGAATTAACCTGAATTTTGCAGTTTCCGCTTCCGATCCGGATGGGACTATTCCGAATCTATTGACATCTACTCTTCCGATCGGCGCCGTCTTTACCGATAATGGTAACAGTACCGGGAACTTTAACTGGACGCCCGGCTTCACACAGGCCGGGGCGTACGATATAACGTTCTATGCCGACGATGGTATCGTCCGCGACAGCGAAGTCGTTACGATAACTGTCATTGAAGCCGGTAACCAGCCTCCAACGCTGGCTGCTATCGGAGCGCGGTCAACGGTAGAAAATATCAATTTGAACTTTGGTGTTTCCGCCACCGATCCGGATAGTACAATCCCGAGTTTCAGTACTTCGACTTTGCCGACCGGAGCCTCTTTTACAGATAACGGCAATGGCACCGGGACATTTAACTGGACACCCAATTTCACTCAGGGCGGGACATATTATGTAACCTTTTATGCCTCGGATGGTCTGGCGACCGACAGTGAAGTCGTTACGATAAGCGTCAATGAAGCCGGTAACCAGGAGCCGATTTTGGCGACTATCGGCGCCCGGAGTACGGCTGAAGGCATAAATCTGGCTTTTACAGTTTCGGCGAGTGATCCGGATGCAACCATTCCGGCGCTTACAACTTCAATGCTTCCGACTGGCGCTGCATTTGTCGACAATCATAACGGTACCGGGTCTTTTAATTGGACACCGGCTTACACTCAGGCAGGAAGTTATTTTGTAATCTTCTACGCCTCCGACGGAATTGCTTCCGACAGCGAAGTAGTTTCCATTACGGTCACCGAGTCCGGCAATCAACCGCCTGTTTTATTCGCAATCGGAGCGAGAAGTACGACCGAGGGGATAAATTTAAACTTTAATATATCCGCCGCCGATCCGGATAGTACGATTCCGACTTTGAGTTCATCCACCTTACCGACCGGCGCGACCTTTAATAACAACGGCAATGGTACCGGAACTTTTGATTGGACACCCAATTTTGTCCAGGCCGGAACATATAATATTACCTTCTATGCCTCTGACGGCGTTTTTACCGACAGTGAAATAGTCGTGATTACCGTTAATGAGTCCGGTAATCAACCGCCGGTCTTGGCTACAATCGGCCCACGGTCGACCACCGAGGGCGTAGATTTGAATTTTGATATAACTGCATCCGATCCTGATGCCACTATTCCTACGCTCAGCAGTTCGACCCTGCCGACCGGCGCCGACTTTGTCGATAATGGCGATGGTACCGGCACTTTTAATTGGACACCGGAATTCGCTCAGAGCGGTAATTATTCGGTGACTTTCTATGCCTCTGACGGCACAGCGACCGACAGTGAAGTCGTGGCGATTACGGTCGTTGAGGCCGGTAATCAGGCACCGGTGCTCTTCTCGATCGGAGCTCGAAGCACGACTGAAAATGTCCTCCTGACATTTGGCATCATGGCGGCCGATCCCGACAGTACCACGCCGTCACTGTCAATTTCATCGCTGCCTTCCGGGGCGAGTTTTGTCAATAATGGTGACGGGACCGGGACGTTTAGTTGGTTGCCTGGTTTTACCCAGGCCGGAAATTATAATGTCACGTTTTATGCCTCCGACGGTGTTTTGCTTGATTCCGAAGTGGTCGCGATTACGGTCAACGAAGCCGGTAACCAGCAGCCGATTCTGGCGACGATTGGCGCCCGGTCGACAACCGAAAACGTCCGGTTAATTTTTGCAGTCTCGGCTACCGATCCGGACGGCACGACGCCTTCCCTGTCGACGTCGACCCTTCCTTCCGGAGCCTTATTTACCGACAATGGTAACGGGACAGGGACGTTCGACTGGACTCCCGGCTTTACCCAGAGCGGTTCATACGACGTTACTTTCTACGCCTCGGATGGTTCGCTTCTCGACAGTGAAATCGTGACTATAACCGTGAATGAGTCGGGTAACCAGGCGCCGGTTCTGGCGGCGATTGGCGCGCGAAGCACGACTGAAGGAACAAATTTGAATTTCAATATATCCGCGTCGGATCCTGATACGACGATACCGTCCTTAAGTACGAGTCCGCTTCCTGCGGGCGCTGCATTTGTCGATAACGGTGATGGTACCGGTACTTTTGACTGGACACCTCTCTATACGCAGAGCGGGACGTATTTCGTGACTTTCTATGCATCCGACGGAACTTTAAGCGACAGTGAGATTGTTACCATAAGTATTTATGAGGCCGGTAACCAGAGCCCGGTCCTGGCTACAATTGGACCTCAGAGTGTCCTTGAAAATAATAATCTGAACTTTAATGTCTCGGCGACCGATCCTGATGGAACAACGCCGGTGTTGAGCACGTCGACACTTCCGACCGGGGCATCATTTGTCGATAATCACAACGGTTCAGGAGCTTTCGACTGGACGCCTGATTTCACTCAGAGCGGAACGTATAATGTTACATTTTATGCTTCTGACGGCGTTGCCGTCGACAGCGAGAGAGTCCAGATAACCGTCAATGAGATAGGTAATCAATCTCCGGTTTTAGCGACTATCGGTCCGCGAAGTACGACTGAAGGGATAAATCTCAATTTCAGCGTTTCAGCTTCCGACCCGGATAATACGACGCCGAGCTTGAGCACGTCGACGCTTCCGACCGGGGCTTCATTCGTTGATAATCTTGATGGTTCCGGGGCATTTGACTGGACGCCGCTGTATATACAAAGCGGGTCATATGATATTACCTTCTACGCCTCCGATGGTATTGCCACTGACAGCGAGGTGGTTACCATTACGGTCAATGAGGCCGGCAACCAGTCCCCGATACTTGCCGCCATCGGTTCCCGGAATACAACCGAAAATGTCAATCTGGCTTTTGGTGTTTCGGCTACTGATCCTGACAGCACGATTCCGGCCCTGAGTACATCAACATTGCCGGCCGGTGCAAACTTTTCAGATAACGGTGACGGCACGGGGACATTCGACTGGACGCCGAATTATATTCAGAGCGGAACGTATAATATAACATTCTATGCCACCGATGATACGTCGGGTGTTGATTCTGAAATCGTAACGATTACGGTCAATGAGGCGGGTAATCAGGCGCCGATTCTAGCGACAATCGGTCCCCGGTCGACGACCGAGGGAATAAATTTGAATTTCGGCGTCTTGGCCACCGATCCCGACAGCACGATTCCGGCTCTCAGCACGTCCGTCCTGCCCACGGGAGCCTCATTTACCGATAATGGAAATGGCACCGGCGTATTCGACTGGACGCCGGGATATACGCAGAGCGGTTCATATAATATCAGATTCTATGCTACCGATGGTTCCGCTTTGGATAGTGAGATCGTCTCAATAACAATTAATGAAGCCGGCAACCAGCCGCCGGTTCTCTTCTCTATTGGTCCTCGAAGCGTCGTCGAGGGAGGCAATCTGAACTTCGGAGTTTCCGGCGCTGATCCTGATAGTACTATCCCGGCTTTGAGTACTTCGGCGCTTCCAACCGGAGCTTCCTTTACGGATCACGGTAACGGGACGGGCACATTTGATTGGACCCCGGACTTCATACAGGTCGGCGTTTATGATATCACTTTCTATGCCTCGGACGGTACGTTTGATGATAGTGAAGTCGTTACGATTACGGTTAACGAGGCCGGTAATCAGCCGCCGGTTTTGGCCACGATCGGTCCTCGCAGTACCATGGAAGGTGTGAACCTGAATTTTGCGATAACGGCCAGCGATCCGGATTCTACCATACCGACCTTAAGTACGTCGACATTACCGACTGGGGCGAGTTTCCTCGACGATGGTGATGGTTCGGGGATATTCGACTGGACCCCTGTTTACACGCAGGGCGGGACTTATTACGTAACTTTCTATGCCTCCGACGGTCTCGCTGTTGATAGCGAAGTGGTTAATATCTCAGTTACCGAGGCCGGTAACCAGTCTCCGGAATTGGCCACGATTGGCTCGCAATCGACGACCGAGGGTGTCAATATGAACTTCACCGTTACGGCCACTGATCCGGATAGTACAACACCGGTGCTGGCAAGCACGGCGCTTCCAACCGGAGCTTCCTTTGTTGATAATGGTGATGGATCCGCGACCTTCGACTGGACTCCGGATTACACTCAATCCGGCATATATACTGTAACTTTCTATGCCTCGGACGGTATTTTAATTGACTCCGAACGGGTTGCTTTAAATGTTATCGAGTCCGGCAACCAATCACCGGTGCTGGCTGCCATCGGACCGCAGACGGTTATTGAAGGCAATAATCTTAATTTCGGAGTCTCGGCGACCGATGCTGATAGTACAATCCCGAGCCTCACGACTTCAACGCTCCCGAGGGGCGCCGGATTCGTCGATAATGGCAATGGCACCGGATCATTTAACTGGACACCCGACTTTACTCAGAACGGTATTTACAATGTGACATTCTACGCCTCGGACGGCGTTTTAATAGATAGCGAAATTGTCTCGATAACCGTTACCGAAGCCGGTAACCAGCCTCCCGTGCTGGCCGGCATTGGTTCGCGGTCAACGACCGAGGGCATTCTACTTAACTTCGGGGTTTCGGCCACGGATCCTGATGGTACGATACCGACTCTGAGTACGTCAACATTACCCATCGGCGCTACCTTTACCGATAATAGTAACGGCACCGGGATTTTTGACTGGACGCCGCTTTATATTCAGGCCGGCATATATGACGTTACTTTCTATGCCAATGATGGTTTTATAACTGACAGCGAAATTGTTACGATAACGGTTAACGAAGCCGGCAATCAGACGCCGATATTGGCGGCGATCGGCTCTCGGAGTACAACTGAAGGTATCGATCTTAATTTCGGGGTGTCTGCGGCCGATCCTGATAGCACAATTCCGGCGCTGAGTACGTCGACATTGCCGATCGGTGCCTCCTTTACGAATAATGGTGATGGCACAGGATTTTTTGACTGGACACCGGAATATACTCAGGCGGGGACATATAATATAAGTTTCTATGCCTTTGACGGATCTGCCATCGACAGCGAGGTAGTAACAATAAGTGTTAATGAGGCCGGCAACCAGCCGCCGGTTCTCTTCTCTATTGGTCCTCGAAGCGTCGTCGAGGGAGGCAATCTGAACTTCGGAGTTTCCGGCGCTGATCCTGATAGTACTATCCCGGCTTTGAGTACTTCGGCGCTTCCAACCGGAGCTTCCTTTACGGATCACGGTAACGGGACGGGCACATTTGATTGGACCCCGGACTTCATACAGGTCGGCGTTTATGATATCACTTTCTATGCCTCGGACGGTACGTTTGATGATAGTGAAGTCGTTACGATTACGGTTAACGAGGCCGGTAATCAGCCGCCGGTTTTGGCTGCGATCGGTCCTCGCAGTACCATGGAAGGAGTAAACCTGAATTTCGCGATAACGGCGAGTGATCCCGATTCTACTATACCGACTTTAAGTACATCGCCATTGCCGGCTGGAGCAAGTTTCTCCGATAACGGTGATGGTACCGGCACATTTGATTGGACTCCGGTTTTTATTCAGAGTGGTACATATTTTGTGACTTTTTACGCATCCGATGGTATTGCAATCGATAGTGAAGTCGTTACCATCTCGGTTACGGAAGCCGGCAATCAATCACCGATTCTGGCGACAATCGGAACCCATTCAACGACCGAGGGCGTCAATATGAACTTCACCGTTACGGCTGCCGATCCCGATAGTACGATACCGGTGCTGACAAGCACGACGCTTCCGACCGGGGCGACCTACGTCGATAATCATGATGGGACCGGGACTTTCGATTGGACACCCAATTATATCCAATCGGGTCTGTATTCGGTTACTTTCTATGCCACTGACGGTATTCTGGTCGATTCCGAAACGGTCAGTCTGGTTGTAATTGAAGCCGGTAATCAGTATCCGGTTCTGGCCGCGATTGGCCCGCAAACAGTGATTGAAGGCAATAATTTGAATTTTGCCGTCTCGGCTACCGATGCCGATAGTACTATCCCCAGTCTGTCGACGTCAACGCTTCCGACCGGTGCCGGATTCATTGATAATGGCAATGGCACCGGATCATTTAACTGGACTCCCGACTATACTCAGAATGGTGTTTACAATCTGACATTCTACGCCTCGGATGGCGTCTTAATAGATAGCGAAATTGTCTCGATAACCGTTACCGAAGCCGGTAACCAGGCTCCTGTCATGGCGGCGATAGGCCCGCAATCCATAACGGAGGGCATTTTGCTTAGCTTCGGTGTTTCGGCCAGCGATGCCGATTCTACAATACCGGTGTTGAGTACTTCAACGTTACCGACCGGTGCAGCTTTTGTAGATAATGGCAACGGGACCGGCAGTTTCGACTGGACACCGAATTACATACAGGCCGGTACCTACAATGTAACATTCTATGCCGGCGACGGCACAGCCACCGATAGCGAAGTGGTAACGATTACAGTAAATGAAGCCGGTAACCAGACGCCGAATCTGGCTGCTATTGGAAACCGCTCGGTTTCGGAGGGCAACAACCTGAACTTCGGTGTCTCGGCCACCGATCCGGATAGTACAATTCCGGCGCTGTTAACTTCGGCGTTACCGACCGGTGCCACATTCGTTGATAATGGTGACGGTACCGGTACTTTTGACTGGACGCCGAATTACACGCAGGCTGGTGTCTATAATGTGACATTCTATGCCGATGATGGCACCGCCTCTGACAGCGAAATTGTGACAATCAGTGTCAATGAAGCCGGCAATCAGCCGCCGGTTCTGGCGACGATTGGTCCCCGGAGCATAACTGAAGGCGTAAACCTGAATTTTGCCGTCACCTCCAGCGACCCGGATGGCAACAATCCAATCCTTTCAACTTCGACGCTGCCGACCGGTGCTGCATTCGTTGATAATGGGGACGGTACCGGCGTTTTTGATTGGACACCGGGCTACACTCAATCAGGCGTTTATAATGTGACATTTTATGCTTCCGACGTTTTCCTTCTTGATTCGGAAGTCGTCGAAATTACGATAATTGAAGCCGGTAATCAGAATCCTGTATTATCCTCGATTGGCCCGCAATCGACTCTTGAAAATGTTAATCTCAATTTCGGAGTTACGGCGGTCGATCCCGACTCGACAATACCGGCGCTGTCCACTTCGACACTACCGACCGGCGCCGTCTTCACCGATGACGGCGATGGGACCGGCACATTTGATTGGACACCCGACTATACGCAGTCAGGTGTTTACAATGTCACCTTCTATGCCGCCGATGATACTGCCGGTGTTGACTCCGAAATCGTTACTATTACGGTCAACGAGGAAGGCAACCAGCCGCCCATATTATCTGCTATCGGACCGCAAACAACTACCGAGAATATAAATCTAAGCTTCGGCGTTTCGGCCGTTGATCCGGATTCCACCATTCCGGCCTTGTCGACATCGACTTTGCCGACTAATGCGGTCTATACCGATAACGGGGATGGCACCGGATCTTTTGACTGGACACCGGATTACATTCAGTCCGGTGTTTATAGTGTAACTTTCTATGCGACCGATGACTCTTCCGGTATTGATTCCGAAGTGGTTTCGATTTCGGTTAATGATGCCGGCAACCAATTACCGATTCTGTCATTGATAGGCGCGCAGTCCACTACGGAAAATATAAATTTGAACTTTAGTATATCGGCTGTGGATCCCGATTCGACCATACCGGCTCTGTCCACGTCAGTACTGCCGACCAACGCCGTCTTCACTGATAACGGAGATGGCACCGGCACTTTTGACTGGACGCCTGATTATATCCAGTCCGGCAGTTACGATATAATATTCTACGCCACCGATGATACATCCGGAGTCGATTCTGAAATTGTAACAATTACGGTCATTGATGCCGGTAACCAGTTGCCGATCTTGACGGCCATCGGTGCTCAGACCACGACTGAGGATGTCAATCTGACTTTCGGTGTTTCGGCCGTTGATCCCGATTCGACGATTCCGGTATTGTCCACTTCCACACTTCCGACCGGTGCCAGCTTCGCTGATAACGGCGATGGTACCGGTTTGTTCGACTGGACGCCTGATTTCACTCAGGCTGGTGTTTATAATGTGACTTTCTATGCCACTGATGATACGGCCGGGGTCGATTCCGAAGTTGTTACAATAACTGTTAATGAGGCGGGTAATCAGGCGCCGGTGCTGGATTCGATCGGTGCGCAGGCTGTTGATGAGGGTGTCGATCTCAATTTTGTCGTTACCGCTTCCGATGCCGACTCCACGATTCCAGTCTTATCCACGTCCACATTGCCGACCGGGGCGAGTTTTGCCGACAATGGCGACGGTTCCGGCGTATTTGACTGGACGCCTGATTTCACTCAATCCGGTGTTTATGATGTCACTTTCTATGCCGATGACAGCACTTTAACTGATTCCGAAGTCGTGACGATTACGGTCAATCATGTGAATATTGCACCGACCGCTGATGCCGGTCCGGATCAAATAAACGTCTTCGTTAATTCGGTCGTGACACTCGATGGTTCCGCTTCCAGTGATTTCGATTCGGATCCTCTGACCTACGACTGGATTCAGGTCGGCGGAGCTGCCGTTTCACTTTCCGATTCGACGGCCGTCATGCCGACCTTCATGCCGCCGCTGGCCGATACTTATCGGTTTGAATTGACGGTATTCGATGGCAATCTTTATTCGGTACCGGATACGGTTACGATTACCGCCGTAAACGCGGCCCCGCCGCAGGCCATCAGCGATTTCGCGATATCTATTTTTAGTGATGCGATCCAGCTGGATTGGTCGGAGGCGACGCTGGATACGACCGGCGTTCCGACCTCGGTCGCCGGGTACATAATTTATCGTGACACGATGGCCTATTTTACACCCTCGTCGGATGATTCCATCGGTGTTACCGATTCTCTGACCTTCACCTTTACCGATAATAATATTGGTGGCGCCGACGTTGTCGGTGACACTCTTTATCAATATTTCTACACAGTTGTCGTGTATGACATTTACGGGAACAGATCGGATGTTTCGAATCGTGTGGGCGAATATGATTATGACATTATCACGACTGCTTCGACCGATTATAATCTGATTTGTATTCCATTCGAAAATACAGGTATCGCCACGGCCGTTGATTTAATCACGGCCATAGGTGTCTCCAATGTCTTGACAGTCAATAATTACCAGAGTTCGTCGCAAAGTTTCGAATCACGATTTGCGGCCGGTTTTGGTGTTAATTTCAATATAACCGTCGGTGGTATTTATCAGGTAAATGCCGCCGCACCGACAACGTTTTCAATCGCAGGCGGCGTCCCGGCACCGGGTACGGTTAGTTATCAACTGGTAACGACGGCAACAACCGACTTCAGTTTCATTTCGGTTCCATTCGACAGGGAAGCGGATTTTCTTACAGCCCAGGATGTTCTTGATAATCTCCCCGGTAGCTTCAATACGCTGAATCGTTATGTTGCTGGCTCGCAAAGCTTTGAATCGAGGTTTGCCGCGGGATTCGGGGTTAATTTCCCGGTTAAGGCCGGCAAACCATACCAGGCAAATGCCGCCAATAACGATATTTTTCCCGGACCATAGGTGAGGAAAGGAGATAAATGACGATGTATAAAATATACTTTGAGATATTTGGAGGTGCCCAGGTGCATTTCGGAAAGTCCAGACACAGATTATTGAAATTAATGACATTGCTTATCTTAAGCTTTGTTATATCGGCAACATCTGCCTTTGCTCAGGGATCTATTTTCGGTACGGTTACGAATTCTGATGCGTCCACTCCGGCCAATGGAGAGATAACTTTCTATGGATATTTGGATAATACCGACGAAGAAATAAGAATTGAAACCTGCGTGGGAGCCGGCTATGATGGCGGTAACTGGTATGATGATTTCCAGAATTACCTGACCGAGGCGGCCGGTAATCCTTATGCTTATCGTTTTTATAATGTTGTCAACGGCGAAGGCGCCGTCCTTTCCTCGATAATCCCGAATAACTCTTTCCAGGAAGAAGATATCCTGCTGGCCGAAGTGACTTGGCCGGCCGCTCCGATCGGTCTGGCCGGACGGGCTGTGTCAGGTTCGGCGATTGCGGTAACATGGAATCGTATCTCTGGTCTGACTTACCATGTGTACCGTCGCGCGGCCACATCCAACGGGTCATTCTTCCGTATCGACGCTCCTTCCGGCTCATTAAGTAATCCGGGAACCGCCAACGGTTATTTCTTTGATAATACCGTTGACGGTGTCAGCAGTTATCAATATCTGATTATCGCTCAAGATGCCTCCGGTAACCTTGGTCCGCATTCGACCATTTTGACCGTAAATTCCGCCAATGTTCAGGCTCCGTCGATTACATCAATAGTTCCCGATTCCGGGTCGCTGCTTGGCGGAGCACCGGTAACCATTAATGGTCTCGGCTTTGATATGAACGGAGCCGTGGCGACCATCGGAGGTAATCTCTTGACTTCCATAGTCGTTGTCTCACCGCGTATTTTAACCGGTCTAACTCCGGCCGGAGTCGCTGCCGGTCCGGTTAATGTAATTGTTACCAATATCGCTTCCGCTCTGGCGTCGGCTCCTCTGGTTAATGGATATAGTTATCTGCTTAATGTTCCTCCGATACTCGATCCGATTGGTCCGCAAACCGGGACTGAAGGAGTATATTTCGATTTCGCGGTAACTGCCTCCGATCCGGATGGTACTGTTCCATCATTGTTCACTTCACCACTTCCGGGAACGGCTGCATTTGCCGATAGCGGCAACGGTCTCGGTCTGTTCGAGTGGACGCCCGGTTTTGCCGATGCGGGACTGTATCAGGTGACTTTTTACGCTACCGATGATGAAGATACCGTTTTTGAGATCGTCGATATAACCATAAATGAAGTAGGTAACCAGGCTCCTGTATTGGATTCGATCGGCGCTCAGACAATCGCGGAAAGCTCCAATTTGAACTTTAATGTTACCGGTTCCGATCCGGATAACGATACGGTTTATCTTTCCGCCGATAACTTGCCGACCAATGCGGCTTTCGTCGATAGCGGCAACGGTGTCGGTAATTTCGATTTCACTCCCGATTTCGGTCAGCAAGGAACTTATTTCGTAACATTCAAGATATTCGACGGCGCTCTGGTCGATTCGGAAGTCGTCGAAATCGATGTTACCGGGACCAACCAGGTTCCGGTCTTGGCGGCGATCGGTGCTCAAGTGACAGATGAAAACGTTAATCTCAACTTCGCGGTTTCGGCCACCGATGCTGATGGTGATTCGATAGTTTTATCGACGACGGCATTACCCGGCTCGGCAACATTCGTCGATAATGGTGACGGTACCGGTTTGTTTGACTGGACACCCGGCTATACGGAATCCGGTGTTTATAATGTTACTTTTTATGCTACTGATACTCTTGATATCGACTCGGAGCAGATAACGATTACCGTTAATGAAGCCGGTAATCAAGCGCCCGTGCTTGACAGTATCGGTCCGCTCTTTATTACCGAAGGTGATAGCCTTATCAGAATTATCACCGCCTCTGATCCCGATGGCGATTCCGTTTCGCTTCTTACGGGGACGCTTCCGACTAATGCGAGCTTCGTCGACAGCGGCAATGGTGTCGGGACATTTATATTCGCCCCTGATTTCAGCCAGAACGGTATTTATAATGTTCTCTTCTATACTTCGGATGGGACTTTGAATGATTCCGAAATGGTGGTTGTCACCGTGAATGAATCCGGCAACCAGGCGCCGGTTATTACGGCTGTGAGGGATACCACGATTCTCGAAGGCGATTCTTTGGTCGTGGTTGTAACGGCCTATGATCCTGATGGTGTCGGGGTTCTGCTGTCGGCCACTTCGACCATCCCTACTTTCAGTTTTGTCGACAGCGGTAACGGTTTGGGAATCTTTAGATTTGCATCAGATTTTTACGACGCGGGTCATGATACCGTCTGGTTCTATGGCGTCGATTTTGAATCGCCGCCCGGGGTCGGCATCGACACATTGGCGATCACGATAACCGATGTTAACCAGCCCCCGGTGATGGATTCTATCGGTCCGTTTGGTGTGGCCATAGGTGATACTTTGATTTTCAACGTCACCGCCTCCGACTCCACCGATCCGATAGCGGCGCACCGGCTATTCTTCACGGCGGTGGGGCAACCCGCTAATTCGCATTTTGTCGATAACGGTAACAATAGCGGGACATTCACTTTCTATCCCGACAGTACCCAGGCCGGGCCCACTTCGGTGACATTTATCGCGACTGATATGGGGTCTCCACAGCTTACTGATAATTTCACGGCACATATTACCGTTGTTGAAGAAAATGTCCCGCCCGAATGGGATTCGCTGGCCGCGGTCACACCTCTGGAGGTTTGGGAGGGGCAGACGGTTGAACGGCGTGTTTCCGCGAGCGATGCGGACGGCGGTATTCCGGCTCTTTATGCCAACAGACTTCCGGATAATGCCGCATTTGTCGACAGCGGCAACGGCGCCGGCTTATTGACTTTTTCACCCAGCTTTATTCAGGCGGGACTTTACGAAGCGATTCTTGTCGCCTATGATGGAATCGATGATACCAAAGCTCAGTTTTTGATCCAGGTTTATGAAGCCGGCAATCAGCCGCCGGTCTTCGATTCAATACCGATAGATACGGTGGTTGAAGGCGATACGTTGTATATGACCATCTCCGCACATGATCCGGATACGACAATTCCGACTCTAAGCGTCGACTCATCCACATTGCCCGAGAATGCAATCTTTGAAGACAACGGCGATGGAACCGCGACTATAACGTTTACACCTACTTACGTTCAAAGCGGAACGTATTATGTTTATATATACGCCGACGACGGCGAATATAGCGACACAATAACCGTTGAAATAGATGTCATAGAGGCCGGTAATCAATATCCCGATATAGTCCTGCCCCAGCAGCAAACAGTCGCCGAAAACGCACTATTGACATTTGATATTAGCTGTTCCGATCCCGACATGACAACCCCGATTTTATCGGCTAATCTTCCGACCGGTGCGACCTTCACCGATCATCATGATTACACCGGGACATTCAGTTGGACACCCGGTTATGACCAGGCCGGGAGTTATACCGTCTGGTTTTATGCGACCGATTCTCTTGATCCCGGGCTTGTCGATTCCGGTTTTGTCGGAATAACGGTGACGAATGTTAATCAATTGCCCAGGCCTGATTTTCCATATGGGCAAAGTGTGCATGTGAATGAAGGTGACACCGGCTATTTCATACTTTTGGCAGAGGATCCGGACGGCACAATCCCGATAATTGCCGTCGATACCGCTTTTCCTCTACAGACTTTTATGTCCTTTGCCGATTCATCAAATGGTTTCGGCTGGATTACTATTACGCCGGGGTATGATGTTGTCTCGTCGACGGAAGGATCTAAAAATTATCAACTTAGGTTGCGGGTTTATGATTCCGAGGACACTACAATTAACCTACTATCTAATCCGTTCACTATTTGGGTTGATAATGTCAATCAACCACCGGTAATCTTAACAGCGATACACGATACGACGATTACCGAAGGCGGTCATTTGGGATTTCAGGTTGTCGCCTCCGATCCCGACGGCGCCGCCCCGACATTGCGGGCCGAAGGACTTCCGGCCAATGCTACTTTCGAAGGTGTCCAGAGTTACGCAAAAACATTTACGTTTGATCCTGACTACGTGCAGGCGGGAAGCTATCAGATTGCCTTTATAGCCTCCGATAATTTTCTCGAAGATACAGCGATTATGAATATTACCGTTCTGGAAGCCGGAAATCAGGCGCCGATATTTGTATATGATACGGCATCATTTCCATTATATCAGATCGCCATAATCGATGAGCCTTTGATTAATCACATAACGGCCGTCGATGCGGAGAGCGAAGCTTTGACGATAACAACTAACATGACCATTAACAATGCGGTTTTTGTCGATTCGGGCAATGGTGCCGCCAGTTTCACATTCACGCCCACTATTACCCAACTCGATAGCACTTATAATTTCGCCTATTATGTTCATGATCCTCATGGAGCCGCAGATACGCTTAATATCATTTATAGAGTAAGGGCTGCTTTGAGGGGCGATGCCAACGCTGATGGTGATCTTAATATGCTGGATATTATGTATCTGATTAATTTCCTCTATAGAGACGGAGCTCCGCCTTTGGTTGAAGATGCGGCCGATGTGAATTTTGACGGAACCATTAACCTTATTGATCCGACCTACATGGTCAATTTCCTGTATCGAAGCGGTCCGCCGCCGCCACTTAAATAAGCTTAACCTTATAAAATAAAACCGGATACGGCCGCCTTAAACAGGCGGCCGTTTTCCTTTTTTGATGAATTTTCCCGAAAAAACAAGATTTTTTACTCTAAAAAGCCTTGACAAATTCACGCAATAAGTTTATTTTTAAAATGATACAGGGTTTTTGGAACGATAAAAATATGGCCGTAATTGGCCAATTTTAATCTCATTTGCTGCACTTTGGCGTATTAGGTGAGCGGTTAGTGAACGCCAAGAAAATTGCGAAGAATGTCTCTTAAAAAATTACTTTAGTATCTTATTTTCATTGGGATATTACGAATACTTTAGAGATAAAAAACATAGCTAAAAAATGTTAATAATTAGAATCGAAGGAGGTGAAGTACCGAAATTAATTGCCTGTTTCGACGGCTTATATTTGGCCGCTGAATATCAATTCTCCGTAACCTGTTCATTCTCTGTTAAATTGAATGGATGTGTTAAGGAATAAGTTGGGAACTATTTAGTTTTGAAAGGAGCAAGGAATATGACAAGGAAATTGTCAGTGATTCTCATCCTCTCCTTATTGGCAGTTGCTTTTCTTGCTGTTTCTTCATTTTCAATGAGCCTTGAACATCAAAAAAGGTCATTTAATGAAAAACGCGTGAGCGAAATGCCGAAAGATAAACTGGCCGGGGCGGAACGCGGCATCGGCGTATCAGCGCCGGGAAACCTGACGGAAGAAATCGGTCTGGGTGCCGATGTATCCTCTCCCAGCAGGCAGGCGTCACCCGGTCTTGTTGTCGGTTATACCAATTATGACTATCAGCATAACGGACGTATGACCCGTGAGGTTGAGCATCGTGGCGACCAGAAAGTCCATTTCGCCTGGATGAAGGAAGTTTCCAGTCCGGTCGTTTACGCCACTATGAATCGTGGCACCGGTTACAACTGCTGGGATCCCGACGGTGCCGCGTCGGGGGCCTTTGTTTGGGCATCTACCGGACCGCCTACCGGTGGCTGCGAAGTCCATCCGCTATGCGGACCGAATTGTAAATATTCGGGTTATGTGGGCCTGGATGTTGATCCGAACAGTGCCGCCGTTATTGGCGCTCATTATACCGAAGGTCCCAATTATAATACGATCGTTTGGTATGATTTCGCCTCGGCGACATGCTTTTACGGGCCCAATCAGTGTAAAGTTCCTGATTCGGTGATGAAATCGATTGATCCCACTATGACCGAATGGGAAATGATCTGGCCCGATATCGAATACCAGGTCAACGGCAACGATACTGTTACCCACGCTTTTTCTCAGCAGTCTGAGGAAGCCATTAATCCTAGTATTATCGGTTATTTCCGAAGAGTCGGCGACCCTACCAACACTAATTGTGTCTGGGATTATCCAGCCATGTGCGTGGATACGGTTGCTGATATTGCACAGACCGTGACGGCTTCGCGCGTGAGTGGAAAGGTCGCTCTGGTCTGGCTGGGTAACCTTCCTGATCCTGCCAATCCTCCGGGATATTATGAATCCGGTAACAGCGGCAGTCAGGTTGAAAATGACGTTTTCTACGCCGTCTCGACCGATATGGGTGTATCCTGGGGCAATACGCAGGGTAACAATCTTGATAAGTTCAACATTACCAAAAGCGACGACGATTCCGCCGGCTGGCGTGCCCATACCGATCTATCCTGCCTGATTGACAGTAGTGACTATCTGCATATTGTCTGGGATGCCCGTGAATATCTACCGACCGGTGGCGGAACATTCCCGCATGCCTATGGTTCTCGTATGTTCCATTGGAGTGATGATCCCGCTCAATTCGGTGATATTCGTGTTGTTGCCGACGCCAACTGGGATATCCCGGATGTGGGCGGCTGTAATGGCGGCGCCTGGAACACGATGAGTATGGTCAAGATGAACGTCTCCGAGTGTGAGGGCAAGCTCTATGTGCTGTTTGTGCAGTTTAATGATATCGCCCACGGTATCGCCGATGACTGTCACATAAGTGCTTTCACCAGTGCCGCATCATCAGGAACCGCGAATGGTGAGCTTTACCTTTGTGTTTCTGATAATAATGGTTATAACTGGGATCTTCCCAGAAACCTGACCAATACTTATACGCCCCGGTGCGATACCGCCGGTGTTCCTGCCGAGAATATATGCGAATCCGATCAATGGCCGTCCATGCCCAGATTCGGTATGTACACGACCCATCCGACTGGATTCGACGGTGCTGAGATTGTTGACCCGTCCGATGGCTCGGATCCTGAAAATAATTATTACCTGGACATTTTCTATGTCAACGATAAAATGCCGGGTGGTTGTGTTCAGGATGCCGGTATCTGGACGTTGAATCCGCTCAGATGGTTCCGGGTTCCGTGCGTTATCCCGGTTCCGAATCCTGTGATTTCTTTTTCACCCAGTTCGATAGATGATCCGACCTGGACCAGACCGGGTGAAGAGCTCGATACGACTGTCAGGATTGAGAATATCGGTAACGCCATATTGCACATATCAAAGGTCGAAGTCGCCTACGTAAATATGAGCAAAGCTCTCTGGATGAATGTCGGCAACTGGGGGCCGATAAATATTTCACATTTATCGCCCAACTATTATGATCTGCCGGTACAACTGAACTGGAGAGGTTCCGTTGACGATTATAGCCCGCAGCGCATGGACGGGTACATTGTATTTACATCCGATGCTGCCGGGACCGGCGTGGACAGCTTTGAGGTTCACCTGATTGTTGCCGATTCCGTTCAATTCCCGGAAGCGACCGAAATCAGAACGACCTGTACGCGCCTTTATGTGAATAATGCCGGTAATATGGGTCACGGCGGTAATTATCCGGACGGCGGCTTCAATATGAACTTCTTCGATGATTGCGATACAGCCAATAATTCCAGTGGTGAAAATAATAATGTCAGTGTCTATCTTTACGACGCCAGTCCTTTCGTTCTCCGTGTCAATGAGAACAATGATACGGTTTTAAATTACTATATGTTCGATGCCGACTGGCTCTCTTACGATGGGATGCGTCCGCTGGGTGGTATGTATGCCGATTCAAGTTCACCTGATCATTACTACGTTTATTCCGGTAAGTTTACGACCAAGGATTCCGTTATTGGATTGGAGACCGAATATTACGGGCCAAAACAGTCGGATTCCTGTAACTTCGTTGTCGTGAAACAGAAGTGGTATAATAACACGAATGCGACCATAAGCGGTGTTTATCTCGGTGATTTGATGGATTGGGATATCCCGTCGGATACGGCCGTACGAAACGCTTCGGGATTCGATAACACGGGTGGACCGAACAGCCGTGACCTGATGTATTGCTACGGTCACGAGTATGGTGACGATACGTTGTATGTGGCTAACAACTGCATCGACGCCGACCTGCGTTACGGTGGTCTGGCCTTCTACAATGGTGTCAAGATTCCGTATACCGGTCCTGCCGACAGTATTCAGAATCCGCAGGGCGGATGGTTTACCGGCTCCAACGGTGACTGGGTCCATCCGGCCGGAGGTTTCCAGCCCAAGAAATTGTACGAGAAACTCTCGACGATGGGTACGCTTTGGGAAACCTTCAGTTCCACGAATCCCGATTCACAATATGTGGATTTATGCATGGTATCCTGTTTCGGTCAGTATAATATTGGCCCGCAGGACACTCTTGTATTCGTCAGTCTTGTGGCAACAACCTATGATGGTGGTTTGAAGGGCGTCAATGACGGCATTCAGGCGACCATCGATCAGGCCCGGCAGTGGGTTGCCAACCGGCCGTATATCTGGACCTGGCCGACTGTCAGCCCGACCGGACGCTGTTGTTACGGCACGAATCCGCTGTCACCGAGCTGCGAGGATATCACCTTTGCAGAATGTATAGCCAAGCCGAATTATATCTCATGGGATCCGGCTGCTACATGCACTCAGGGATGTCCGTATCCGGATACCGGTCGTTGCTGCTATGGTGATCCGAGAAATCCGGATTGCGTTGACGAGACAGAGTACGAATGCTCGCTCAGAGATAATTCCAGATGGGATGCCAGCAAACGCTGCGCGACCGATCCGTGTCCGGAACCCCTCGGTCAGTGTTGTTACGGTGAAGATCCGATCCAATGCATGGATACGACTTATGCATATTGCATAGGACTTGATCCAGCTGCTGGATGGGATTCAACGAGGAGTTGCGCACAGGGTGATACCTGTATTTCCGTCTGTGACTGCGAGCCGGGTAATGCCAATGGTGATGCGACAATTAACATCTTCGATATTACCTATATCATCGGCTACCTGTATCTCGGTGGTCCCGCTCCGACTCCTTATGCACTCTGTAACGGTGACCCGAACTGCGATTGCACCTGTAATATCTTCGATATTACCTATGTCATCGGCTACCTGTATCTTGGTGGTCCGGCACCTTGCGACTGCGCGGCATGGCTGGCTGCCTGCGGTCCGCCGCTCAGGAAGTAAAGAGAGAATCTGCATCTTTCTTGAATAATCAGGAAGCCGCCCAACGGCGGCTTTCTGATTTTTTATGCGTACTTGAAAAGGCGAAAATCCGATAGCCCATTTGAGGGGGTTGGTACGTGGCCGGCAAGAAAATTTGTCCACGGAAACCGCTTCCTGACAGCCCCGATGGAACAATGACACCCGCCGCTTGTTAATAAAAGTAAATAAAATACCGACGGAAAACAAGAATGTGAAAAATAAATAACGCCGTTGTGAATCGTATTAAACCGGATTACGCCGGCATTGGTCGGAGACGACAATATGAAACATGGATCAAGATTTCTTTTTGCCTGCCTGTTCATTACCCTTACCAATTTATATTTACCCGCATGGTTGATGGCCGATAATCAAAACGTTCAGGATAGCCGGCAGCCGATTGTGCTGCCGGGGAAACTGGAAGTTCAATTCGAATCCGATGTTGAGCCGGCCAAATTATCAACTTCACTAAACCGGGTCAGCTTTGGCATAACGACCCTTGACCGTACTCTGGAAAGTATTAAAGCTTTTGAAGCCAGACCGATGTTTACCTGGCGGAGACGTACCGATGCTGTAGTTGGAGGCAATGATTTATCGAGATTCTATGAACTCTCTATTTCCGAAGAAGAGGATATAAGCCGGGCCATCGATGAATTAAGAAAAAATCCGCATATAAGATCGATATCACCTGTCTATGCCATGCCGGTTCGGGAAATACCCAATGATCCCGGTTATACGTATCAGTGGGCTTTGAATAGAATTGACAGCCCCGAAGCGTATGATATCGAAAAAGGCTCGGATACGGTAAAAATCGCCATAATCGATACCGGCGTGCTTTATACGCATCCCGATTTAAGGAATAACATCTGGGTGAATCCCGGCGAGGATCTTGATAATGATATGGTCGTTTTCGATCCCGATGATTCAAACCTGATTGATAATGACGGTAATTTTTTGGATGATTTAATCGGCTGGGACTTTTTTACCGGATTCGGCGGCCAGCTGGAATGTCTGGATCCGGATTGCGGTACGCCGGATAACAATCCGATTGATTATAATGGCCACGGTACTCATTGTGCGGGAATTATAGCCGGAATCAGTAATAATTCTTATGGCATGGCTGGTGTGGCCGGAGGCTGGGGAGGCGGCAAAGGTCCCTATCGAGGTCCGCGAATCGTATGCTTGCGTGTCGGCGGCACCGGTCGCGAGCTTGTTTCTCCATATACCGTTGGTGGCTGGGTTAATTCCGTCAACTGCGCCCAGGCAATTGATTATGCGGCTGATATCGGTGTTGACGTTATTAATTGCAGCTGGGGTATGGCTGATACTCCGGCTATGCGGGCCGCTCTGCAGTCGGCTGTGATGAATGGTGCTATTGTTTGTCATGCGGCCGGGAATGAGAACAGTACAACCGGCGATTTTTGTGACTATTGGAAACCGACCTGGAATAACACGGAAAAAGTGGTTATCTCGGTTGCCTGGACCGACAATGACGATACAAAAAATTATTGGTCCAACTACGGCGAATGGATCGATATCTGTGCACCCGGGACCAGTATTTATTCGACCTGGCCCTCAGGAAGCACGCCGACATTTACCTGGCTGAGCGGAACATCCATGGCGGCCCCCCATGTGGGAGGTGTTGCGGCCCTGATAAAATCACACATGCCGAATTACACCAGACAGGAAATTGTCGATTTAATTCTCGACAATGCCGACGAAATGTGGGATGAGCCGCTCTGGTATCTTTACGGACAACTCGGATCGGGACGTCTTAATGCCTATAAATGCCTTGATAGCCTGCCCACCGCCGCCTTTCAGGCCGGTCCGGTTCTGATTGGCGAAGCCCCGTTGACTGTCGATTTTACCGATGAATCTCCGAATACACAGGTAAGCTCCTGGATCTGGGACTTCGGCGATAATGAAAGTTCTCTGTCGCAGAATCCGAGCCATATGTATTATGATTATGGATTGAAAACCGTCGCCCTAACCGTTGATGATCAGTTCGGAACGGCGACCGAGGTCCTTAAAAATCTGGTGATGGTTACGGCCGACTCGATTAAACTCGACTCAATTATAGTTCCAAATGATACCGAGATTGTGTATCCCGTCTATCTTGATAATAAATATCAGGCCAAAAGCATATCCTTACCCTTTACCATAAGAGAATCGACAGGGGCGATTCCTTCTTATATTACGCTGGATTCGGTATCCCCGGCCGGGACGCGGACCGATTATTTCGAGGGATTTACTGATTTTTCAATCCCGGGGAATAAAATTTACGGTTATAAATTGACCTCTAATACTTCGGGCGGATCGACATATCTGGTTCCCGATACCGGTGTAATCCTGAATTTGTATTTATCTATTTCAGGTTCAGTTTCCAAGAGTAAATCACTTGTTATAAAAGATACCAGCCTGCCCGGCGGAGATTTGGAAATAGAGTCTGTTATTTATGATTATACTCCGGCGTTTATACCGGGCCTTATAACTATTGCGGTTTGCGCAAGAGGTGATACCAACGGCGACAGCGATATTAATATCTTCGATATATCGTTTCTTATAACTTATCTTTATCTGAGCGGCCCGCCGCCCGATGAAATCTGTGCCGATGTCAATGGTGACGGGGATATAAATATTTTTGATATCACATATTTAATAGATTATTTGTATCTGGGTGGCCCGCCACCACCACTATAATAAAGTGGGAGGCTGCGGAATCAAATTGCCGAGATTTTTTTCTTGACTGTTAGATAAAAGTTCATTTATTTCGTTATTTAGGTTGGTGCCGGATTGAAATCCGGCGATAGAAACGTATTGACAAGGAGGTAATAATATTATAGTTTGTTAATGTATGCCGGGGGAAAGAGAAAAGTATTTGACTTGAATTAGCTGCTTTTTTGAAAGTGTATTTGCCAGTGAGGGAAGCCAGGCAGGATTTCGGCACGAAAAAGGGGTTTTGAATGCCAATAAAGGTGGCTATATAGAGGATTTTTTAATTTTAAATATTGTAATCAATCATGAAAGGAGAATTAAGATGAAGCGCCTTATTTTAGTTCTGTTGGTTTTCACTTTTTCTTTTGGGGTGTCTTACGGGCTATCTTTTTACGTGGCAAAAACCGGAATCGACAGCGGACCGGAAGACACGATATATGTAGGAAAAGCATTCACCATCGAGTTTTATGCGGATTTCATACTAGGTGATAGCATTCGTGTAGGCTGGTCCACTCCGTTCAGATTCTATGGCTTCGAT
>CAYXTW010000037.1:0-34600 GCA_964467955.1 uncultured Ignavibacteriaceae bacterium | reverse complement strand
CTTGTTGAAGAAAATATCACGACGGATGAACCTCACATATCCAAAAGCCCATTACTGTCTTACATAATAACGCCCAGGCCGGTATTCTGTCAAGTAAAAAATTCCGGAAAAATGACAATTTTCGACTGAATCAGGCGAAATACCGAGAAAATCAGGTTTTTGTGACGGGGATTGTCGCGGATGTAGTATTAGTAAACGAATTACCTATATGTTTTGCCTTTATTCTTTATGAGTAATAGAATCAATCTGACTTAAAAAGTAATCACTATGCGACAAATCCGATATAGATATTGCCCATGTGTAATAGTCCTTCGAGTTGTTGTCATAAAGCAGCTTTAAAATTAGCGATGGATGATTCCAGAGATCTGAGACGTAGTTGTCGTAACCGGGCATCACCAAAACTGGCTCTGCTATATCTTCCAATTGAATTGCAAACGCCAAATCGGTCGAATCTGCGAGGCTGGTGACGAATACATATCCAATATTATGCTTTTTCGCGTAATCCAGCCATATTGGCCACCATTTTGATTCCGCGAGATTGCCACTACATGCTTTACTGTCGAGCATAATTATTAAGGTGAATCTGTGGTTAAAATAATCAGGATTTAATTGAATCAACTTTTCTAGGGAAGAAGCCAATTTTTCTTCTTTTATTTTACCTCTTAATCCGTATTGATGGCTACAGCCATTAAAGACAAATAGGATTATGGCTATTAGGTCCAATAATAAAAATGTTCTCTTATATAATCCGAGCATATTTATGATACCGCAGCCATCAAGTCTTTCATGGCCTGCCTTGATTGCCGAATATTTTCGGAAGCTTGAATAATATATATAGGCTGGCAGTCTTTATCAAGCAATACTTTAATCGGTGTCGGGCGATATTGCCACCCCAGTGATTTAATGATCGACAAATCCACTATTCTAATCGGGGTCTCTAATCCCTCTAACTGCATCGCATAGGCAACATCAAAAGAATCTTCGGGCGGTGCCCAGATAGTCAATATCCCATTATATTCCGGCAGTTTCTTCTCCAGATTAACCCATGTCGTCATATCTTCAGCACATGATAAGCAAGCGTCGGCATTTAAATATATTATTAAATTCCATTTTATTTCATTTTCATAATATTCATTTATAAACTCGCAAAAATATGAGTAGTCGGGTGAGACTTCTCTCGGAGTCAACAGGAATACCATTAAAACCAATATTAAGACCGCAATGAGAATAAGCGATTTTCCGGACATCATGGCAATAATCTCGCTATCAATACTTCTATCGCTTTTAATCGGTTTTCTCTTATATAATGAGCGAATATAATACGTCCGTCTGGATGGACTCCGGCAACCTGCCAATGTTTGTCAATGTCGATATCTATTTGATGCGTGTTGTAATCCCATATTATGGTCGAAAACAAAGGAATTGTATCATTTGAGAGAAGTTCGAATCCGGTGCGGTATTGAAGAATAAAATATCCAGGTGAGACATAATTGAAATTCCTTTGGGGAGTCCATCGTAATAGCCAATCGCGCCAAACGGCTTGAGAATGTATTTTCGATAGTTGCATTTGAGGTCTGATATAGCTATTGTCAGGAATCTTAAGGCTATCCTGAAGCTGTCCCGTTGTGTCAATAATATATACATATTCGTAACCCCATACGGAAAGCCAAATATTATTGACATGAGGATTATAGGCCGGAATAGAATGTGGATATTTGACTCCTGCGTGTTCTAAGGTTTGTCTTAATGAATCAGGGCATCGAAAAATCCTTTTGAAATATTCCGATGGATCTCTGTCCGTTTTCTGGATAACTACGAATTTATCGCCGTCATTTGGTAAATATAATCCCAATAGTAACAAATTGTTATACAGACATATATTTGCGATATTCTCTCCATCCCTTTTATCTTCATAAAACTTCCTGATCCCATTATTCCATTCGACAACGTAGCAAGTGTCCTTTGCATCAGTAAATTTAAAAGAGTAAAGGAATAATTCATCTACAATTATTATTTCTCCATTTGCCAATACCATATCGCTTGGGGGATATTTGAATCGAAGTAGTCTATTAGTGGAAATATCTTTTTCAATAAAATACTCGTCGGGATTGCATCCCATTAATTTTATCCAATTTCCATTTTCATCGCCATTAGCCCATATACCGTTGGCAGATGATAACAACAATGTCTCAGGGTCAATTATAACGGCGTTAAATTCATCATAATCCCAATAATAACTTTTATCTTCTATTTTGAATGACCACTTACTGATAATCTGGACCGATGCAGCCATACAATGTGTCGTCACAAATAATGCGGCGATCACTATAGTTTTGGCAAAAATTAGCATATTATAGGGCTAATTCCTGTTATCCGATTAAATTTAAACTATTCGTCCGCCAAATGAAAAAGGCAGGCGAATAGTTTAATAAATATTTACTCTGGTTAATCATTATTTGAATTATGAACTTCAACTGTTACTATAGTACATTCATTTCCTTTCGGAATTGAACAATTGCCCTTATCATCGTAAGAGCCTCTTGCGGCGGAAGCTTCCACATGGCAGCTATTTAAAATAAAGCAGCCTAAAAGTAAAAAAACAAGAACAAATGGAATTAGTATTTTTTTTAGTGTTTGACTCATTTAAACTCACCTCCTTGGATTATTTTATTGATTACATATAATATCTTTTAATATTTCCACTTCCTTTCTGTGTTTTTCACCTAAATCGGATTGGACTTAGTGCTATATTGAAAATGTGAAATGCAACCGGCATGCCATTTCTCAACGACCGAACTCATACAGCTCTAAGTCATTGTCATCTATTTGAATGGCTGGTGGGCAGTAGGCTGCCATTTCGAATTCAGAAAAATCGGACTGCGTAGAACTACGCAGTAAAGTCGGTTTAGTGCGTAAAACTACGCACCAGAGAGTGGCTATCAACATATGGTGACAGATCGAAAAACTTTTAAAAATTATGGATTTTTGACAGGTTCTGTCATAAAAAAAGAGATGAATGCACACTATAATATAATTGACGTTTCCGGAATGCAAAGAAAATCAAACCGGTCGGGCGTACTGAATCCCGATGGCCGTTAATCTCCCATCGTGAACATAGACTTAAGGATTTAATATTTATATAATGAAATGATTTAAAGTTGGCACCGGCTCATCACCGGCAAAACCAAGATGTTGCCGTTTGGGAAAAATCCCGGTGATGTGCACAAACACCGGGTTATCAAATGCTGGTCAGCCACCCGATTATGTAGTCCTCTCCACTTTTTGGAACAATATTATTTCGATTCTGCAATGTTGTCCGCTGATATTATACAAGAGGTACACTCCCGCAGCAACATCATGATCATTATGATTTCTTCCATTCCATACAGCCGATCAACATTTCCCGACTTTGAATGTCTCGAACTCTGGACGTAAATCGTTGTGCGACAATACAATAATAGTTTCATGCGGAGAGGCTGGGATTCGAACCCAGGGTACGCTTTCACGTACAACTGCTTAGCAGGCAGCTGCCTTCAGCCACTCGGCCACCTCTCCTTCTAGATTTTGTGCAATCAATATATAAGAATAAACGGCAAATTCAAGATATTTATGAATGAGGAAGCAACGCCTTAAAATATTATTTGATCGATTTTTTGACCGGAACCGGCTGGCCGGACTTTTGAGGTGAAAGAAAGCGCCAGGTAACGCGCTCGATTACCATCGACAATTCATCGGCTTTAAAAGGTTTGGTGATATATTCATCGGCTCCCAAAAGCAGGGCATCTTTGATAGAATAAGAATCGCCGTACGCGGTCATCATGATGACCGCGATTTCCGGATGCCGCAATTTTACCGCTTTTAAGAGCTCCAGCCCGGACATTTCGGGCATTTTGATATCGGAAATTAGAAGATTGACGCGATATGATTTTAAATAACGCAGGGCCAATTTACCATTGCCGACCGTGGCGACACTGAATCCCCCTTTTAGTAATATTTTTTCAAGGACTTCGCGTATAACGGATTCGTCGTCCACGACCAGAATATTTACACTTTCATTCATTGGTCTTTCAGGCAGTCATACATCGTTCGAAACTGCAAATCACCTCGTCAAAAAAGTTTTCCATTATGACTGGCTTGTACAGGAGAGAACTCGCGCCTTCGACGCCGGCCTGTCTGACCAGACGATCGGTGGCATTACCGGTAATTATGATTACCGGCAGGTGCGGTTTTACCTCTCTGATTTTGGCGACGGCATCGATACCGGACATTTCCGGCATAATGAGGTCCATCGTAACCAGATCATAGTCGTTGTTTTTCACCTTTTCCAGGGCCTCAGCGCCATTCTCGGCCTGATCGACCGTAACTGAATCGGAAATTTCACAGAATTCCTTAAAAATATCCCGGACCCGCGGTTCATCATCAACGATCAACACCTTGAAGGCCCTGCCTCGTTTACGAGCCAATTCTTCTATTTTCTTAACGTCCATAACCACCCCTTTATGCTAAGGGCCCACCACATTTATTAATTGCTTATTTATATCTATCGACCGAACCTTTTCGTTGTTTTAACACCCTCACATTTTTCAGGACATTTTGCGATACATGTAGAATTTCCTCAAGCGCTGCTTCAATCCTGTTGATACCTTCGACTTCGATCGGAGCCTGCGGGGTTCTGTCTTTATCCGCGCGCAGCGTTCTTAATATCTTTGTAATTTCCCGTATGACGCCGACTGATTTATTGATCAATTGCGTAAATTCAGGCTCCAGGATGTATAAGTCCTTGATTTTGCTTTTCTCGCGAGCAAGTGTGATGGCCAGATTCAACGCCAGCGTCTTGACCTGATCGGCCAAGTCATCCACCTGATCGATAAGGTTGGCGCTTTCGGGATATTTTTTTTCGAGTCGGGGTGTCATATGCAGAGAAGTTCCTCGATTTTATTTTTCAGCGACTGTATATCGGATGATTTCAATATATATCCGTCTGCGACCCAGGTGTGAAAATCGGACTTATATATTGAAAAAGCCGTATTGAGTACGACCGGTATATTCGGATATTCGATCTTGAGTTGTTTAAGTATATCAATTCCGCTGTCGCCGCCCAATTCGATATCCAGGACGATGAGGTCAAATTGCTCTTGTTTCATAATTATTTGAGCCTCATTGCCGTTAGCGGCGGTCTTAACCGTATATCCTTCACGTGAAAGAAAGTCACCGTACAGTTTGCGGATGTGGCCGTCATCATCAACAATCAATATCTTAATCATTCTTATCGCTTCCTTTAAAAGGCAATTCTATAAATATTTTCGGTAATCCTCCTTCGGAACTTTCTATACCGAAATTACCGCCGTGGTATCTGATTGTTTCGCCGGCGACGATAATCGATAGTTTGTACGTGCCGCCGGGATTGTTAAAAATCTGGTTTAGAGTTTTTACGACCCTCTCTCTTGACTTATCATTGCCACCGAATGCGACCTTCAGGCGGACCTGATTTTCGCAGCTTTGGGTGGAAATATCGACTTCACATTCATCGGTCATTTCTTCGGTTGATAAATTCATAAATTGATACAAAGCGTGCTGTAATTGGTCCGGATTCCCCCAGACGATATATTTTTCGTCCGATAAATTGAGGGTGGGCGGCTTTTGATAATGCTTTAGCCGTGATATCAATAATTCGTGAGTCTGTTTGACCAACATATTGAAATCCATGTCTCGGGACTTGGTGCGGCTGGCTCGCGAGAAGTCAAGTACCTGATGCAGGACTGATTCGGTACGTTTGGCCTCGGTAAGGATAATATTTAGATATTCGGAATTTGCGTCGTTTTTCCCCGCCGATAACATCAGATTGGCGAAACCGCCGATTACTGCAAGCGGATTGCGAAGTTCATGGGCAATCGAGGACGTCAGTTCACCGATTACCGACATTTTTTCAACACGGACAATCTGTTCCTGTGAGCGTGCCAGCAGCTGATTCTTTTCCTCGAGTTCAGCCGAATGTCTGATAAGATTTTGGTACAGTTGGGAACGCTCGACGGCTACGGCCGTATTATTGGCGAAGGTTTGCAGAAGCTGCATATCGGAATCGGTAATTCGTTTTCCGGTTATTTGATTATCGGCCGCGATGAGGCCGAGTTTCCGGTCTTTGCTTATTATAGGTGCCACCGCGAGATGATCGGTATTGAGGCGCCTTAGAATTTCAAGTGATTTCGCATCAAGATTATCCTGGATATAAACATTGGCCCATTGGGCCGTGTTCATCGCCTGACCAAAAACAGATGATTCATCCAGAGGAATTTCCCAATCTGAAATCATCGACGAAAGCGAAAAGCTGGAAGAGTTTTCGCGCTCGACGTAATCATTAAGAAGTTCTGTCAGAGTTTTGGGCTGTTGTGCCAATAGGGACCAGATTTTACCCGCCTCCTCCGGATTTCGCGGTCCGATGGCCATTTCTCCGCGTAGAATATTCTTATTTTCATCAACCATAAAAAGAAAGGCGCGATTAAAACTCAAACCCTGGTTGGCAGTAACACCGGTGAGAATGATTTTTAGCGCGGTCTCGAGGTCGGCGGTGGATGATAAGGCTTCGGCTACCTGCGAGATTATCGAAAGTTCGCAAATAGCGTTCTCCAGATCGGTTTTTTTCCTGTAAAAGGATGTAATATCCTGTATGATGGCGACCAGGCCACCTATCTGCCCGTCGATCTGCCGATACGGACCGCAGTACGCACTCAAAACTATAAAATGTCCGCACCGATTGGTACAGCGATGCTCTTTTTTCTGATAAATATTGCCCTTCATTACCGAGTCGAAAACTTCCCGCATATTACAGTTAATGACCGCGTCGATATCATGAAGCGAATATCCTTGAGCCTCCTCGGTGTTTTCAAAACCGATAATACGAGCGGCCTCGTTATTAAGGAACTCCAGCAGACCCCGTTCGTTGATTATTAAAAATCCCAGCGATGAATCGGTGAAAAGCGCCCTTAAGAAATCGGTCGGCTTTTCGATCGTTGACGGACTCAGGAGATCAACCATACAACACCCCCGCTGATGATTTTTTAAGATTAATCATTTGTACCGAATTATCGTGATGCAAATACGGTTCGGTGACCAATTGCTGGATTTCGAGCAGCCGACGATTAATATCCGATATTTTTAAGGCCTCACTCTCGATTATTTTCAATCTTTCGGTTATTTTCGGGTCCAGGTCCTGATGGGCATACAAAATATATTCGGCGTTACCGGTTATGACCGAAAGCGGATTATTGATTTCATGATTGATGGAAACGGCCAGCTTTTTAACGGCGGCCAGATTCTCTTCGCTCACGATTTTTCTATGCATCTCTTCCAATATATCATGTGCTTTTTTCAACTCGGAGTTTTTATCCTCCAGTTTTTTTTGATATATGGAACGTTCAATGGATATGGCGATTTGATCGGCGATTATATTTAAAAGCTTGACGTCTTTATCGACAAAAGCCTCCCGCTCGCCACCGATAAAATTCAACATGCCGATAAGCTCATTGCCGACCAAAAGGGGGATTATTAAAAACGGTTCATCCATCGCCTGCGGCAGCCTGTAAGTTTTTAACAAATCGGCCGAATTTATCGGCTTTTTGTGATTGGCCAGGAGGCTGACAAATTCACGACTGGTCAGAAGCCGATCGTTTTTGGGCGACACCTGGCCGGAATTATGTGTGCACTCCTGCTCGAAGCAGTCTTCCGCCTCGTTGTACAGGTAGAGCGCCGCCCGATCGAACATGACTACTTTTCGGACTAATTCCAGGGCATTATTATAGGTGTTCTTTTCCGGAGGATTATTTCGGAAAATGGCGGCGATTTCCGCCATCAGGCCGATTTTACTCCAGAAGCGGCTGATCGGCTCGTTTGTCGATTGGCTGTTATTTACCAAAGCTGTTACTCCGCGAAATCTCTTTTATCTCTTTATATAGTCTCAAAGCAACCTGGTCCTCCAGGCGATTAAATAAATCGGTCATTTCACTGGCCGGAACGGATAGAGCGGGATCATGTTCGTTTTCATCGACCAATTGCCAGCTGTCGGCGACTCTGACTCTATACTCGAGTTTTTTATTCTTGACCATGCGCTCTTTGGAAACATCAAGAATCCTCATCGTTCCGGCCAGGACGGCATAGACGCGATAGCGCCAGAAAAGCATTGGTATCAGAGTCCATCTTCTTTTTTCCAGATCGAGGCGATCGACTTTTATATCAACCAGAAAACGTGCGTTTTGCATCCGGCCGCGGGCTAACAAATCCTGATATGATTCGCCGGCAACATCGACATAAATCGTGTCGCCAATATCATTTCTGACAATCGGTGCATTGCTGATTTCCGACAGATACATATCGAACTTTTCGCCCAGGTGCGAATCGGCCCAGGGATTTTCCGGAATCCTGAGATTGACGACAATGCCATCACCGGCCGCGACCGTTCCGCCATATGCGAGTACGAAAATAAGGATGATTGATGTTATTAATCTTTTCATCGTTTTACCTACGGCCATCGGTGGAATTTCTCTTATAAAAGACATATTTATTCAGAGTCTTTTTAAGTTGCTCGTCAAATGATGCGATCTCCGGCGGAATCATTTCCAGTTCGGCGGAACTGAAATGGTCGACAAGATATTCTCGTGAGATAAATTCGATCCCGATCAGCCATTCGTCGCCGTCGGCATCGGCCCGTTTGACCAATCCGATAACTTTATCGATGACTTCGACTTCCTGGAGGGATATTTTCATAATAAGAAGAGCACCATCCTCCAGGGGTGCCTCGCTTGTGATGAGAATACCGCCGGCCGAAATATTTAGAATCGATCCGTTATATACTTGATTGTCCGGCCGCGTTCGAAATCCGTTTTCACGATCTCTTAAGATCATAAAAGTTATCGGCTCCGATATTTCCAGCCGGATGTAACGTCGCGAATGATCCTTATATAATTTGAACGGTCTTTTGACCGAAACGACATTATCTCCGGTTTCGATTTCCGAAATGATTTTGGATCGAGTTTCTTCCATGATTGCTTCTCCTTTATTTTATCTTTCCATATTTTTCGGCTAAAAAGGCGGCCAGATTTTTTCTGAGGGTACTGTCAAAAGTAAAAATCTTGGACGGCAAATTCCGTATAAGTACACCGGGCAGCCTTTCTTTGTAATTTTCTTTGATTATAAATTCAACGCCGCTGTAAAAATTTTTATCCTTCGCCCGGCAGTGACGAATATCGCCGAGCATCAGGACCGGAACATCAAATCCGTCAAGTTCCATATGGAGTATCATAAAGAACTCGTTCGTTAGATTAACCGGAATCTCGACCAGCATACCGCCACCGCAGACATTAACCGTCTCGGTTTTAAACCAGCGGAGTTTGCTCAAGCGCGTCGACGAAATACCGGAGTCGTCAAAAAATGCGAGTCTGACATCCAGCCCAAGCTGAACGCGAACGAATTGCCGCCTGACCTCCGGAATAATGGTGGCAGCTATCGGTATTTGGATTCTGCCCTCGTTCGGCTTTGATAATAAAGATGTAAAAACAACCGGTTCGCCTTTATATTTAATCGTGACTTCGATATTCTGATTACCGATTAGTTGATTGATCATCCCCGAGGAACCGGACCTGTCCAGAACCAAATTTCCGCTACTGACGCTGACTATTCTGGAATCCAATAAGCGCCCCGGGAATTGTTCGGTTTTTATACGGACCTCCTGGCCAATCAGGGCCGATTGGTCAATATCTTTGCCGTTAATTACTGCTTTTTTCACGGGCATCAAATTATGCCTTTCTGGCGTTCTTTGACCTGTTCATCAAAAACGTATCGGACCATTCGATTACGAACCATATCGTCGAATCGCTTTACCGCGGGCGGCAATTTCCTGATTTCTTCGGGTCGGAAATGCTTTAATAATTTAGCCTTGGTTATGAATTCCAGGCCGCCGAAGCGAAAGTCTTCCCGGGCGAAAATTCGACGGCAAATCACCGCCACATAACGCGGCAGACCTATTATATTATATTCATTAATTCGAATTAATAGAATATCTCCATCTCTTATATCGTCATTTACTCTCATGGAAATTCCGCCCGCGGAGATATCCCGGGAATAGGAATTGTGCCAGATGAGCGAATCCATCAGAAATCCGGATGATGAATTTTTCAGCAGGGAATATATCAGGTCGATTCTCTTAAGAATACGAACGAACTCTCTTCGCTGAACTCTTTCGATTCTACCCAAAGAAAACAGATGAACTTTGCCGTCCGTATCGCCCGGAATCGGCCTGAGTATCGCCGCGAATCTGTACATGGCATCGGGCCGGCTGTACTGAATATATACATGCGCATTTGATCTGAGAAGACTCGTGCCGTTGACAAAATCGGGTCGCGAGGCAATCAGTCCGTCTCTTCTGATGTCTTCTATGCGGGAGATATAGACTCCCTGTTTATCAGCTTCATTGAGAATTATTTCGACCTTGTCCCAGATGCTGACAAACTTATCTTTTTTTATTCGGCAAATATTCGGCATCGTCTATATGGCTTCTTTACACTTTGGCCAGATTTTCCCGTCCCTGTTCAATTGCCAGCTCGAGGATTTTTTTTGCCAGAGCTGTGCGGCTCTGATCCTGCCGGTTCTTGTGAATGAATTCCTGACCGGAGCGAATGGTTTTGTTGAAATATTCTTTCGCCTGATCAAATTTCCCGATTCGGCGGGAAAGCTCGGCAATCATATACAGCGCCTGGATCTGCTGATTACCTTCGCCGACGCCCCGGCCATCTTCATACATCCGAACATAATATTTCACGGCATATTCCAGAGCGCTCTTTTCATTCAGAGGAATAGCGTCTCTTTTGGTCGCCAGTTTACTGAGAAAATCGTAAAATGACCGGTGCTCATGAAATCCGGTCAGGATATCGTCTCCCGACGAGCCCAGAGCGAGTCTCTTATGCTCGGCGGCAATCAGCTCCAGCGATTCGATTTTACCGTCGACCAGGGAAAACAATTCATCCAGAGAGGTTACCTCGGATAAATACTTATCCCGGACCGGGTACAAAATCGACTTCAACTCCGCCGAAAGTCCGTCGTCGGTAAACTGGCTGGAGATTAAATTTTTTAAGACTTTGGCACTGTAATGAGTCTTTTCTATCTCTGATTTCAGATTGTTGATTTTATTATCGACTTCAATCAGGTAACCTTTGACTGCCTGAAGATTCGGGTTCTCACCCCGTTCCATATCCCGGAAAAGCCATCCGATTCTCAGATAAAAGCGACCCAAATCAAGATCGCTGACGTTATCATTGAACGACTCGTCGAGAATCGCCAGAATCAATTTCAGGATGGCGGTTTCAGTCGGATGCCGCTTGGGATCAAGTTCTGCACCGATCATTTTGAGAATCGAATCGCCCTCGGCGAGAGCCTGCAAATGGCGTTCTTTGACTATTTTTAGTCGATACGTTTTAAAATAGGCGTCTTTTTTCCAATCTTTATAACTGTTACCGAATTCGCGGGTATAAAAGCAGTTGGAACAGGTCGCGGTAAAGAACAGCAGCGGATTGAAAGCCTGAAATCGGGGATTGCGCCAGATTATATCGGTCGGGCAAAAGTCGGTATCGCGATCGCGCTCCGTGTATGCGCCCAATCGAATCGTTTCGTACTCGTTGAGAGTCTTGCAAATAGGGCACTCGATTTTGGTCAGGAAAAATGGTGATTCAGATGTCATTATATTACCTCCCTGTTCCTTTCCGGATAACCTCCGCTTTCCCAGCGGATGACGGCCGATCGGCATCAGGCAGTGTCCGTTTCTGGATGTTGCGGGTGTTCGATAACATTTTTTTTGCCAGGTTGATTGCTCTTCGACGATTCGGCGAATTACGGTCTTCAACCGGTTTTATGAAATCGGAATGTTTATTGTGATTCCAATCAATTCCCTTTAAATCGATGTATTCGACCGAATCGTTAGCCGATTCCGGCCGCTTCACCGTTAAATCCGTATTTATCTTAATCGCGGGTGCATTCTCAGAGGCGGGGGCAAGTTTTTCCTTTCGCCCTGTAAAGAAAGAACGAATCAATATTATTAGCGCACCGGCCGAAATAAAGCCGGCGATATTGAGTCCGATATCGAATAATTGCTGTGATGAAATTCCTATTTCCATATTGTCTCCTTATCAGACTTTCAGATCGAGATGCTCCGGTGGATTTTCGTCGGTGACATCCTGATCATCATCATCCGGTTCCTTTTCGCTTTTTTTATATTTTTTCTTGCCCTCTTCGTTGGGCTTATCCTTACCGATAACAAGCAAATCGCTTTTTTCAGCTTCCTTCGTTTTTTCGGCGTCCCCGGTGGTTTTTTCTTTCAGAATCGACTGCGCCTGGCGCTGTTCCATCTCGGAACCGGCCTTCTGGATTTGATACATTTTTCCAACTAGTTCCGTTTTTGATAATGTATCTGCGATTTCCAACGGGCGTACCACTAACCGACTCCTCCTTGTTCACACAGGATATAGCGCTCTTTTATCATACCGCGCAATTTCAGGACCGCCTTGGTATGAATCTGTGAAACCCTGGATTCCGAAATTGACATCACTTCGCCGATTTCTTTAAGCGTTAATTCTTCGAAATAGTAAAGAGCGATAACCAGTTTTTCCTGCTCGGTTAACCGATCGATGGCGGTGACCAGGAAAGCTCTCAATTCGCCTTTTTCAAGATCGCCCAAAGCCGACAGACGGCCATCGTCGCTGACCGTTTCAATTCGCGGGACCTGGTGGTTGTCTTCCTCCTTATAAATCGTTTCATCGAGCGACAACAAAGTCGATCCGCAAACGTCGCCTTTGGCGGCGTTTAATTCCTCGATAGTACAGCCTATTTTGCGAGCCAATTCGACCTCTGTCGGACGGCGACCGGATTCACTTTCGAAGGCGGTCACGGCCCGTTCGATTTCGCGCGATTTCGCCCGCGTCGATCGGGGCACCCAGTCAAGCGCGCGCAGCTCATCGAGGATGGCACCCCGGATACGCGGCACGGCATAAGTCTCGAATTTCACACCCCGCCCGGGATCGAAATTCCGAAAAGCTTCGACCAGACCAATGACACCGGTATTAATCAAATCTGACAGCTCAACCGACCTTGGAAAACCGATGGCCATCCTGCCGGCGACATTCCGCACCAAAGGAAGATATTGTCTTAGCAGTTTGGCGCGAGCCTCCGGGTCGCCTCGCAATTGATAGCGATGCCAGTCGATTGACAAATCAAGTCTCTTTCTGGCCGCTCTGGAATTACCATTACCAGGGCTGACCTGAACTCGCTTCCAGGTCGTTTTCTTTTTGCCAACCTGTTTTGTGCTTACTCTCCGTGTGCTAACCATATGGATGCTATTTCCTTATATCGGCTTTTGCCGTTTAAGAGTTTATACTTCTTTCTGCTTCGATTTGTGAGGACAAATCATTCTCTAAGTTGTTTTCTGTTAAAAGCTTGCACAGTTTCAAAAATTGCTCAGTTACCTCCGAATCGGCCGCAGTTTCAAATAATGACTTCTGTCTTTCGACCGATTCGATAACGCGTTCGTCATCAATAACATAGCCACCATCGAGCGGCCGCTTTTGCAGGAAGCGCTCGGACAAGGCCGAAAACTTCCGGTATATGTATTCATATTCGGTGCCGTCTTTTACTTGATTTGCAAGAAGATAAACTGGATTTTTATATCCTGAGACTGTCAAATACTTGAATAAACCGTAGCCATCGGCAATCGAAGTCAATTCAGGATTGACGATTATCAGATTCAAATCGGAAATATCAGCGCATAAATCGATGAGGCCCAGCAGGGAGCAAGGAGTGTCGAGTAGAATGAGATCGTAAGCTGCAAAGAGGGTTTTGCCTTTTCTGAGGAATTTTTCAATATCAGAGCGGTTCGGTTCTTTGTCAGAAATCGGGGATGCCGGGGAGGGGAGAAGATGCAATCGATCGTCAAGCGATACCAAAGCTTCGGGTAATTGGCTCTCATTATAGACGATATCGGCCAGGTTCAATTTTGGCAGAACATTGGCCAGAATATGAATATTTCCGAAATACCAGTCGCAATCGATAATCAAACAGCGTTGTCCCTGCCCGGCGGCTGCCGTGGCAAGGTTATATGTAATAACCGATTTGCCAACCCCACCTTTACCGGAAAGGATCGATATAATCAGAGGTTTTTCCGATATGTTGATTCGCTTTTCCATCTTATTTACTCCCCCCGATTTTCAAGAGACGCCTCGCTATTACTTCCGGGTCGGCTGTGAATAATCGTCCGATTTTTCCCGGCGTGTTGGTAACAAAGGCTATCGGCCGGTTCAGATATTCGGCCATAGCCATTATCCCGCCCCAGCGGCCGGTTTCATCTAGATGGGTGGCGATAAGGTAGGTGGGTGTAAAACTGTCGTACGTGTTAACGGCGTCAATCAGGTCGCAGGTTCGACCGCAGACGGAAAAAACTAAAAACAGCATGTTGGGTCGGATCGAACTCAATTTGTTTATTAAATCGGAATTCGGTTCACCGGGCATGATCGGCGGCGTATCTATCAGCAGAATAGAGCCGTCATCGGTATTAATGTGTGACTTTATTTCGTTCGACAGGGGGGAGGCGAAGATTTCAATTTCATTATTGTCATTTTTGGCGCTGTTTATGTTTTCAAGAGATGTCAATCTGACCTTCAATCCTGATTGCGTCGTGATTTGAGCCGTAAACCTGGCCATCACCGATGACTTACCGCTTCCGCTGGGACCGGCAAAGGCTATTTTCATGCCGGGCTGAAGTTTTATTGATCGCGTGCATAGCGGTTTTAATTCACCTCTTAATCTGTCATAAGCGATTTGCTCGACATTTTCGGCAATACTGTCGGTACCCGTGATATTCCGACAGATACGCACGGCGATTTCTTCGGGAAGATCGGCATCAAGCAGATTTAAGAGAATGGGCTTCGCGCTTTCATCGATTTTCCCGGAAATATCGGAATAACGGTGCACATTGAGAATATGATTTAGTGTTTTATCGATTCGATTTAATGCCGAATCGCTTTCGATATTGACTCTTTCCATATCAGTCGTACCCTCTGTTGAATCAACCTTCGATTCAACGGAAGAGATTTTATCGACACTGAAATTGCACTCAAGTTTTCGGAAATCGGCAATCTTATCATCGATACAGGCTGTAACTTCCACGCGTTCTTCGGGTAATTTGGTCTCACCTTCAGCACTGACCCTGGTGTTCAGGACAACGGCGTCACCTCCCATTTCCTCCCTGATTTTCTTTAGGGCTGCAGCCACCGTAGGTGCCGTATAAGATTTAATTATCATTTTCGAGCCTCACCATCCCGGTCGAGTTGACCTCGACATTGTTGGATATTTCGTTGTATGATAGGACCGTAAGCGCCGGGTAGGCCGTTTCGGTCATTCGTTTCAGGGCCAGACGGATGTTAGGCGAACAAAGGCATATCGGATTATGTCCCGCCGCCTGCGCATTTTCGATTTGTTCCCCGATTGCTTTGAGCAGTCGCTCCGAATCGGACGGAGGGACCACCAGCATCAGACCCTGTTTTGTGCTTTGCACGGCATCGGTCAGCATCTGTTCCACCGACGGATCTATCGTAAAGACATGTATTTTGCTGTCGCCCTCTTTGTAAATATCCGTAATCTGCCACTTGAGGGACATCCGTACATATTCGGTCAGGACATCAGCTTCCTTTGTGGCTGGATAATAATCGGTCACGGTCTCCATAATAGTTGCCAGATCACGCACCGGGACTTTTTCCGTCAGCAGGCCCTGAATGACTTTCTGTATTATGGCCAGCGGAACGACTTCCGGAACGACGCCCTCAACCAGCGATGGATAATCTTCCTTGAGAGTGTCCAGCAAATGTCTGACATCCTGACGCGTGACCAGCACCGCGGCGTTGCCTCGGATTATTTCCGTCAAATGAGTCGTCAGGACCGCCCCCGGCTCCACGATTGTATATCCCTTTTGCTCGGCCATTTCCTTCAGGCTGGGGAAAATCCATATAGCCGAAAGACCGAAGGCTGGTTCTTTGACCGCGAAACCTTCTATTTCGTCCTTAACGTATCCGGGATTGATGGCCAGTATATGATCCAGCATCAATTCGTACGAAGCCACCTCAATACTTTTAATTTTAAATCGATATTGATTGGGATTAAGCTGAACGTTGTCGCGGATTCTGATCGGAGGAACAATGATTCCCAGCTCAATCGCCAACTGGCGGCGTATGGCCGATACACGGTCAAGCAAATCGCCACCCTGATTGGTATCGACCAGCGGAATCAAACCGTAGCCGATTTCGACTTCAAGATTATCGACTTTAAGCAAATCTTCGGTACGCTCGGGCGGCAAGGCCTGGTCCTCCAGGGCCTTTTTGCGTTGTTGCACTTGATTTTTTTTCTTAATACTCTCATTGGTCAGATAGCCGACCGTCCCCACAATCATACCCAGCATTATGAAAGGCAATGTCGGCATGCCGGGAACAACGCCGAACAATATGAGAATCCCCGCGGCGATCATGATTGCTCGCGGCTGACGGACCAGTTGTTTCGTTAAATCAGTGCCCATATTGTCGGTCGAGGCCGCGCGCGTTACGATAATACCGGCCGCGGTCGATACGATAAGCGCCGGAATTTGAGTCACCAGGCCGTCGCCGACCGAAAGCAGGGTATAGGTCCGCAGCGATTCGGTCACCGTTTTGCCCTGCATGAGGATGCCGATGACAAAACCGCCGATGATATTAATAAGCGTAATTAAAATCCCGGCGATAGCATCGCCGCGGACAAATTTCGAGGCACCGTCCATTGCCCCGTAAAAGTCGGCTTCACGGGCAATATCCTGACGACGCGATTTAGCCTCTTCATCATCGACCAGACCGGCGTTGAGGTCGGCATCGATGGCCATCTGCTTGCCCGGCATGGCGTCCAGAGTAAACCGGGCGGCCACTTCAGAAATTCTGCCCGCGCCTTTGGTAATTACTACAAATTGAATGACGACCAGAATAACAAAGACGATAAAACCGACCACGTAGTTGCCCTTGACGACAAATGTGCCGAAAGAATTAATTACTTCACCGGCATATCCGGTTCCAAGAATCAGCCGGGTTGATGCGACATTCAGAGCCAGGCGCAGAAGGGTTACGATTAAAAGCATCCCCGGGAAAACCGAAAGATCCAGCGGCCGTTTGATATATAAGGTTGAAAGCAATATTACCAGCGAGAAGGTGATATTAAAGGCCAGTGCAAAATCCAACAGTCCCGGCGGGATCGGAATCACCAGGACGCCGACGATGGCGACGACTGCAACCGCCAGCAGAATATCGGCGCGCTTGACGATGTTAGATAATATTGAATTGTTTTCCAAATCCATCAGTGGACTTTCTCACCTTTCAAACGATAGACGTACGCCAGAACCTCGGCGACGGCCCGGTACAGTTGAGCCGGCACGTACGAACCGATTTCACACATATTAAACAAAGCGCGGGCCAGCGGTTTATTCTCGAGGATAGGCACATCAGCTTCAGTTGCGATCTCCTTTATCTTCTCAGCGAGCAATCTCTCGCCCTTGGCGACTACCATCGGTGCTTCCATTTCATCCTGGTTATATTTAAGAGCCACCGCCAGATGCGTCGGGTTCGTTATAACCACGTCCGCTTTGGGAATTTCTCTCATCATTCGCCTGTTGGACATCTCCCGCTGTATGCGGCGAATCCGGGCTTTGGTATGCGGTGAACCTTCATAATCTTTCATTTCCTCTCTGATTTCCTGCTTGGACATCCTGATATTTTTTTCGAAATCGTACTTTTGATAGGCATAATCAAGCAGCGCCAGAATCAACATCACTGCCCCGATCTGCAATGCCACCATCAATGCCCGTTTTCCCATGACGCCGGCAAATAAACCAATCGGCTGGTCGGATAGCAGGTAGAATGAATTAAGTTGCGATTTGATGGATATATATCCGACGACTCCAATCAGGATCACTTTGATAACGTCGCGGGTTAATTCGACCATCGACCTGACCGAAAATAGCCTTTTGATGCCGTTGACAATGTTAAGCTTGTCTAATTTCGGTTCGAGCGGTTTGCCTGTAAAAAGAATACCGACCTGCAGAACATTGATGCCGTACGCGATTACCATAAGGATTATAAAAATCGGCCCCAGAAGGATAAAAAATGTCGTTACGGTCGAAATAATAAAAGACACCGCCGTATCTGAAGTGACGATCATTCCGGGCGCCTCGCTGAAAAGATAAGTCATAAACTGTTTCAGCTGCATCACAAGTGCGGGACCGAGAAAATATATAGCGGTTATTCCCAGGCACAATAAAACGGCCGAGTTCAATTCCTGAGACCTTGCAACGCGACCTTCCTCGCGTGCCTTTTGACGTCGACGTGGGGTCGCCTTTTCGGTTCGTTCCTGGAAACTTTCTTCAGCCATTATTTTGTCCTGTTATGTTCCGATACTGTGCAATATTCCGGCCATTTGACTGTCGAAAAAGTACGTCATCTTTTCAATCATAAACCTGAAAACCGGAAGTGCCGCCGCCATAACCAGAAAGCCGATGCCGATTTTGAGCGGCAAGCCGACAATAAAAATATTCATTTGCGGAACGGTCCGGGCGATAACGCCCAGCGAAACCGTCACAAGAAACAAAGTTATCATTACCGGCGCGGCTAGCTTAATGGCAATCGTAAATGAATAGGCGGTGAATTTTATCAACATTTCACCGGCCGAGCCGGAGAAGTTGAATATCCCGATCGGAATCATTTTGTAACTGTCGGCAAAGGCGGAGAGGATAGCATGATGACCATCTATTGCCAGGAATATCAACAGTGCCAGCGTATATAGAAATTCACCAACCATGGAAACGTTGGAATTTGCTTCCGGATCCAGGACCTGAGCAACCAAAAGCCCGATTTGATAACCGATAATATTACCGCTCATCCTGACAGCATCGAATAGAATCGCAAAGAAAAGACCGATTATGAATCCGACCAGAATTTCTTTAATCGCGATTCCGCCTAACATCCAGACTGAATCTATCTCGGGAAGCGGCATTTCCGATACGATAGGAATCAGAACGACGGCCAGAGTTATCGCGAGACCGACCTTCACCATTGTTGGAATCGATTTATGGCCGATTACCGGCGAGGCGATAAACATGCCGGCTGCTCGAAGCGATATTAAAAGAAAGATTTGAAGTTTTTCGGTTCCGTATGTTAAAAACTCAAACATTCTCCATTACCTGCAATACGGGTCACTCGTCAATACTTTAATCAAGCTTTATGCCAACCCTGGCAGGTTTGCTGGGAATTTGTATTTGCTTGTATTTTAAAGAGTTACGCGTTCGCGTCGGAAGTCGATTTTGATGTTATGGCAAATGAAGGGAAGATATTGCCTGATCTACGGGAATTTTTTTCGGGGCAAATTTTCATAGCGATGGTATCACCCCGAACAGCCTAATCGTGAAATCGACAATCGTGTTTATAATCCAGGGCAGAAACACGAGGAGCGATAAAGCGACAATCACAATTTTCGGGATAAAAGTCAGTGTCATTTCGTGAACCTGGGTGATGGCCTGCAGAATGGATATTGACAGACCAATCAACAATCCTGATATCAAAATCGGCGATGCGACTAAAAGCATGGTCAGGATAGCTTCGCGGCCGATTGTTGTAACCATTTCGGGAGTCATAATTTACACCTGTCTAATAAAATGAACCAACGAGTGATTTAACCAGCAGATACCAGCCGTCAACAAGAACAAACAGCAATATTTTAAAAGGTAAAGCAACAATAATGGGCGGCAGCATCATCATTCCCATCGACATCAAAACCGAGGCGACAACCATATCTATAATCAGGAACGGAACGAATATCAAAAAGGCGATCTGAAATCCGGTCCGAAGTTCGGAAATTACGAATCCGGGTATCAATATATGGAGAGGGATATCATCAGGCGATTCCGGCTGCTCCATCCCTGACATTTGGACGAAGAGAGCCAGGTCTTTTTCTCGCGTCTGGGCCAGCATAAATTCCCGGAACGGTTTGATACCGGCCTTGAAGGCCTCTTCCTTAGTAATTTTTTCATCGAGATAAGGTTTCAAACCGTCATTATAAGCCCGGTTGGCGATCGGGCTGATGATGAAGAAAGTCAATATCAATGCCAGCGATATCAGAAGCTGGTTAGGTGGGAGCTGCTGGGTCCCGATGGCCTGACGAAGAAAACCGAGCACGACAATCAGTCGGATAAATGACGTTATCATCAGAATAATCGACGGAGCCAGAGTCAGTACCGTGAGGAGCAGGACAATCTGTAATGTCGCGGAAAGATCACCGGGCTTATCCGACCCGCCGATATCCAGCGATACTTTCGGAATTGACTGGGCATGACCGCATGGTGCAATTAGTGCGGTTATCAGCAGGGCCAGCAAAATTATAGACAGTTTCTTTTTCATTTCCATCCTATGAAATTGTTCATCCTATGCGCGGGCATCCATGCCTGCTATTAGTTTTTTAAGCCGTCTGCGGGCTTTTCGTATCCCTGGTAATTCGTAGCGCTTTGATTTTCCTCATGTTAAGTGACGTTAGACTTTTGCGCGCATCTTTCAGGACGCCTTTAAATCCCGATATCGGTTTTTCCAATGTTTGGTTGGCCATAATCTTTGCCGTTTCATCCGGATTTAATTCCGCCAGCACATTAATACCGGCATCGCCGACGCCAATCAGCACGGCGCGATCGGCAAAGCGCACCAGTGAAATCGACTTTTTCTGGGCGATGTAAGAAGTTTCCAGGACTTCAATCAAATTATCCCTTCTGTTGGCGGAAAATTTCCCGCCCATCATCCTTCTCAACAAATAAATAAAAGCGTAGATGCCGGCGACAACCAGCAGTAAAGCACCAATCAACTTGATAACCGGTATTATCATCGAGCCGCCACCCGGAGTCGTTATCGGATTGTCCTCAGTTTCATTATTCGGCTGTGTATTGAATGCCTGGGCAATTTCGTTTGTACTGTTCTTCCCGGCTGATACCGCGCCGAATTTGGCAATTATAAAACCGGTCGAGACAACTATAATAATCAATAGAAGCAGGAGAATTTTTTTGCTTCTTATGCTCATTGGAGATTCCTTAAGCGCTCTTCAGGAGAAACCAGCTGGGTTATACGGAGTCCGAAGTTTTCTTCCACAACAACAACCTCACCTTTGGCTACACATCTTTGATTAACCAGAAGATCAACCGGTTCACCCACCAGCTTATCCAACTCGACTATTGATCCGGGCGCCAACCCGAGGATATCGGCAATATTCATCGTCGTTTTGCCCAGTTCAATCGAGATTGGCAATTCGACATCCATCAACAATTCAATGTTTTTAGGTTCACCTTCCGGACTTCCGGCAGACAATTGCTGGAAATCGGCCTGCTTAACTTCCGGCTCGGATAAACCGCCGATATTATCGGCCGGGACATCGAATGGAATATCGGAATTGTCCTCGTCAGCCCCGTTTTCCTTGAGGACTTTATCAATATCACTCTGATCAAGAAGATTATCAGATTCGCCACTGTCAGGTGGCGGCATGTCATCACCAGCAATCTCGCTGCCCTCAGCTGCTTCGGAAGAGTTGTCAGGAATTACATCCGGACTATCCGGAGTCTCTGCCGCGGAATTTTTGCCGGAAGCCTCCTCGGCCATCCCCATTTTTTCCTGCTCTTCGGGAGTGGATTCCGGCTCCTGTCCTTCTGCAGGGGCGCTTTTATTTTTGGGTGATTCTGATGAATCACCATCACTCACCTGCTGCTCAATCTCATTATTTTCATCCATGTCTGGCATATCCTATAACTCCTCTTTCATAATGGGATGGATATCTATAATTTGGCCGGCGCGTCTCTTGCCGAATAGACCGGGGCGACATACGAATTTTCTTTTCCCGGCCACCAGGAGTTCCGCCTCCGATGTTATTGCGGTATCGGTGGCGATAACGTCGCCCAATTTTAAATTTAAAAAATCTTTCATTTTCAGCCGTGCCGTGGCAAGTATCAACTCGACATCAACACCTACCTTTTGTAGATTTTTCTTGTTCGATTCGAGACTGCCGTCAACATCTTTTTTCTTGGTCGCATCGATCCAGTTTTGCGCCGAGAGCTTCACCAGAACCGGTTCCAGCGATACATAAGGATAACAAATTGTCAATAAACCGGTTGTTTTGAAGATTTTCATCTGTAATGAAACCACGATCACCGTCTCGCCGGACGGGATAATCTGAATAAATTGCGGGTTAGTTTCGAACGATTTCTCCTCGATTTTTATGGGAACCATGTTTGACCATGATTTTTCCAGATCGGTGAATATCTTGCGGGCAATCCTGGCCATTACCGCCTTTTCAATTCCGGTCAACTCGCGTTCGATTTCGAGAACTTTCTCGCCGCCGCCGAAAACCCGATCGATAAACGCAAAAGTCAGCGTCGGATTAAAATCCACGATACATAACCCGTCCAGCGGGGGAGAAGCGAAAGTATAAGTACACGAGGGTGACACCAGAGACATGATATATTCGGAGTAGTTAATCTGATCGACCGAGACAAGGTCAACATCAACCATCGTCCGCAGCATCGCTGACAGGGTCGAACTGATATGACCGGAGAAATTGTCGTGCATATTTTCCAGCGTCCGAACCTGGTCTTTCGAAACCCGGTTGGGGTGCTTAAAATCATATGTGACGACCGACCGCTCCTGGGTCTGGGAGATACTCGAAGATATTTCCTCTTCGCTTTGTCCCCCCGACACGGTCGTCAGCAGAGCATCAATCTCGTCCTGTGAAAGAATCTTGGCCACTTCTTGACTCCCGGTCCGTTTACTGAAGAATAAAATCAGTAAAATAAACCGCCATGATATCATTGACTTTCAGCAATTGTTCCAGACGCTTTTTTATCTGGTATCTGGTTATCTCTTTTTCTTTGGTATCGGACAACTGTTCAATCGTTTTTGAACCGAGGATAGTAATCAGTGCGTCTTTTATCACCGGTTCCCGTTTTTCTATCAAACTTATAGTCGCCTTGGATGAAACCTCGATCCCGATTGAAACCGAAAGAAATCTGGTCCCGCCGGTTCCCGATGGATTAACAATAATATCATCCATCAGGTAAACCTCGCTGGATCCGATATCGGCATGTCTGCCTTCTTTATCATTTTTGGCTTCCCTTTTCCCGGCGTTCTGAGGTTCGGCATCGGAAGATCCGGTCAGAATGCCACCGACGAAATATCCGGCTCCGGCCATAACCAGGGCAACCGCGATGTAAATTACGAAGGCCGGCAATCCTTTTTTACCTTTGGATTTCTTGCCATCAGCTCCGGTCCCGGCGACGGCGGTAGCGTCATTATCCAGCTTATCATCAAGCGGCATCTTTCAACTCCTTTCATTTCGGCGGCTGTGTCGGTTCGGATGGCATTCGTGGACTGAATGCCATCCTCCGAAATGCAGCCACTCTTTCTATGATTTCATCCGGACTCTCCTTGACCATGATTTTTTTGCCGTCGGTCAGACTGATCATGGTTTCCGGGATCGTTTCGACGAATTCAATTAAATCATCATTGATTAAAATTTCTTCGTCATTGAGTCTCGTTACTCGTATCATCGGGCCTTACCTGTTATCTCTTAAGATTTACCAATTCATCGAGCATATTATCGGATGTCGTAATAATTCTGGCATTGGCCTGGAATCCCCTCTGGGCCGTAATCATCCCGGTGAATTCCGAAGCGATATCAACCGAAGATGCCTCCAGCGCGCCGGAGGAAATTTCTGCTGAAATCGTTTCCCCGGCCACACCGGTAATAGCCTCGCCGGAGTTGGCTGAAGCCTGGTAAAGTGAACGACCGGCCTTAATTAATCCGGCCTGATTATTAAAATCAGCCAAAACAATCTGGGCCAGAACGCGGCTGATACCATTGGAAAAATTACCGATCAAATTTCCGGATTTGTCAATTGACAGCTTATCCAGGATTCCGACCGTATGGCCATCCTGACCTAAAACGGTTGCCGAATGCGGTGACGCAAAACCGGTCAAACCGTCATATTGCCCGATGGTACCGGCATCAATCGCAACGCTCACATTACTGGCGCCGTTATTCGGATTAAAGGTTAGTGACGAGGCGCCGCCGTAATATGTGAATGCAAAAAGCGAGCCGTCGCTGTTGAAGACAACCTGGCCACTGCCGCCGGTCAGAATGCTTTCATTGCCATTGAACGATCCTGTCCAGGTCCATGTATTCGGGGTGGGCGATTTCAGGAATTCGATGCTCAGTGCATGTTTTGCGCCTAGAGAGTCATAAACCGTGACTGACGCTGAATGAGTTGTATTGGCTGTGTTAATTATTGCCGTCGCCGTCCCGGTCGGGCCGCTGCTTAATCCATTCAGGGTATCGATCGTTACACCGCCGGTTCCCAGGTCGGAGATGCCTGTTGCCAGACCGGTTGTATCGTCAACGACAATATCCAGTAATTGGCCCGGTAATTCCGATGCGCCCTGAGCTGACGGTGTAAAATAGTCGCGGCAGACAAAAGTATGGTCGACACCGCTGTTGACAGTGAACTGAGTGCCATTCGGAACTCCGAAAATAACGCCCGAAATATTACCGGTCGTGGGGTTGGGTGGACCGGGGACATTCAGGATTGACGTTGACAATTCCACATTATTATTGGCCCCGGCGCCGGCTCGGTCACGAGTCAGCTTTATTTCGCCGCCTACCAGCTCGGCCGTAACGCCGGTAACCTGATTGATCGCACTGACAAGATCGCCAATGGTGGAATTGCCGGTCAAACCGGTCACCTTGACCACGTTCGCGCCGTTATCTATTGACAGTTCAAAATCATCAAAAGTGGTTACATTTAAACTGGTCAGCGTCATATTTTCAGTTAGATTTCCGATCGGGACACCTAATGCATCGGTGGCGGCGTTGCTGAATGTCTGTGCCGACTGCGTCGCCTGATCGCCGGTTATAACGAGACGATGAACGCCTCCGGCGCCGTCCTCGGCATACCCGGAAACATAACTGATACCGCTGGTCCCGGCACTCTGAAGTGTTGCCAGCGAGTCGGTGGCTGTCGCGTTAAGATTATTGCCGATAGTAATAGAGGTTGTGGCGATCGCCGGGTCCTGTTGACCGAAGGGCATTACGATATTGCCGATCACCGCATTGGAAGGAATGGCTCCGGTGGCATCGGCCATTCTACCCTGGATGAATAATCCGGTCGACGGATCGACAAGAGTACTGTTGGCGTCAAAGCCAAAGGCCCCTGCCCGGGTGTAGTAAACACCTCCGCCGTCCGAAAGAACAAAAAATCCCGAACCTTGGATAGCCAGGTCGGTAATCTGTCCGGTTGTTTCCAATCCACCTTGCTGGAAAATATTATCGATGGTCGAGACCTGCATGCCCAGACCAAGCTGAACCGGATTGGTTCCGCCGGATAGGGATGAAGGTCGACCCGCAGATTTGTACGTTTGCACCAACGCTTCTCGGAACGTGACCCGTCCCCCTTTGAAACCGATCGTGTTGACATTGGCGATGTTGTTGCCAATCACGTTCATTTTTGTCAGGTTATTTCTTAAACCTGAGACCCCTGAAAACAATGATGCCATCATAGTAGAACTTCCTCCTCACCAAATGGCAAGGCCTCCCCGTCTGAGAACGGGGTCCGGCCCGGGTTAATTGTTATTTCATTTCTTTTCATTTTTCCTGCAGTATGACCGCCGAATCGATCGATGTAAATACTCCCTCACGCAGGTTATTCCGGCTGAATGCGGTTATAATCGTACGGCTGGGAATCGACGCAACATAGGCGGCGTCCTTATCAAGGATTAATGTATTTTTGGAGCCTTTGTCGGCGGCCTTGTCAAAGGCGTCGGCCAATTGCGTCAATTTTTCATTGGTAAGTTCGACACCGCGCGAAAAAAGTCGCTCACGGGCATGTTTTGAAAAATTGATTTCTCTGGTTTTGGCCAGTTCCGCCGAAAAAGTCTCCCTGAACTTCTTCGTTTTCGTTTTGTCAGTAGATTGGGGTGTAGTGTTTGCCCGATTGACAATCTCCAGGAGATTCACTTCACGATTAAAATCACTCACCTTCATAATGTTGCCCTTCCTGTTATTCTCATGATTCCTGTGCTTCGCTGATTTCGCTGATACCCGACAGCGGGATTTCCATTCCGTTTACCTGCAGGTACGCGGCTCCATCATGATAAACAACGCCGGTGACTCGCCCCTGAACGAAAATCGAGGGTGTAAAACTCTCACCGTCGGCGCCGATCGCGTCGATTTTGACTGTATAGTACCCTTCCGGGAGACGCTCACCGTAATTATCCTTGCCGTCCCAGACGTATGAATTATTTCCCGCGGCGACATCTTCCACGGTCCGCATCGCAACGACACTGCCGTCGGCGTCTGCAATCGAAACCCGAACATTCGCGGCGTAATCGTCAAGAGTGTATCCGATTTCCGGCTGGTTGGTACTATTGAGGTATATATCACTGTAAGAAGCCGTGATATCCCGGCCGATAAGCGACGTTGCCATCGTGTTATTGATTGTCTGCATCTGAAGGTAATCGTAATCAAGTGAATTGCTTAAGGAATCGTTCAAATTCTGTAGCTGCTCCAGCGATGAAAACTGCGCCAGGTCGGCAATAAAGGCCTCATCTTCCATAGGATTCAGAGGATCCTGATTTTTCAGTTTCGTTACTAGAAGCTGCAGAAAATCATCCTTACCCAACTCCTTAAGATGGCCGGTCGTGAGCGGATTGCCTCGCGAATCGACCCCCAATGGTGAAATTATTCCCATATTATCCTCCTAAGCCAGCCAGTTAACTCCATTTGAGTTTACATACATGCGACTGGAAGCCGTCTCGGCTATTGCCGGATTTAATGCCTCCAATCGATTGATATTTTTATTTATGCCGCCGCGGTTGTTCATCCGGAACGGTTTCCTATCCTGTGTCGGTTTGTCATACTCCGAATCGGCGCCAATCGATATGCTGAAGGCATCAAGCTTGATACCCTTGTCCGATAATTCGGAAAACAAGTGGTCGATGTTTGATTCGACAAGTGCGTGGGTAACTGAATTATCGACAACCATACGCCCGGTTAAGCCATGGTTTATCGACGATAATGTCAGGCGTATTGTCCCCAGATGCTCCGGCTCCATTTTAATGGTAATTGTCCGGTTGACCGATCCGCCGTTATCAAGCGGTTTGTTCGGGACAATAAACCTGATATTTGTCTCACCCGATTTGACGGGGGAACTATTAGCCCTGGCGATGTTGTTGTGGGGAGATGAGACCATTTCGGTGTCAAATGTTTTTGCAAAATGAGCGGCATGCAACTTGGTCGATGTATCACCGTTCCCCTTGCCGGGGTCGGGATTGTTCATCGGCAAATTATTTAAATTATCATTTCCGGTTGTATTGGCATCCGTCCCAACAGGTCGACCGCTAACGGCGGTTGAGGACAATTCATCGTTATATATGATCGGTGTCTGTGCTTGCGGCGTTATTTTCGCTTCCGCGCAGTCTTTCATCGGATTATCAACCGGAATTACTCGAAGTAAGTTCGGTAATTCGATATTGGTTTTTGTCGAGATTTTTTCCGCAGGCAAATTATGGCCGGTATCTGAATCGGTTGACGATTTGATGTTATTATCTGTAAGATCAACCTGCCGCAGGTTCAGCAGATGCAACTTTTGATTAAGAATATCGTTACCGGTCGTTTGGTTGACTATTGCCTCGTTCTGAATATTGGTTTTAAACAGAATGTCAGATGTTTCTGTTCTCGGTGCTTCAACTTGCATCCTATCGCCCGATGCCACCAAATAAGCCGTCAAATCATTTTTTCCGGCGGGAATCAGATTATGATTTATCCTTAAATTTTCTAATTCCGACAGATTTTTCGGAATCGTGCCAAGACCCGCCGATTGCTCTTCGGATTGCGGTTTTTGCATCCCGATTTCCGGATTCGGTTGCGGGTGCTGGAGAGAAATGGCCTTAGTTGATTTAGTCGGCGGCGATTCGGTTTGTTGAAACGGCATATCTCCTAAAAACCTGATCAAATCAGTATTTTGGAGAAGGTCTTTTATATCATTATTTGTTGAAATTTTAGCTTCAGTCTTTTGGTGATCGCCGTTATGGGGAAATATCCCGTTAATCTCCAAACCGTTTAGCAAGTCGGCTGAAATTTTATCATCCGGAATCGGATTATTATTTGAATTGTTGCCGATATTTTGAGTAAGTGGAAAAATCTTATCCGGATTTTCATTCGGTAACTCAATGCCGGCCAATAAATTTTCGAAATCAGCATTTTCATCAATGGCATTTTCCGGGCCAAAAAGTCCGGGCATAATATTTCCGGTTTTCGGAGCCTCCGGGCCTTTTATTTCCGGATTAATATCCAGTATTTGCAGAAATAGGTTCACTTATCCTCCAGAACCGTTATCATGCTGGTCGAAATCCTGGCCGCCCGCTTGGGCGGCAGAAGCGCCAATATTTTAGAGGCGTTGGCCGGTTTCATTTGCGGTAAAATCGAAAGAACGATATCGTCGCTGAGATTGGCAAACAGCTTACCGACCTCTTCCGGTTTCATACCGTCGTACAGCCGTGCCAGATTGGTTATCCGCGCCGACTCGGCCTGGTCGACTTTTGAAAGACCCTCCTTGATCCTTTCCTCAAGTGCCTCGAGTTCCTGTTTCTTTTTTTCAAACTTCGCAATCTTGGTATCCAGTTCGGCCATTTTTTTCTCGAGCCAATTGAGAGTATCGACTGAATCCTGAGGGGTCATACCCTTGACCATTTTTTCCTGTCCGGGGGTCGCAAAAAGAAAATCAAGATCCTTCATTATTGCGGCCGTATCGATTTCGATTTCCTGATAATCTTCTCCGGGGAGGTTGATTGTATCTATTATATTGCCCTTTTTTATCACTTCTCGTCCGGTCTTTTCGGCATGCATCTCCACTTTGCTTTTTTGACCAGATTCGATCGGATTAATGATTTTATGCCGGGCCGGTTCGCCCGAATTGACCGACTTCACATTGCCGGCCTCATGCTGCGATGTTTCCGCCGCACCCGTGTGGCTATCTTCTTCGGGGCTCGGAGGCTTACTGAAGATAAAAACATATACAATGAGCACGACCAGCATCGAACCGATACCGATTGCCGCCGGTAACAGATATTTTTTCAGTTTATCGAAAACCGAATTTTTCTGCGGTTTTTCGTCGTCAAGACCGACGACCTTTTCCTTCGAACTCTTCTTATTTTTATCGTCTACCATAAAACAAATAAAGTACGGTTATATTTTTCCGACTTTCAGATTAGCAACGGTTGTGCCGAAAGTGGTGATGTCGCCGTTATTCAAAAGACAACAACGGCTTACACGGGTCGCCTGATTGATTGCTGAAGTTTAAATGAGATAGTTTGAGAAAAGTTTTCCGTGTCAGGAAGGTATTTTGTTCGTCGGCGGATGGTTGAATATAGCAGCCGTTATCTGGTAATATATTCACCGATCAGGTGTTTATTGGTGCAACCGGTGATTTTCATTTTCAGGATTTCGCGCCCGCCACCAAGATTTTTGGGAATCGCCGCCTTAAGATAGTTGTCCGAAACTCCCCAGTAATGGTCTTCACGTTTGGCCCGATGTTCGGATATTATATATGCTTCATTTCCAATTTCACGCGCCAGTGCGCGAGCATAAATTTTATTAGAGATGTCGCGCAGGATGGAATTCCTGTTTTTGATGACTTCAGGATTAATTTTGTCCGGCATATTTATCGAGGCCGTCCCCGGCCGATCCGAATAGGAAAAAACATGAAGATAATCGAGGAGCCCCGAATTAGCTATCTTAACCGATTGCTGGAAATCTTCGCCGGTTTCACCGGGAAAACCGACGATTATATCCGCACCGATTACGACATTATCGATACCTTCTTTTACGCCCCCGATAATCTCCAGGTACCTATCCGCATTATATGGCCGCCGCATCATCTTTAGTATCCGATCCGAGCCGGACTGCAGCGGAATATGTAAATGCCGGCAAATGCGCTTTCCGCCTTCTGCCATTACCTCAATCAGGTCGGTATCGACTTCCTGTGGCTCGATTGACGACAACCGCAGACGAGATATTGATGTTTTTTTCAACAGATTCCTAACCAGTTCCGCCGGTGAATCGATATTTTCGTATTTATATTGACCGATGTGAATACCGGTCAGAACCACTTCGTGATATCCCGCCTCCGAAAGAGTATTAATCTCGTCTATTATTTCATCATCCGGTCGGTTGGTTAATTCTCCTCGAACCAGCGGAATGACACAGTAGGCACAGCGCTGATTGCAGCCGTCACCGATTTTTATCCAGGCTCGATTATGCTGATAAAACTCAGATATCTTCTTTATCGGGGGAATAACCTCACGGTCTCCAAAAAGTGTCGGGAAACGGTCTTTCAATATGGACGCGACTTTTGACTTGTTGTTATTACCAATAATCAGGTCGACGCCATTCAGGATGCTGAGCGTATCCGGGTCGGAATCGACATAGCAGCCTATTACAACCACCGGCGGATTGCCTTCCACGCGCGCCGCCCGCGAGATGATATTTCGACAGGTGGCATCGGCACGACCTGTTACGGTGCACGTATTTATAATGTATAAGTCCGCCGATTGATCAAAAGCCACGCGCTGAAAGCCATAATCCGATAATTCGGTCGCAATCTTCTCCGTCTCGTATTGATTTAGACGACACCCAACCGTTTCAAAGGCAACCTTCTTCATAATATTATTATAATACGAAAAAAAAGAAACGGCGAATAAATCGCCGTTTCATTATCGCTATTGACAGACGGAATATATTTACCCGCTCATATCATAGCTGTCAGACTTGAGGAGGATTTTCCGAATCTCGTTTTTCCTCATCTTCCTGTTTATCCTCGGAAGCCTTCGTCTCGCCGGTCTCTTCCTCGGCCGGCGGTCCGGATACTGTCTCAGCCGGTTCCGATTCGGTCGTTTCTACGGACCCGGTCGAGACCTCGTCCGTCATTGCATCGGATTTGCTTTCGGCCGGTGTTTCCGCAGACGGAGACTGACCATTCTGCAGCGCTTCTGAAGATTCGCTGCCGATGGCATCCTCCATCGAAACGGTTCGGGACGGATACTTGGCCAGGAATTGCTCCAATTCGGTTTTCTCGCGTTTTTTATAATATGCGCCGACCGAGAGAACAATCTTGTGACCCTGCCGATCGAACTCAATTACCTGCAGCGGTATTTGGTCGCCTTCGGAGAAGGCATCAGCTGGATTTTCAAGATCCGGTTTCCCGAGTTGATGTGTCGGTACGAAGCCCTCGACGTCACCGTCCAATTCAACCGTCACACCGCGATCCATAATACGGGTAATGGTGCCCAGACAATCGGTCCGCAAAGCATACTTTTTGGATAATTCCGGCCAGGGATCATCGCTGAGCTGTTTTAAACCCAGCGAGATTCTTCGATTTTCGTGATCGATTCTGAGGATCTTGATATCTATCTTATCGCCTTTTCTCATCAATTCGGACGGGTGCTGGATTCTTTTCGTCCAGGACATATCCGAAATGTGGATCAAGCCGTCAATACCTTCTTCAAGCTCAATAAAGGCACCAAAGGCGGTTAGATTCCGGACTTTTCCGGAGACAACCTTGCCGACCGGATATTTCTGCTCGATAATTTCCCAGGGATCGGGCTCCATCTGCTTGATGCCGAGCGAGATTTTTTCATTCTCGCGATCTACTGACAGAACGACGGCTTCAATCTTATCGCCGGCGCTCATAATCTTGGACGGATGTTTAATATGTTGTGTCCAGGACATCTCGGAGATATGTATCAATCCTTCGACCCCCTTCTCCAGTTCGACAAAGGCTCCGTAATCGGTAATAGATACCACTGTACCGGCCACTTTTTTTCCGATCGGGTATTTCTCTTCGATATTTTCCCACGGATAGGGCGTTAGTTGCTTGAGGCCGAGAGAGATGCGCGACGTTTTCTCATCGAAATCGAGGATTTTCACCCTGATTTTATCGCCAAGCGAGACCATCTCGCTGGGGTGTTTGATCCTTCCCCACGACATATCGGTTATATGGAGAAGTCCGTCCACACCATCAAGGTCGATGAAAACGCCAAAATCAGTTACGTTTTTAACAATGCCTTCACGAACCTGATCGACTTCAATTTCCTGAAGCAGCGACGATCGCTTTGTGTCGCGCTCTTCCTCAAGAACAACCCGGCGCGAGACAACGATATTTCGTCGGCTCTTGTTCAGCTTGATTATCTTGAGTTCCATATTCGTGCCGATCAAGGCATCGAAATCGGGTACCTGCCGAAGAGCAATCTGCGAGCCGGGCAGGAAAGCATCGACACCCATGATATCGACCACCACGCCGCCCTTTATGCGCCGCATAATATTGCCCTCGACCAATTCGCCGGCGTCATGAATCTCACGGATGCGTTCCCAGACACGCATGAAGTCGGCCTTTTGCTTGGATAGCACCAGTTGACCGTTGGCATCCTCGATCTGTTCCAGAAAAACTTCGATATTATCGCCGACAGCGATATTTATCGGTTCCGGAAATTCGCCCAACGGAATGATACCCTCGGATTTGAAGCCGACATCGACAATAACATCATCTTTGTTAACCCCGAGGACGGTGCCGCTGACAATTTCACCCTCTTTGATATCCTTGATAGTGCTGTCATACATATCCAGTAAAGCCCGGTATTCATCATTTGAATACTCCTGGCTATCAAGGTCGGTCAGCTTCATGGAAGCGATCGTTTCAATCTCCGGTTCCGGCTTTTCGACAGCTTTTTCCGCACGGGCGAATGCTTTTTCCGAAAGACGTATCTTCCGCGCCGTAACAACTTGTTCTTGCGGTTTTTGTTCTACGGCGTCGTCTTTGGTTTTTTCAACGGCTTTGGTCTCTTTGACCAGTTTGACTTTTTTGGTTTTTGTTTTCCTACCGGTTGTCGCTTTACGCTTGGTGGTTTTCGGAACTTTATCACCTCCTGTCTTTTTCGATTTACCGGTAGTTTTCTTTTTGGCATCTGCCATCTGGAATAAATCCTCCTTTATCTATATTTATCCCGGGACGGAAAACCGTCTCGGCGGGATATTCACAATCAGACGATCGATTATTTTTTGTATCGACTTTATCGACAATAAATATAATATACTCCTTCATTCGCCTTAACTTCGATTTAAAATCATGTTCGCCTTCAATTTTTTTATTCGCTCCATGATATCTTCGGATAATTTTCGATAACCGTCTGCACCGTCTTCGTAATTTTTTATTTCATTTTCACCGATTGGTTTTCCGAAAATTATAAAACACCTTTCCCGTCCAAAAAACGTCGCTTTAAATTTATTGGTGCCGTTCAAATAGGCCGGGATGACCGGCCCCCCGCTCTGCCTGGCGACCATCCCGATTCCCGGTCGGGGCGGAAGAAAATCCCGATCCAGCGAACGTGTTCCCTCCGGAAAGATCAGCAACCCTTTACCGGAGGCCAGCAATTCGCAGGCCTTACTTATCGCATGTCGGTCGATTCCGCGACGGTTAATGGGATAAGCATTGACATTTCTAATCAGCCGGCCGAATATTTTGCTGTCGAAGAGTTCTTTCTTGGCCATGAAATATAATACACGACTGATGTTGGAGCCGACCACCGGCGGATCGGCCAGCGAGATATGATTACACGCCAGAATAAAAGGTCCCGTTGGCGGTATATTATTCGCCTGGTACACTTTCATTCTAAATACAAATCGGCTGAGCATTCTCGTAAGTAACCATCCCGTCCAATACAACAGTCTCATATCCCCTTAAAGCGAGTCATGGCCAGCTTGATTATTTTGTCCACCTGTTCCTCGATATTCAGGTTTGTAGTATCTATTAAAATGGAATCTTTTGTTTTGGTCAGAGGCGAATGAGCGCGACCGCTGTCGTACTTATCTCTTTCGGATAATAATTTCTCCTGCTCATCCACGGTCGAGCCGACCCCCTGGCGAGTAAAATCGATTAATCGGCGGCGCGCGCGTTCCTCCAGCGAGGCATCCAGATAAATTTTCAGATCGGCGTCGTCAAAAACAACCGAGGTCGTATCGCGGCCCTCGGCGACAACATTGCCCTTTTTAGTCATTTCCCGCTGACGCGCCACGAGCGCCTCTCTCACCCCTGAATGCGCCGATACCGGCGACACCATCTCGGTGACTTCCGGCGAACGAATTGTCTCGCTTACGTCAATACCGTTTAAAAATATCTTATTGAGACCGTCCTCAAATTTAAATTCAATGGCAATCTTGCGGGCGATGGCCTCCAGCGCGCGTGCATCCTCAACGGAAACATTATGCTCCAATGCGAATAGCGTTACCGCTCGGTACATGGCGCCGGTATCCAGATAGATAAATCCCAGCTTCTCCGCCAGTAATTTGGCCGTCGTCGATTTTCCCGAACCGGCCGGGCCATCGATGGCGATCACCTTTCCCCGCAGGGCCGAAAGTTTGTACGATTTCGACATAAGCCCCT
>CAYXTW010000036.1:0-36240 GCA_964467955.1 uncultured Ignavibacteriaceae bacterium | reverse complement strand
TCTATTAAATTCTTCGCATGTCTGATATGGTTCGCGAAAAGGTGCTTGTAACCGGGGCTAACGGCTTTATCGGCAGCCGGCTGTGTGCGAGATTGCTCGATGATAATTACCGCGTTATCGCCGGGGTTCGTGAGGGTTGCGACGCCAGTCTAATTGATGATCTGGATCTGGAATACAGATTCGGCGATATCACCCATCCGGATACGTTACCGGAGATGGTGCAGAATGTCGACTATATTATTCATAATGCCGGAGCGGTTAAAGTCAAGGGCCCGGGACTCTTTTTTGATATCAATCGGGATGGTACCAAAAATATGGTTGAAGCGGCCGTTAGGAATAATAAATTAAAAAAGTTCGTGTATATTTCATCGGTCGCGGCGGCCGGACCGTCGAAAGTAAATCAGCCGTTGACCGAGGCGGATGAACCCAATCCAATCACGATATACGGTCACTCGAAACTGGCCGGTGAGAAGGAAGTGCTTGAAAAAATAAATCAGGTAAATTCGGTGATAATCCGTCCGCCGGGTGTGTACGGTCCGGGCGAGCAGGAGATGCTTGCATTTTTTGAGATACTCAATAATCGGATTAAACCGTATATCGGTTCATTGAAACGACGGATTCAGTTAGTGCATATCGATGATCTGACGCGCGGTATATCGAAAGCACTCAGAGCGGACACGAAACCGGGTGAAATATATTTTATCGCCGAATCCCGAAGTTACAGCTACTATCGACTGGTAAGTCATCTGCGCCGGGCGGTCGGACGGGTGAGTGTTCCGATATATGTTCCCGGCTGGGCGGTCAGATTAATAGCCTGGTTTTGCGAGAGAAGTCTGCGCGCTTTCGGCAAAACGCCGATGTTTACGGTCGAGAAGGCCAATGAGATTCTGGAAAACTGGGAAATATCGACCGACAAAGCAGAGAAAGAATTAGGATTTAAATCGGAAATCGCATTTCCCAACGGTGCCCGTGAGACGGTGTACTGGTATCGTGAGGAGGGTTTGCTGTGATTATTAATTTTGAACTATTGATGTGGTGTATTATTGTCGGGGGAGTTTATCTGCTGTTTATAGATTTTATATGGAATGCTTTAGAACGAACGGTACCGACGCTTCAAAATTTCCCCAAAGAATTGATCGATGTCAGAGGGGTGACATGGTTTGTATGTAATTTTATCGTGGAATTCATCTTTTTTGTCCTGATGCCGGCGGTGATTTACGGCTGGTTTTACGCCATTATACCGTTTTCGGGCATTCGCGGCGGGCTGGCCTTTGCACTTTTATTGCTTGTATTCGGCATGGTGCCGTTTGCGATTTTGATTTCGTTTCGAATCAAACTGCCGGTGGTGTTTATACTTTTTCAACTTCTGGGAATGTTGATTAAAATCTGCGGGACGCTGGCCATAATCGGATATCTGTACTCACTATAGAAAGAATATTTATACCATGCAATCAAAAGAAATAGAAAATAAATTTAATGCGGTACGAAAACAATTCCCGGTCACCCAGGCGAAAAAGGGAATAACATATTTTAACAGCGCCTCGACCGGACCGCTGAGTTTACAGACCAGACGCGCGCTGGATGAATATTATGACTATTCATTTTACGTCGATCGGGGAATCGACCTTGATGCATTTGCGGCGCTGGATGATATTCGAAAGCTGGGCGCGAAATTCATCGGCGCGCGTTATGATGAAGTCGGGTTCGGATTTCATACCGGATTCGGCTTGAATATCGCGGCATTCGGCTTGCCGTTGAAGGCGGGCGACGAGGTGCTGCTGTCGGATAATGAGTTTCCGTCGAATGTTTATCCGTGGGTGGCGCTTAAGCAGCGCGGAATCGATGTCAAATTCATAAAATCGGTAAACGGCTTTTTCGATATCGATAATTTTGTCAAGGCAATCAGTCGCAAAACAAAAGTGCTGTCATTATCATTTGTACAGTTTTTTAACGGATACAAAAATGATTTGAAAAAAATCGGCGCGATATGTAAGGAGAAGGGAATTTATTTTGCGGTGGATGGTATTCAGGGTTGCGGAGTCGAGACGATCGACGTGCATAAATGCATGATAGATATTTTTTCAGCGGGGGCGCAGAAATGGATGCTATCGCCGCTGGGAACCGGGATTTTTTATGTCAGAAAAGATTTGCAAAATAAAATCAAGATGCCGTTTGCCAGTTGGCTGTCGGTCGATTGGGGAATAAATTTCACCGACTTGTTTCATTATGATCTGCCCTTTTTCGATTCGGCGCGACGGTTTGAGTTCGGCACGTACCCGTACGCGCACGTGTTCGCAATGCATCAGTCGATGAAATTAATAGATTCACTCGGTGTGAGTAATATCCAAAAACATAATCATGCCCTGCTGGATATTTTGATAGATTATCTAAAATCGAATCACCGTTTTGAAATCAAATCAAGTCTTTTGAGTAAACACCGCTCATCGATTTTGTCGTTCAGATGCCCGGAAGTCAAAGAAGTGCACCGGACGCTTTTAAAATCAAAAATAATATGTTCCCTGCGTGAGGGGGCGATCCGGGTGGCAGTGCATTTGTTTAATAACGAGGCGGATATCAGGCGGTTGATGGCGGTATTGGATTCGTAGGGTGGGTTTCGACCCGATCCAAGGTAGGTTTAAAACCTGCCCCTACACTTTCTTATTGCATAATTATCTGCATATTTGTATCTTTGAACTGAGGTTTGGGATAATTTGATAAACAAAATCATATGCCGTTTGGGGTCTATACCCCATGGGTGAAAGGAGTGATGCTATGGGTATCGATAAGGTTATAAAAGGGCATGACCTGTTTCGGGCATTAACTGTTAATGAGGCGCACCGGATAAGTGATTTCTCGTCAATGAAAAAATATCAACCCGATGAGTTTATTTTCAAACATGGCGACGAAGGTTTCCATGTCTATATGCTGATGGAGGGAGCAGTCTATCTTCGTCTTCCAGCCAATCCGCCTGAATTCAGTTTTATAATTTCAAAGATTGGGAAAGGTGAACTTTTTGGGCTCTCTCCCCTTCTCGATACGCAGCGCTATACGGCGTCGGCCCAATGCATGGAGCCAACCGAGGTTCTCGTAATTGAAGCGCAGCCTTTTCGGGATATTCTGATAAATAATTGCTCGGTCGGTTTTGCTATTATCAACCGGGTGGCGCATATCTATTTCACGCGGTATATCGAAGTATTGAAGAGCATTCAGGGTGTTTTGGGGCAGATTTCGTTGATCAGGTAAAGAAATTAAATCCGATACACAAGTAGTCAGCAGGGCAGGAGTCACCGACTCCTGCCTTTTTAATTGGCAGGTCTCGGGGAGACCTGCCCTACTTTGCTATTTCTACTTTATATGGGTCATAAGCGTACACAGTATCGATGAATATATATTGGTCGTCATGATAGATAAATTTATTAAGGCATATAGCTATGTGCGGCCCATTATCTTCATCTAATATTGAATCATTGACGATTGGAAAATCAGAATTGCCCTCAAAGGTCAACATAACAGAATATTGTTTTTTGTTTTCAGCGTATTCTGATACTTGCTTTATTTTCAATTTCCGTCGTTCTGCAATAATTGAAATATTTCCGGGTTCAAAATCAGGAGTTGGTTTTAGAAATTTATAATTACAGTGAATATCCAACTGACACCAATAGGCTTTTTCGGGGTATGCTTTATAACTCAGATAAAGACCTTCAATTATAAGTACAATTTTGCCGTCATATATCTCAACAGTATCTATATCAAGAAATTGCCCATTTTCCGCAAATAGAAGTGGATTTTCAGGTACGACAGGGGGAGGTATATGGCAGCAAAATCCACAAAATATTAGTAATACAATAATCAGAGCGAAAAATTGAAGTAAAATTCTTAAAGAAAAAGAACCGCTTGATCTTATGGATTTAATCATATTTTGATTATGCGTTTATATTTTTAATCCCAATCCTCTATTGAAACATCGTAACACTAAACTACGCCGATTCATATCTCCTCCGTCAACTCCACGAAGCGCTTATACGGAATCGCGGTCCAGCTCTGGGACTCAAAGGCGCCGTTGGCCAGGCTTATCATCGAGACCTTGGCGGCGGTTTCCTCGTTGGGCGCTTCGTAGATATCCATGAAGTCAAAACCGCCCAGCAAAGCATAATGGGCGATAAATTTGACTTCCGGGCATTTTTCTTTAACCTGATCCAGCCAGGCGCGGCCGATTTTAGCCCGGTCTTTCATCTGTCGGGAGACCTCGGCCGATAATTTGGTCATCAAAATAAAGGTTTGCATCATAAACCTCCGTTATGAATAGTTTTAACTGCCATTTCAAACGATCCCACGCAAGCGGTGGGGCACCCATGCTTGTTCTGTCGGGTCCTGCTCTTGTTTAAAAAGCGTGTGACCTGACAACTTAATTCGGGGCGGCAGGTCACACCCCAATAAATTGGGGCAAGACCTGCCGCAACTCAAGTTAAATAGTTTGTAGCTATCGCTTAAATTAAGCTATTCCTTTTCAAAATTCATCTCTGAAATTCCACCCATGGCGCGAATGATAATCATAGTAAGAGAAGCGGAATCCCATCGAACGAAATATAACCACGACCCTAAATTTATACAACATTATAAAAATATGTTGCCCCGGTCGATGGGTGAAATTAAATTGGCGAATATGGTGGCGATAAAATTTATACAAAGGATAAAATTATGATCAGAGCAATCATGATTTTTCTGTTTTTTATCATTTTAGCCGGCAGTTTGGGGGCACAGGATAATGTTGCAGTAAGGCAGAGAACGACGACACAAAATAACGATCTCGGACTAGGCGTTATTATCGGTGAGCCGACCGGTCCCTGTTTTAAGTACTGGCTGGGAAGCAAATCGGCCATCGACGGCGCCGTGGCGTGGTCATTCGACAGACATGGCTCGCTGCATATTCACGCCGATTATCTGCTGCATTATTTTTCTTTTATCGACGTCGATAAGGGGCGCTTTCCATTCTATTACGGACTGGGCGGTCGGATAAAATTCGGGCATAATGACGATGATGATCGGTTGGGGGTGCGGATACCGATTGGGCTGGAATATCTTTTCGAGGGTGCGCCGCCGGGGATTTTTATCGAGCTGGTGCCGATTCTTGACCTTGTCCCGGAAACAGAAATCGAATACAATGCCGCTATCGGTGTCAGATATTATTTCTGAAAACAGCACGAGATAATCGATGAGTGTGGAATTGTCCGGCGAAAATAATTTCGACAACTCCCGGGCGCGGATTTTATTTCTACTTTTTATTTATATTTTTATCAATACGCTTTTTATCTGGAAGTACGCATCATCTTATTTTTCCAGTCAAATTATCGCACCGATTCTTTATATCATTATTTCTATAATCGTTTTATGGATAATTTTATTTCCAAAGATAACCATTAAGCTCTTCCCCGCTAATTATCGTTTTTTATATTTAGGTTTTATGATAATAGCCGCGATTTTATTGACGATTTTAATGTTTCAATTTAAACCGACCGACATCCATGTCGGCCGATATTCGGCGCTGGACGACTGGATAACGAAGTTATTCGCCGGCGATTTTCCGTACGATTCATCCGCGCGGCCGTCAGGCTTCCCTTTTTTATTTGTCCCGGCGATACCGTTTTATCTTCTCGGTGATACAGGTTTACTCCAAATATTTTCATTTTTGATTTTGGCGGCGATATTTTATTTCAGATTTCGTGGCGATGATGCAATTTCATTGCGATTGATGATTCTACTGATAATATCCCCGATTTTTATTTTTGAAATTGTTGTCCGCAGCGACCTGTTCAGTAATATGGTGATTGTTCTGTTGTATTTAATAGTCTGCGAAAAGTATTTATTGAAGGAGTCGTCGCTTGTCCGGATCGGCCTTGGCCTGCTGGGTGGTCTTTTATTATCGACGCGGAGCATTGTTCTTATAATATTTATTTTGTACTTCGTATGGAAAATCAGGAAGAGCAAACTTAATCCTTATCTTTCGGTACTATCGATACTTTTTGGATTTCTTATCACGCTGATACCGTTTGCTTTATGGAATTATGATTATTTCGTTAATTACGGTCCCTTCGCGGTGCAAATGTCTTATGTCCCCGTCTGGTTCATTATCCTTTCGATAATTATTTCATTTATATGGGCGGTGAAAATAAAGACAATCGGGCAGGTTTATTTTGCGGCGGCGACCATGCTCTTCATGGTTGTTCTCGGCGCTTTTGTCATTTTTGCAGTACGTTTCGGATTAATCGATTCGGTGATGAACAGCCAATTCGATATATCCTATTTTTGTTTTCCGCTGCCGTTTGTACTTATGTCACCGGGCGCGACGGCCGAAGGTGATTATACGGACAACCGTTTGGCCTGATACACCTTTCATCAGCCAGCCGACAAAAAAGAGAAATAACACGATCCCGGTTACCCACAGGGAGAATATCCCGATAAAGGGGCCGTGGCGAGTAAAAAATGAATATTTATCAATCGGTTTGACATCGGCACTGATAATTTTGCGAACGTACAATCCGGCGTGAACGATTTCGCGGCCGTACGGATCAATCACGGCCGAAATGCCGCTGTTGGCGCAGCGCGCCAGCCAGGTGCGGTTTTCAACGGCACGGAAAACGGCAATGCGCATATGCTGAAAGGGTCCGGCGGAACGTCCGAACCACGTGTCATTGGTGATGTTGACCATAAAGTCAGCGCCTTTGAGAAGGCACTGACGAACAAAATCGGGAAAAGCCACCTCGAAACAAATCAACACCGCGTAACTGGTGTCGCCGATATTAAAAACGACGATGGAATCGCCCATATAAAAATCGGACCACCATTGGATTTTGTATGTCCTGACGGCGTCAAGATAATTAGCGATAAAATCTCTGGTTAGAAACGGCAGATAATCGCGGTAAGGTGACTGCTCCGAAAACGGAACCAGTTTTATTTTATGATGGACACCGTCGATGATCCCGTCCGGATTGACCTGAAAAGCGGAATTGTATGTCTTTTCTTTGCCATTATCCATTTCGACATCGAGCGCTCCAATCAGATTATAAACGCCGCTTTTTTTGACGGTCGCTCGAGCGGCCACGCTGTACCATGAGGAGTTTCGTAAGTACGTCGGGGCGGCGGTTTCCGGCCAGATGATAAGATCGGTCGAATCCTGTGCGGCGGTTTGTACGAGAGAATCGTACAGGACGAAATTTCGGCCGCGGGTTTCCGGTTTCCACTTGGTCTCGAGGTCGACATTGCCCTGCAATAAAGAAACGCGGAAATTGCCCGGCTCGGGATACGGTGCAAAAACAACATAGCCGTACAAATAAACCGATACCAGAAGGGCGATGGCGGCAATGGCGCAGCTTACCCTGGTTTCGAGGCGATTCGATTTCGAGAATAACTGCCAGACGAAAATATTGGTCGCCGTCAGAATAAAAGATAAGCCGTAACATCCGATGACCGAGACAATCTGGATGAATGTCAGATAATATCCCTGGCTGTAAGCCAGGTCGGTCCAGGGAAAGGCGATTTCGAGAAGGCTGCGGAAATATTCCATTCCGACCCAGAGAAACGGCAATAGTATCAAACCGAGCAATTTCTTTTTATGATACAGCCGTGCGAAAATAGAAATTATTATGGTCGGATAGAGCGACAGGATGAAAATGGCGGCGACCATCCCCGGCGGCGTGACGGCGGCAATCCAGTACAGTTGAAACAGGTTACTTAAGAATGAATAAAAATAGGCGGCCCTGAAAAGTTCTCTGCCGTGAAGTTTCGATAAAATCGCCAGTGGCCGGGCCAGGGCAAACCAGGCAAGGAAGCCGAAGGGAAGCGGAAGATAGGCAACAGCTAAGATAAAAGCCCAGAAGGTGAGCTCGGCGCGGCGCAGGCGAACAGCCTTGTCGGCCGGCCAGAAAAAATTCTTAACTCCTGACAGCAGGGACTTCACCTGAAACAAACATCGATTGACCGGTCATTTCGTCCGGCTGATTTATGCCAAGACAGGCCAGGATAGTCGGGGCGACGTCGGCAAGGATACCGCCGGTTCGTAACTCGATTTTCCCGGCCGGATCGGCACTGTCATAATAAACAAACGGCACCGGGTTGGTCGTATGCGCGGTGTGCGGCCCATCGGTCTCGGGATCGTACATCATCTCGGCGTTACCATGATCGGCGGTTATTATAGCGCGACCTCTGATTTCATCAATGGCTTTAATCACCTTCCCGACACCGGCATCGACCGCCTCGACCGCCTTGACAGCCGCTTCAAAAACGCCGGTGTGACCGACCATATCGCAGTTGGCGAAATTCAGAACGATAACATCGTACTTTTTGGATAAAATACGCCTGACCGTTTCGTCGGCGACTTCGACCGATGACATCTCCGGTTTTAAATCGTACGTCGCAATTTTTGGCGAGGGAATCAGAGCCCGATCCTCATTTTCAAAGGGCTCTTCGACACCGCCGTTGAAAAAGTAAGTGACATGGGCATATTTTTCGGTTTCCGCGATTCGAAGTTGTTTTCTACCAGCTCTTGAGAGAATCTCACCAAAAATATTTTTCAGAAAAACCGGCGGATAAGCGACATGAGCGGTTTTCAATTCGGTATCATATCGGGTCATAGTTATCAGGTGGATATCCGGAATATCATCATGCGGGAAATCATCCGGCTGAAAATTGGTGAAAAGATGACATAACTGACGGACACGATCGGCGCGGAAATTAAAAAAGAGCGCGACATCGCCGTTTTTCAACCGGGCATTAGTATCATTTTCCTGATTTATCACGATCGGTATTATGAATTCATCGGTGACATCATTTTTGTACGATGCTTCGATAGCCGCGACCGGATCATCGAATCGATTGGCTTTGCGATTGACTATGGCCTGATATGCCATTTCGTTGCGCTCCCATCTCTTATCCCGGTCCATACCGTAATAGCGACCCATGACAGTGGCAACCTTACCCAGCTTAATCTGCTTCATATAAGCAACGACATCTTTCATATACCCGGCGCCGGAGTGCGGCGGCGTATCGCGGCCGTCCATAAAGGCATGGAGATAAAGATTTTTGACATCATTATCTTTGGCCATTTTCACGAGCGCTTTTAGATGTTCCAATGATGAGTGCACGCGACCATCGGAAACAAGCCCGAACAGATGCAGCGTCGAATTATTTTCCGCCGCCCTCTTCATGCCTTCGAGAAAAATTTTATTTGTGAAAAAATCACCGTCGGAAATAGACTTATCAATCCGGGTGATATCCTGATAGACGACCCGACCGGCGCCGAAATTAAGATGACCGACCTCGGAGTTGCCCATCTGCCCTTCGGGTAATCCGACGGCCAGACCGGAGCCATTGATTTCGGTACGGGGGCAGGTTTGAAATAATTTATCAATATTCGGTTTTCTGGCCGCCGCAATGGCATTGAAATTTTTATCATCGCGAAGCCCGAAGCCGTCAAGTATACAAAGCAGAAACATTTTGCTATTCCTTCAGGATAATTTCCTTTTTACCATGTTCAATTTTACCAATAAAATACGGCGTCGCCCCTGAATTTTTTAAACTATTAAAAACATTATCAGCATGCTTTTCGGGCAGGACTATTATATAACCGATGCCCATATTGAAAGCTTCGTACATGGCGTCATCTTCAATCGAGCCGGCTGTCTGAAGATAATTAAAAATGGGCGGGACGGTCCAGCTTTTATTATTTATGATGGCGCACAGATTGTCAGGAATAATCCTGATGAGATTACCTTTAATGCCGCCGCCGGTAATATGCGCCATACCGTTGATGTGATATTTATCGAGTAGCGGCATTATATCATTAAGATAAGGCCGATGGACAGTCAGCAGTGCATCTCCAATCGACATACCCAGCGAATCGATTTTATCATCGAATTTCCTGCGATCGATTTCGAAAGCTATTTTCCGCGCCAGCGTGTAACCATTAGTGTGCAGGCCGTTCGACCCGAGGCCGATTATGGCGTCGCCTTCTTTGATAGTACTGCCGTTGATAATCCTATCCTGCTCGACAATACCGACGATACATCCGGCCACATCATACTCACCCGGGCGATAAAAATCGGGCAGTTCGGCCATTTCACCGCCGATAAGCGCAACACCGGCACTCTTGCAGGCGCGCGAAAGTCCGTCGACGATAGCGACCATCGTTTCCGGCTTAAGTTTTCCGACACCGATATAATCCAGAAAGAAAAGCGGTTTGGCCCCGTGCACCAGAATATCATTGATACAATGATTGACCAGATCCTCACCGATAGTATTGTGCCGGTCGGACATAAAGGCCAGTTTCAGCTTGGTACCGACGCTGTCGGTGGAGGAGACAAGAACCGGATTTTTATAGCCGCTCAGATCCGGTTTAAAAAATCCGCCGAACGAGCCAATTTCGGAAAGCACCGACTCATTGAAGGTGGCTCTGGCGAGAAGTTTTATCTTTTCAAGGGCTTTATCGGCGGCGGCGATATCGACACCGGCGGTGGCATAATCAAGCTTTTTATTGTCCATAACGAATATTAATATCAGACAAATTTAAAGTCAACAAGTATAGGAGGATTATCGTTATCGGCCTTCGGATTCGAGGAATTGGAGGAGGGAGGTGAAATCTTCGGGAAGATCGGAATCGATCGTGATAGTTTTGCCCGAAACCGGATGCGTGAATTCGAGCGATTTGGCATGAAGGGCCTGGCGGGGCATCAATTCCATCGCTTTTTGGGCTGTTCTTTTGTCAACTGAAAAGACGCCCCGGTGCCATTTTAGCCGTCCGCCGTACTCCGGATCACCAAAAACCGGATGTCCCAGGAATGAAAAATGGACTCTTATCTGATGAGTGCGGCCGGTCTTAATGCCTATTTTCAAAAGGTCGTACAATTTAAAGCGGTCTGTCAATTCATATTCGGTTATGGCGACCCGCCCTTTGACATTGGTGACGGTCATTTTTTTGCGGTCTTTAAGCGAACGGCCGACCGGCATCTCGATGACACCCTTCTCCTTTTTCATGTGACCGCAGATAAGGGCGTAATAGATTTTTTGTATTCGGCGCTCTTTTAGCTGTTTTTGAAGCGCGAGATGAATCATATCGTTCTTGGCGATTATAATCAAACCGCTGGTGTTTTTATCGAGCCGATGCACGATACCGGGTCGGTCCCAGCCCTGAACGGATGATAATTCTTTAGAGTAATACAATAAAGCGTTGACCAAAGTCCGGTCATGGTTTCCCGCGCCCGGATGCGTCACCATCCCGGCCGGTTTGTTAACGACCAGTAAATAATCATCCTCAAAAGGTATATCGAGCGGAATATTCTGCGGTCGGACTTCCATCGGAGGTGGCGGCGGGATTTTTATAATTATTTTTTCGCCGCCGGTTAATATATAATTTCGTTTGGCTACTTTATCATTAAGCGTGACCAGACCGGTCTCGGCCAGTTTTTGAAACTGACTGCGGGTGATTTTCAGTTTTTCCATCCGGCCGATATAACGATCGAGCCGCTCTTTCGCTATATTGGATGGGACTTCAAGCTCGATAATTTCGTAATTTTCTTCTGAATTTTCAGGCATGGGAAATTATTTAATGAGCTCGGCCATTTCCCTGACGGCAAATTCGTAACCGACCAAGACGGCACGGGAGGTTATGGCGTAGCCGATAGTGAATTCCTCGAAGCAATCCAAATCGATCAAAGGCGAAATGTTTTTATAGTTCAAACCGCCGCCGCAATTGACGCTCATCCCCAGCTTAACGGCCAACTGTGCGGTTTGCTCCAAAGTCCCAAGTTCGGCAGCGCTGTCATCGTCAGTCCCGGAGGCACTGTACACATGCGCATTAAGCTCCACCGCATTGACTTTGGCGCGGGCGGCCGCTTTAATAAATTCAGGTTCCGGATTCGATAAATAACAGACATTGATGCCGGCGTTTTGTAGCGATGCGGCCGCTTCGGAATAGAGGTCAGCCTGCTTTTCTAAATTAATACCCTCGTCCATAATCGGATTTTTATCGGTAAATGGCATCAATGTCACGCGCCAGGGTTTTACCTCGAGCGCCAGCTCCATGAGGTCATCGGTCGGAGCCATTTGAAGAGTAAAACGTGTTTTGACCAATTCTTTCAGGATATACACATCACGGTCGCGGATATAAAGCCGATCCTCGCGAAGATGACAGGCAATGCCGTCGGCTCCGGCCAGTTCGGCGATCACCGCCGCCTGAATCGGGTCGGGCTCTTTCAGTTTTTTTATACTTCTCAGGGCGGCGACATAATCGACTTTGACTGATAGTGCAGACATATTGTACCTCTGAGCGGAAACTATGTTTTTTTTGGAATCATGACAAGAGGTATTTTATTGAATGAGGGGCATACGAATACGTACGCCAACCACATATTTTGATTATTTTAACGGTGCGATTGCTTTCGACAGAGTGATATAATTATCGATGCTTAACTGCTCGGCACGGGTTTTTTTGTCCAGGCTCATATTGGATAGGATAATTTCCAATCGTCTTTTATCCAATTCCGGGATTTCGGACAGGTTGTTGGTCAGGTATTTTCGGCGATGTTTGAAAGCCAGCCGGACGATTTTTTCGAACAACTGCCAATCTTCAATTTTGTATTTTTCCCGGGGAGTAAAAGAGAGGACAGTCGAATATATTTTTGGCGGGGGATAAAAAGCTTTCGGAGGAATTATAAACAGCTTTTTTATATCAAAAAAGCATTGGGTGAAAATCGATACGGGCGCCCAATCTTTACTTCCATAATCCGAGCATAACCGGTCGGCCATCTCCTTTTGAACAGTAATTACGGCAATCGTGAATTTATCGCGATATGTTGTCATCCAATCCAGGAGCGGAGAGGTTATATCATAGGGAATGTTGCCGATCAGTTTGAATTTCCCCGAAAAATAAGCGGTCGGATTTATTTCGAGAAAGTCGGCATTAATTATATCAACATTTTTATCGTCTTTGAATTTTATCAATAAAGGTTCAATCAGATTGATGTCGATTTCAAAAGAGATTACTTTTGCAGCAGATTCCGCGATAATCTGAGTCAGTGTCCCGCGACCGCTTCCGATTTCAAAAACGGTGTCGGATTTTTTCAGGTCGAGATAACTTACGATTTTCGCGGCGATATTTTTATCAGCCAGAAAATTCTGGGAAAAGCGCTTTTTCGGTCTCGAACCGGACATCTTATCCCTCGAAAATCTCGATCAGCCGGAATAATTTTTGGGTGTTACGGTCGGTGATTTTCTCGACCTCCTCAACTGAGATATTTTTCAGTTCGGCCAGTTTATCGCGCACGTAGCGGACATACGCCGGCTGATTTGAAGATTTGCCGCGAAACGGCACCGGTGTCAGGTAGGGGCTGTCGGTTTCCAATAAAATATGCTCCAGTGGTATTTCTGCGGCCATAGCCGCCATTTCATCTCTGGGATATGTAATTTTTCCCCCGACCGATACGGAAAAGCCAAGGTCGATGACTTTGAATGCCTTTTTTGCATCGCCCTGAAAGCAATGAAAGACCCCGCCGACCAGTTTTTGCGAATATTCCCTGACTATTTCGAGCGTTTCCTGATAGGCCTCGCGGGCATGAATTACAACCGGAAGTCTTTTCGAGACGGCCAGTTCCAGCTGGCGGCGAAAGACTTCTTTTTGTATTTGACGAGGCGAGAGATCACGAAAAAAATCTAGGCCGATTTCACCTATCGCTTTTACTTTTTTGTTCTCTATCAGGCGCAGGAGTTCATTTTCGACACCGTCATTGAACGTTTTGGCATCATGGGGATGCACACCGACGGCGGCAAAAATACAATCGTATTTTTCGGCCAGTCTGACGGAATTAATCGAAGTCGGCAAGTCGGCGCCGATGTTAATCATAGTACGGACACCGGCGGCAAGCGCGTTCCGGATGACTTCTTCGCGATTTTTATTAAATTCTTTGAAATCCAGATGACAGTGGGAGTCGATCATCAGCTGATTTTCGCGCCGACCGGCATATCCCGGTCAAGTGTCAGGAGTGTGAGGTCCTTCTTTTTGGTCGCCGCCAGCAGCATTCCATTGGATTTAATGCCGCGAATTTCGGCCGGTTTGAGATTTTTGACGACAATTATCTTTTTGCCTACGATATTTTCCGGTGTATAATGCTGTGCGATACCGGCAACTATCTGTCGTTTTTCACTGCCGATGTCGATCTGAAGTTTTAGTAATTTATCGGCGCCCTCGACTTTTTCGGCTTCAAGCACTTCCGCGACAATAAGTTCGGCCTTGGCAAATTCGTTTATATCAATCAGATTTTCGGCAGAATCGTTTTTCGTTTCCGCCTTCTTTTTTTCTTTCAAGCGGGGAAAAACCGACTCTTTTATTTTTATTTTCGTGCCCGGTTTCAGGTGGAAAAACGTCCGGGCATTATCCATCGAGAGAACTTTCTTATCCAGACCGAATATCCCGAGAATTTCCAGCGATTTGTTGGGCATCAGCGAATAAAGCAGCACGGAGACAATGCGAATAACCTCGGCGCAGATATAAAGGACACCACCGGCCTTTTCTTTTTCACCTTCCTTGAGCAATTTCCACGGGGCATTGGTATCAAAGAAACGATTGGTCAAACCGACCAGAGCCATTATTTCATCGACAGACGCCTTGATTTTGAAATTATTCAATAAATCGTTTACCGTCGCCGGTAATTGCTCGGAAGCGGCGATCAGCTCATCCAGATCATCGAGTTTATCAATAGCTGTGGGTAATTCGCCGTCAAAACTGGCGACAATCATCCTGGCCACCCGCGAGACGAGATTACCGAGGTCGTTGGCGAGATCGCTGTTATATTTGGTGATAAAGCGGGATTTCCGAATGTCACCGTCCACGCCAAAGGGATACTGGGTTTGAAGAAGATATCGGGTGGCATCGGGGCCGAATTGCTCGACCATGTCGTTGGGATCGATAATATTGCCCAGAGCTTTTGAAATCTTGTCACCGTCAATGGTAAAAAAACCATGCAGAAAAATTTTATCCGGTAGCGGCAGGTCGGCGGCCATGAGAATGGCCGGCCAGAAGATGCAATGAAATTTCAGAATTTCCTTGGCCATAAAATGCACGACCTCGGAATCGAACCACAGTTTTTTGAATTTTTCGTCATCGGCGCCATAGCCGATAGCGGTGATATAATTTGTCAAGGCATCAACCCAGACATAAGCATTCTGTGATTCGTCGAAAGGAAGCGGTATACCCCATTTGACTTTTTCCCGGGAGATTGAAAAATCGGACAGTCCCTGTTTGAATAACCCAAGAACTTCGCGGCGGCGTTCGTCAGGGAGAATAACCAATCGGCCGGTTTCGACCAGCATGAGAATCTTATCCAAATAAGCGCTCAGGCGGAAAAAGTAGTTTTTCTCCTTGAGAAGTTCCGGTTTTCTCTTATGATCAGGGCAGACACCATCGACAAGATCCCTCTCGGTTAAAAACTTTTCGCAGCCATTGCAGTACAACCCTTCATATTCTCCGGAATATATTATATCTTCACCCGCTTCGGTTTTTTTGTCTTTTAAGAGCGCCATCAGTTTTCGGAAAGCCTTGATATGCCGTTCGTCGGTAGTCCGGATAAAATCGTCGTATTCAATCGACAGATTTTCCCATGCCTGTTTAAACTGCTCGACGACATTATCGCAGAAGTCCTGCGGCTCTACGCCGGCGGCGGCGGCGGCTTCGGCGATTTTAGTCCCGTGTTCGTCGGTGCCGGTCAAAAAGAATACTTCGCGTCCGTTCAGGCGATGAAACCGGGCCATAAGATCGGCGGCAATGGTGGTATATGAATGTCCGATATGGGGTCGATCGTTGACGTAATAAATCGGAGTGGTAATATAGAATGGCCTGCTCAATTTGTATCCTCCTGCTGGTCAGAATTATCTTTATTATAATTATTCTTATTATTCTTATTCTTATTATTATTATCGCCAAGGGATTGCCGGCTTTCGATATAAAACGGTGATTTTTCTCGTTCGTCCTTTTTCAATTCGTTGCCGTTTATTTTTTCCTCCTCGCCGAATTCATGTCCGATAATCATATAATCCTCGAAAACATCAATCCGCTCGACAATACCCTCGCCTTTTTCGGTAGTATATTTATCGCCCACTTCGGGATATTTACTACGGACTTCAGCATAATAATTGACTTCGTATTTCAGACAACATAAAAGTCTTCCGCAATTACCGGATATTTTCGAGGGATTCAGCGACAATCCCTGGACACGGGCATCCTGTGTCGAAATAGGCTCGAAATTTTGCAGAAACGAAGAACAACAAAGACGCAGGCCGCAAATGCCGAATCCATCAAGCCGCTTGGCTTCATCGCGGACACCGATCTGTCGCAATTCGATTCTGGTTTTATATTCCGCGGCAAGATCGCGAACCAGAGCCCGGAAATCGACGCGATGATCGGCGGTAAAAAAGAAGGTGAGTTTATTGCGGTCGAATTGATACTCGATATCGACCAGTTTCATTTCAAGCTTGTGCTTCTCTATTAACTTGCGAGCATTGTCCCACAAAGTCTCTTCGGCGGCCAGATTGTCTTTTATATTTTTCTGGTCCTCATCGCTGGCCGGTCTTAAAATCGAGCGCGGTTTTTCCACATCGGAAAAATCCATTTCCTTTTGAACTTTGCACTTTAAAATACCGGCATCCTCGCCCCGTTCGGCCTGGACAATAACGTAATCATTCAGATTCAAAGAATGATAAAAAGTATTATAAAAAAGCTCCCGGCGATGTCCTTTAAATTCGACCAAATATAAATCGGGCATTTTTTCTCCTTAAAGCTATATATATTACGAAATCAGCGCAAAGAGTCAAGTGGATTGACGGAGGTGCGATTTCAGGTCGAGTATAAAGTCGGCCATGGCCGGGCGGATATGGACATTCCGTCTGATCGATAACGAAAGCCGTTTGATGTTTTCCACGGCGTCGGAGAAATCTTCCGGATTTAATATTTTGGCTGAAAGTTTCTCCAGTTCGGCCTTAAAATCGACATTAACCAGACCGGCGGAGTCTTTGCCGAATCTGACCAGAATAATATCCGCCAAAAAAGACTGCCAGAAAGATAAAATCAATTCGACCTCTCCCCGGTTGTTGGGATTAATGAATTCATCGACAATGGCCACCGCCGAGGGATTATCCTTTTTGAATATTTCTTTGAAAATAAGAAAGGATGTTTCCCGAAGCGAAGATTTATCTTCCTCGTCGATAAGATTCAATGCCTGACCGATGGACCCGCCCGAAAGCCCTGCGTAAAAGGCCGCCTTTTCCTCCGCGATTTCATATTTGCGATTCAGATAATCGGCAATTTCGGAAACAGCAATCGGTTTGAAGGCAATCTTTTGTGCCCGGGATTGGATGGTGGGCAATAATTCCTCGGGATCGCGGGTTGTCAGGATAATTATCGTCTCGGGCGGCGGTTCCTCGATTAGTTTGAGAAGGGCGTCGGCCGAGGAAAAAAGCATCCGTTCCATCTGATAAAATAAAATAATGCGCGTGATATTTTCGGGCGGCTTGATGGCCGTTGCTCTTTTAATCGCCCGGGCGATATCAATCGGGATGGTAAGCTGGCGATTGGAGGTGATTATTCGATACGGCTCCTGTTTTTTTTGCTCGATATATTCAAGTGTGAGTTCGTTGGCTTCGGATTCGGTCTTATGGGGTGGAATCGGGACGGCAACATGAAATTCAGGAAAGCTGAAATTGAGGATCTGGCGGCAATTGCGGCATTGGCCGCAGGCGTCGACGACTGCGCCGGTATCGTCGGTAGACGGCTGTTCACAGTTGGCCAGCGCTGCCACGGCAAGAGCCGTTGGCCATTTTCCGAGCCCATCGCTGCCGTAAAAGAGGTAAGTCGAGGCCAGCATATTCTTATTATAAGAATTGCGGATAATTCGTTTGGCGATATCCTGACCGCAGATATTATTTAAAAGAGTCAATTTTCACCCACAAAATCGGATCGAGCGCGGTGCGCCCCTGCCGCAGTTCAAATTTGACTGTTCCGGTCGGAGTCTGTCCCAGAATTCTCCCTCGACCGACAAGTTGATTCTGCACGACTTTGAGATTGTCAAGTCCGGCGTAGGTGGAAAAGAATCCATCTTCATGCTCGACGATAACGAAATTGCCGTAACCTCTCAGGTTTCCGATGTACGTTACGACACCGTCGGCGATAGCGACGACCGACGCGTACTTATTCCCCCGAATCTCAATACCGGGCGAATAAGATTTCAGTTTTGTCACCGGATCGGTTTTCCATCCGAAGCTGCGGAGAATCTTTCCTTTCACCGGCGCCAGTAAACCGCCTTTATATGACGCAAAATTCCCGGTATTAAAATTAAAATCGACTTTATCTTTAGAATTGTCTCTGGCCAACCGGGCGTTTTCGAGACGGGCAATCAAATCTTCCATTTGTTGAGCAGCGGCGGAAAGAGTTATCAGCTTATCGGCTTCACTTTCTTTTTTTCGCCGCAGTTTGGAAAGGTCTTTTTCACGGGTTTCTTTTTGAGCCGTCACGATAGTATATTCGGTTCTTTTTTTATCACGGACATTGCTGACCGATTTTTCCTGGTCGACGAGCCCGGCGTATTCCTGATCGGCGGCCGCCACATATTCTTTCGACTTGAAGACATCGCCCTTGTCATAGCGGGCCAGAGATTTGAGATAAATCAGTTTTTCGAACGCATCTTTTTCCTTTTTGATGGCGCCATTTAAATCGGCGTCACCTGATCTGATTCCGTAATAGTAGTATTTCAGATTGTTCAGGAAACGATTGCGCCGGGAATCATATTCCGCAGTCGACCTTTCAAGCTGCGATTTCGATTCTCCGATATCTTTTCTCAACGAGGACAGCTGATTGTTGAGGCGATTGATAACAGTTTTACCCATCGATGCTTTCTGCTCATAATTGGAAACATCTTTCAGGATGTTCTGCTCGACCCCTTTTAGCGAGTCGAGCTTTTTCGAGGAGCTTTCGATTTCATTCTTGATTTTTTCGAGTTCGCCCTTCTGCTCGACAATATCACTCGCCGTAACCGTAACAGACAGCATAAGCAGAGCCGGCAAAAGAACCGGTATAATAAATCGGCGATTAAAAGTCCCGGATATTTTCATAATGATCGTCTGACTCCGATATAACCGCCGATAGTGCCCACCAGCAGTGCGGCAAGACAGGCGCTGATAATATCAATCCGCGAGGGCAGGACGACTTCAAAGTTTCTTATCGTAAAATTGTTGACGACATAAAATATAATCAGTCCGCCGACGACAAAGGCGGCCAGAGAATAAAATATTCCCTCGAAAATAAACGGTATCGAAAGAAATGTTTTTCCGGCGCCGAGCAGCCGATGCTGGCGAAGTTCTTCATCGTATGTTTTCACCGACAGTCTGACCGAATAAAGAAGATTCAGTACGGCTGCCAGAAAAATAACGATACCGATAACGAATACGCTTCGCGAAACGAGCAATCGATTGGATTCGGCTTTTTCAAGCCAGAAGCGGGGATAAAAAATCTCCGAAACACCCTTAAATTTGCGGAGGCTAACCTCGGCATTATTAAGATATCTGCTTGTTATAAAATGCCGGTCAAAAGTTATTAAAATCGATTTGGGTAACGGATTTTCATCCAGGCCTTCCAGAAGATCCATGCCCATCAGCGCATGCAATCTGGCGCGGGCGTCGTCCTTCGAGATAAACTCGAATGATTCGATACCTTTGAGATCTTTTAAGCCATCGGTAATCAGCGTCAGCATCGAATCGGACAGGTTGTCTTCCAGAAATATTTCCATATCGACTTCGGCGAGAACCTGGTCATAATATTTGTCTACTGACAATGATGAAATCCAGACCAGATCGAACATGAGAAAAAGCAGAAGCATCGACAGCAGCGAGGCAATCGCCGGAAGCGGTCTTTTATACAAGTGAATTAAAAACCTGTAAATTAAATAAAACAGCTTTCTCATTTTAAATGACCATTCTCGAACACGTATTCCCGGGCGTCCGGCAACCGAAGAGCGGAGCCATCGGTCGTCAAAATCAACATACTATGGCCGGCGATTGAAAGACCTTTAAGGATGTCCGTCACTTTTGAAGCCATATCGGAATCGAGACCGGCCATCGGTTCATCTATCAGCAATAACGGTTGATCGGCGATGGTCGCCCGCGCCAATAAGGCGAGGATTTTTTCTCCGCGCGAAAGACCGCCCGGCTTCTCACCTTTCTTGCCGAGCAAACCATAATCGGCGAGAATTCGCAACACTTTCTTTTTTCTCGATGAAGCGCTTTCGGATTTCAAAATCAACGGATAGTTAATGTTATCATAAAGCGATTGATAAGATATAAGACTGAAGATTCCCCCGGCGCCGCCGATTTTTCTCCTGATGCGCGCCACTTCGCGCTCCTTTCTGGCATTCAGCTTTTTTTCAAAAAGAAGAACGACACCCGAATCTGGTGCATAGCTGCCGATGAGCAATTCGACCAGCGAGGATTTTTTGATGCTTGGCGGACCGCAGAGCAGAGCCGTTTTACCCGATTGAAGGGAAAAATTAAGACCGTCGATTATTTTTACACCGGCTTTATTGGTCAGCGAAATATCAATCAGCTCAATTACGTGTTTCATGACCGCACGGTTGACATAAACAATAAATCTCGTTAAATTTCATATAAGCTATTATAAAAATTGTCTATTATCAACAATAAATAGACATTTACGAACTGTTCAGGAGGCGCGATGATTTTGAAATTATTTTATGCAATTTTTATTTTTCTGATTTGTGGGCCGGCTTCGGCCGCCGACTGGCACATTATTCCGGTCAGTATCTCCGATGACCTTTCAGGAGTGCACTTTCTCGACGGTAAAAACGGTTATGTAGTTTCCAGACGCGGCTCGATATTCCATCTGCAATTAACCGACACCGGCTGGGCCTTCGAGGAAACTTCTTTAGATAAGCCGCTTATGGGGATTTATTTTCATAATAACGGTAAAGACGGTATCGCTTATGGAGATAAGGGCGTAATTCTGAGGACGAATGATTCCGGTGCAAACTGGACCCTTGATAGCATGCAGGTGACTTATAATTTTACCGATTTAGTCTTTCTCGATAATCTGACCGGAATAATTGTCGGGATCGATTACGAAAAAGGAGGCGGAACGCCCGGAATCGCCTATAAAACAATCGACGGCGGTTTAACGTGGCGGCCGCTAAAGATAAGTGGAAAAAGATTTTATTCAATAACAAAAAGCGAAAATAATTTGCTGGTTATCACCGGCCTGGAATTCGTTTATACCAGCAGCGATAGCGGTGCCACCTGGCAGGCTGCGAAAATTCCTTCACAGGGATATGCACAGGCTGCGGCAATTACTGATAAGACGGGAATAATGGTCGGCAAGGGCGGTTTTCTGGCGTTGTCAAACGATGCCGGGAAAAGCTGGGAGTCGATGCCGGTCCTTAATAAAATAGGAGGTTACGTCGGGGTATTGATGCTCGATTCGCATCGCGCCTATATTATCGGCTCGATGGGGGAGATTTTGTACACGGATGATTCGGGATATAACTGGATTCCCGAACCGAGCGGCGCGGTTTATGATTTGCTGGATATTCAGCGCATGGGGAATAAAATATTTGTCTGCGGCAAGAGAGGGGGGCTGGTTTATACTGAAATCGAGGATTGAGTCGATTTTGTTTTATTATTCCCTGATATCCGCCGGTTGGAATTTTCGAGCGTGAATTCGGTCAGATCGTTATGCAGACGGCTGGTGCAGATTTTAAGTTGACAAATTAAGGCTTTGGTGTGCGAATCGACGCAGGTATCGGCTTTCAGACAGGCTGAGAGTTCTTCCTCGACGGCTGATAGATGTTTGATATGGTCAAAAATCGGCTGCATTTTATCGGTCAATTTCTGCCCCGCCTCATTAATCGATTCGGCAATATCCGAATACATTTTTTCCTTGTCCAGATCGATCGGGTCGCAGAAGCAGCCGTCGCCAAAATTTCGTATACTTCTTTTCAATTTCTCGCGCGGCCGGGTATGACGGTTGGCCATAATCAATATCGGAAACGACATCAGCAACAGGGCAATTAACTCCGAAATGATAATCATGGAAAGAATCGGCAGCGAGCCGTCATTCAGCCATAAAAAAACTCCGCCGGATATAATTGAAGCGGAGAACAATATCGTGTAGGAAGCAAGTATAAATCCAAATCGGCGTTTTTCCGGATGCGGGTATAAATCACGGAGCAACTTCATATTTTTTTCTCGCCCCCTTTGTTATTGATTATTATCGGCAGCCCGAGTAATCCTCTAAAGTAATTTAGGACTTGACTTGGATGAGGGGATTGCTGAAATTGGGCAATGTGAAAATCGATTTTAACTACAATTATAAAGATATCCTGGTCGTTCCCGCCGGAGCGCTGAAAGCAAAAAAGATATTTGTCCTGGCGCTCAGCCTGTTTATAGCCTTTCTGTTTCACAGTATTTTTATTTATCTGGCGGATTCAATTAATGGCGGACAGTCTGAGACCGTTTATATGTTTTTCGGGCTGTTTCCGATAACCGTATTTCAGATAGATATATTTTATCCGCTTATTGTCTATTTGGCGGGACTATTGCTGGCGCTGATTTCAATCGCGATCGGATTTATGGCGGTGGCGATTATCGATTTCGAGGCCATAAGAGGGAATCAATTTCTTTCATGCTGGCAGGCACTGAAGTTCAGTCTGGGAAAATTAAAGCAGCTAATATTATCATGGCTGGCAATTATACTGTTTATCGCTTTTATTGTTTTGCTGGCATTAATTGTCGGATTAATCGCACGAATCCCCTATCTTGGTGAAATTATTTACAGTCTTTTTTTCTTTTTCCCTGATTTTATTGTCGCGCTCTTTACGGTCCTGGCGGTTTTTGTTCTCATTTTGAGTATTCTGGTGATGCCGGCGGCGGTGGCGGCCGACAGGAACGAGGAAACATTTAACTCGGTTCTGGATACTTTTTCGACTATCATCAGGCGGCCGGTAAAATGGATAATTTATACGGTCTATTCATTGATAGCGGCAAAGGTGTGCGGATTTGTTTTCGCTTATTTTGCATTTCGAGCAATTCAATTTCTTCAGATTTCCGCGCGACTTGGCGGCGGTGAGAAAATAAATTCGCTTCTTGCCGCCGGGGCGGCGCATCTTCCATATAAAAGTGAGTTGGTCGGATTTACGACGAATATTTTCCCCGGAATAAATTTCGGTTTTGACATCGGCAAACTGTTTTCGCAGACGGACTATGGCGGTCTGGCGTCATATATCATGGCGATTTCATTGGTCTTGATATTTTTGACAATCTGGGGTTATATTTTTTCGGTCATCGCCACAGGTCAAGCGTACGCATTTGCCATTATCAAGAAAAGCAGAGACGGTTTTGCTATCGGTGATGAGAGACCGATCTTTTACAAAGAAGAGTGGGTCAACCCGCCTATTGAAAACGAGGATTCGGACAGAGAAGATAATAATACCGCAACTCAGGATAAATCGGGACTGATATGAGTTTCTGGACATATTTCTGGGTTTTTGTGCCTCCGATAATTTTGGTTTTAATCGGAGTGGTGTACTATCTAATAACCGGCCGGGATGCGAAACAATGAGTGCCATCCTGATCGGTTTTATTATTTACCTGTTAATCCTGCTGGCGGTGGGATTTTTTACATTTCGATTTAACAAAACGCTGTCGGATTATATTCTGGGCGGACGAAAACTCGGTGTCTGGGTAATAACCTTTTCCGAACGGGCCTCAGGCGAGTCGGCCTGGCTGCTACTGGGATTACCGGGCGTGGTCTTTGCTTCCGGTTTGGCAGAATTATGGGTGGCAATCGGATGTACATCCGGCATACTTTTTTCGTGGATGTTTATCGCACGCAAATTGCGGATCGAATCGGAAGCCAACTATGCTTTGACGATTCCGGAGTATTTCGAAAACAAGTACAACGATACTTCAAAAATCGTTAGAACTTTCGGAACATTGATAATTGTTTTCTTTTTCACGTTTTACGTTTGTGCGCAGTTTATCGGCGCCGGTAAAGTGCTGAATGTAACCTTCGGTATTCGGCAGGAGTGGGGAATGGTTCTCGGGGCCTTAATAATTCTCTTTTATACGATCATGGGCGGATTCATGGCGGTTGCCTGGACCGATTTCGTACAGTCCCTGCTGATGCTTATCACACTGGTGCTATTGCCGATTATCGCGCTGGTAGAATTCGGCGGCTGGGATAAAATCGTTTCCTTTATTGACGCCAGTAAAGTCAATCATCTTTCGCTTTTGGGCGGGAATACCGGAATCGTCGCGGCATTATCGGTAATTTCCGGACTGGCGTGGGGATTGGGCTATATGGGCCAACCGCACCTTCTGGCCCGTTTTATGGCCATCAGAGACCCGGATAAATTACGTGAGGGAGCAATCATCGGAATCAGCTGGGCGGTGCTGGCTTTCTGGGGGGCGATGTTTATCGGCCTTTTCGGGATTGCTTTTTTTGCCTCGGGACAGATCGCCGATCCGGAAAAAGTGATGCCGTTGATGGCAACACGGCTTTTCCCCGGCTGGCTGGCGGGAATATTGATTTCCGGCGCAATCGCCGCGATGATGTCGACGGCGGATAGCCAATTACTGGTGACAACTTCGGCGGTGGCCGAAGATATCTATCATAATTATATCAATAAAAAAGCAACCGAGAAGACTCTTGTTTCGGCGTCGCGGCTGACCACTTTCTGTGTTGGGGTAGCGGCCTTTATAATTGCGATATTTTCCAAAGAACTGGTCTTCAAAATGGTGGGATTTGCCTGGTCGGGACTCGGTTCGGCATTCGGCCCGGCGTTGTTTCTGACATTATGGTGGCGCAAGACGACACGTGAGGGTGTATTGGCCGGGATGGTGGTCGGAACGATTACGGTCATTATCTGGCATTTCACGTCACAATTAAGCGGCCTGGTGTACGAACTCGCGCCGGGGTTTGTGATGGCCTTTCTGGCGGTCTGGCTGGTGAGTCTGGCGACACAGAAAAAAAGACAATTTAATTAATGATCATATCGTATCATATTTTTACGGAGTTGAATCATGAGTTTAATCAAAATCAAAGTCAAAGAAAAGTCGCCTACGGCAGCGTACAGAAAAATGGTCGGACAGGAAAGGTTTGGCATAGCGAGAATGTCAAGGATGTCCAAAGCAGGCGTAAGGGGTAAACAAATTGCAACGGAATTCCTGAAATACAGGATTGACTGGTGCAAAAGAAACAGGAAAATGCCGGAATTTATCAATGCGCTTAAGAGAGGTCTGAAAAGCCAGAGCAAGGTCTCTATTTCATACGGGACTCTCAGAAATGTCTCGGACGAGACGTTGAAACAAATAGTCGATAATTTGAAATAGACGGATGATAACAGGCAGGATTGCGCCGGTGCTTCGCACCCTGGATCCTGCCCTACGAAGAATTTAAATGTCTATTTCTTTTTTTCCGGTTCGGGGATGTCTTCGGAGATGCCGGCTAAGTATTTGGCGATGGCGACTTTTTCTTCCAGTTTTCCGGTGGCGCGGATGAATAATCTGGCACCGTCGGGCGAGCCGCCGCCGTGCATGCAGCCCGGCACCCCGGCGCCGATAGTACACCATTCGACCATTCGGGCGGCGCGTGTACGCGATTCGGCCGACACCGAGGCTTTCATATATTTCTGAATCAGTCTGCCGTATTTGGATGAGTTGAAATCTTTGTACGACGGCATACATCCGGTCTCGCCGATACCACCCGCGATATCCTGCGCCAGACGTGAGGTCTCGTACGGCAGCGTAGCCACATGCACTTTGTTGACGTTGGAAAGAAGGGTATCGCACAACCAGGCGCCGGAAGGATGCTTTTTCCCCATCGCGGCCGCCGCGACACCCATCCCGAAGGTGGTTTCGTTGTTGATGTGCATCTGTACGATTTTATCGTTGAAAACTTTCGAGGATAATCCGTTGGCGCGGGCGGTTAAAATGGCCGAGCCGATTTTTATATCCCCCTGCCCGGCGACACATCCGCCGATGGCCGCCCGGTACGGGCCGATAAAATACATCACCGCCTTGCCGGAGAATTCATACTCGCCGGCCATAAAGACTCTTTCACCGGGGATAAAGACATCCTCGAAAAACAGATAAGCCTGGGTGATACCGCCCTCTTTAACGGGCGAATCGAAACCATTTTCATATTCGCGCATATCGCTGGGATGGCGTGTTTCGACTATCGTAAGGTTTTCGATATCGCGGGGGATAACAAACGAAATACAATAATCTCTGTCCGCCTCTTTATAGGCCGAGCCGGGCAGGACAAAAATTTCGTTGGCAGCAGCAACACCGCATATCATCACTTTGGCGCCGCGCACGACGATACCATCTTCACGTTTTTCGACGATATGAAGAAACATATCGGGATCATCCTGCATCGAGGGCGATTTTGTACGATCCCCTTTCGGATCGGTCAGGGCCCCGGCGATAGTAATATCGCGCGACTGGGCATCTTTGAGCCAGGAAAGAAATTTTCCATGGTAATCGGTGCCCAGTTTTTCATCCATCTCATAAGTGGTGATAAACATGGAGTTCAAAGCATTCCATCCGGCGCAGCGCCCGCCGGTGCAGGTCCCGGTGATATGAAACATATGCCGTTTCATGCGGCTGTTGGCGTACATATCCTCCGGACTCTGAATTATCGAAAGGTAGCGACTGATCGGCTCGCCGGTAAGGTGCGACTTTGTCGTCAGGATTTCCCTTTCAATAGGGTCGCCGATGACTTTATATGTTTTGGCGTGGCCTTCGACGGTGTACTTCGTGGCCGGATGCGACGTGACATCTTCGATTAACTCGTTGAATTTATAAATGTTCGGCCGCATCATTTTAAGCGATTCAAGATATTGATCATAAGTTTTCAGTGCCATATATACTCCGGATTTAATATTAATAAGTCAGGAGCGTACTTCGCAAAGCTCAGTATCTTCGACACGGTTCCTGACTCGTTATTAACGCTTTTGATTGGCGGCGACATAATTCGGGGGTTTTATAATGGTGTTGCGTTTCCATTTATTATCGTCGGTTTCGGGGTAATCGAGATTATAATGCAAACCTCGAGATTCTTTTCTTCTTGAGGCCGAGCGGATTATCAGACTGGCCACCCGCGCGATATTGCGAAGCTCGACTATTGCGTAAGACACCGGGTGACCGAGATAATAGGAATTGATCGCCTTCAAAATTACATTCACCCGATCGTGAGCCATCTCCAGACGGTCGGTGGAGCGGACAATGCCGACGAAGTCGGACATAATTTTCCGTACCTCCTGTTTATCATGCGATAAAACGATTTTTTCCTTCTTTCTTAACAACGAGGAATGCAGCCATTGTTCGGCGGCCGGTGAATCCGGAAACTTATGGCTTTGAAAAAATTTAACGGCATCTTCCGCGGCAAAATCGGCCATTACAACCGCCTCCAGGAGGGAATTCGATGCCAGCCGGTTGGCGCCGTGCATCCCGGTACAGGCCGATTCACCACAGACGTACATGCCTTCGATATCAGTCCGGCCGTAAATGTCGGCCATGACGCCGCCGCATTCATAATGCGCCGCCGGAACGACCGGTATCGGCTCCCGAGTGATATCAAAGCCGCGGCGGAGACACCGCCGGTAGATATTGGGAAAACGGGCCTTTATAAATTTGGCACTGAGGCCGCTGATATCGATATAAACGTAATCATCGCCGGACTCCTTGAGTTCGGTATCGATGGCCCGAGCAACAATATCGCGCGGGGCCAGTTCTTTTTGAGGATGGTACCTCTTCATAAACCTTTTACCGGCGGAATTAAGCAGAAAACCGCCTTCACCCCGAACCGCTTCGGAAATCAAAAACGGCTTTCGTCCCGGATCATACAATGTCGTGGGATGAAACTGCACGAATTCCAGATTGGCGACCCGCGCCCCGGCGCGATACGCCATGGCGATACCATCACCGCTGGCAATATCGGGATTGGTCGTATTGAAATAGACCTGTCCGACACCGCCGGTGGCCAGCATCAGCACCGGTGCGTAAAAGCTGTTAAACTCCCGGCCCTTTTCCGTAAACGTATAGACACCGCAGATTCGCCGTCGACCGTTGCTCTTATATGTCATCAATTCGAGGGCGATGGTATTTTTATAGAAATCGACATTCTTCCATTTGCGGCAGGCATTGAGCAAAGCGTGCTCAATTTCACGTCCGGTCAGGTCGGCGGCATGTACGACGCGATTAGTCGAATGTCCGCCCTCGCGGCCGAGATCATATTTCCCGCGCTTTTGCGTAAAGCGAACGCCGACATCAACAAGTTTGGCGATCGCTTCGGGCCCGAATCGGACAACTTTACGGACAACTTTTTCATTACATAATCCGGCCCCGCAGGTCAACGTATCGGCTATATGGGAATCAAAAGTGTCAGTCGGGGCAACGACGGTGGCAATGCCCCCCTGGGCATAGTTGGTATTGGAAGCGGTTTCGGTTTTTTTGGTTATAACGGCGACTTTACTCTCGGGCAAAAGCGCGGCTGTTTTCTGGGCGAAAAACAGGCCCGCGATGCCGGAACCTATTATGAGAAAATCGTATCTTCGTTCCATCTTTAATCTTCTACGACTTTATCAAGCATCTCGAACAACGATTTTTCGCCCGATACAAATTGCAGTCGCAGATCGAGCGTATAAATTTCCAAACCAAAGTCAATTTTTTTTATCTTCACAAAATCCTTTTGGGTAGTAATAATATAGTCAGGTTTCAATCTGTCAATATCGTTCTTGATTTTCGTAATATCATGATGTTCATAGCGACAATGATCATGAAACTGCCGAAAGCCGATTATATTCGGAATTTGCTTTTTTAAATGATTCAAGAGTATATCGAATGACCCGACGGCTGCGAAAAAGTAGATTTTTTCGGTGATATTTTCGATTTTACGGCGCTCATCTCCGCAAACCGGATATTCATTGACAAACTCGATCTCGGCGACAGGTTTTGATTTAAATATAGTGGAAATCCACTGACGAAAATCAGAATCGATCGGAAACATGTTTGTTTTTGTGATAATAACCGCATCGGCGCGGCTGACCGCACGCAGCGGTTCACGCCTCCGCCCCAACGGGAATAAAGATTCCTTACGAAGATCCGTAAAGGCATCGATAAGTAACAGATTCAGGTTTCTGAATAATTTTCGGTGCTGGTAGCCATCGTCGACAATAATGATGTCAGATTTAAATTTTTTCTGAAGTTGAAATGCAGCCTCATTTTTTGTACGATCAACTGCAAAATAAACATCCGGCAATTTTTCAGCCATCATTTTGACTTCATCGCCGGTGTCATTTATACTCATCTGTGACAATTCGCTGCCTGGCGACAGAACGCTGCGTTTGTTTTTTCGACCGTACCCGGAAGCGACAATGCCGACTTTTTTATTTTTTGACAGGAAATATTCGGCCAGTTCGATGGTCACAGGTGTCTTGCCCGAACCGCCGACGGTCAGATTACCGACAGAGACAACCGGTGTTTGCAGTTTAATTTTTCCGCTTGAAAAGACTTTATGAAGACTCAGTGCAATTTGATAGAATATGGAACATATCCATAGTACGAACAACAATGGCCAGAAAACCGGATTGCTTTTATTGGTTATTATTTTCAGCCAGATATTTCGCATCTTTGCCAATGCCGTCAAAAATTATCCGCGCGGTTTGAGAGACGCGCGTCGGTTCGATGTCGTGGGGACTTTTTCTTTTGTAATCTTTTTCGCCGCTTAAAAAAAGTCTCAGCTTCCGGTAGAGCTCCTCGCTGTCCCGGACCATCTCACCATAGCCGCCCTTTATTATATACTCGGAACTGTCCTTGACATTATAAATTGAAGGTCCAAATAACACCGGAACACCGACCCAGACCGGCTCGAGTATATTCTGGCCGCCGATATCGGCCAGTGTTCCGCCGACAAAGGCAATATCAGAGACAGCATACAGCTCATTCAAAACGCCGAATTTGTCCACGAGAAGGATTTTTATCTCATCGGGGCGATCTGCCGGCAATGAATAACAGCCGTACGACAGTCCCTGTTTTTCTATTAATCGGCGTACTTCATCAAGCCGATTCAGATGCCGGGGAGCGAGGATTAATAATATGTCTTCAAAATCGGAGAGCAATTTTTTAAAAATATCCAGAATCAACTCCTCCTCACCATTGCGCGTGGAACCTGCTATAAAGAGCCTGGTTTTTTTATCAAATCGAAGTTTATCTTTTATCGAATCACGTTCTTGCGGAGAAAGAATATTGACCGGCGCGTCAAACTTCAGACTGCCCATAACTTTTATGCGATTACTTTCGACACCGATTTTCAGATAGCGCTCTCTATCCGCCTCACTTTGCACCAGAAGTAATTTATAATAGCCAAAGATGTTCTTCAATCCCGATTTGAACCAGCGGTAACGTCGGCAGGCCGATTCGGAGAGTCGGCCATTGGCAAGAAAAACGGGGATATTTCTCCGCCCCAATTCATGAATAATATTGGGCCATATTTCAGTTTCGATAAACACCGCGGCGGCGGGATTAGTCGCTTTCAAAAATCTTTTTATGGATGATGCATAATCCAGGGGCAGAAAGCTGATGGCAGCATCGCCCGAAAATAATTCACGTGCCCGGCCGTATCCGGCCTCGGTCATCACTGAAACATGTATTCTCAACGATTCATCCAGCTTTTTCAATTCATGGATTATGGTACCGAGGACTTTAACCTCACCCATCGATGATGCATGAAGCCATAAATCACAATCTTTTTCGATATTCCGACTGTCATAAAATCCGAGACGTTCACCCCATTTGTGTGAACCGGTCCGATACAAAACGTATAAAACCGGAAAAGCGACATAGTACGCCAGAAAGGTAAATATTTTGTACAGTGTCAGCACCTTATAAATTCCCCGATGACTTCGGCGGCACGAATGGAAACGCCGCCGGAACCGAGACTGTCGGTCAAACGATTTAATCTGTTTATGACATCCAGAGACAGGTTTCGGTCATTCAGGAAACGAGCTGCCTCGCGCGCGATCGAATCCGGGGTCGCCTGATTTTGAATCAGCTCCGGGACAATATTTTCACCGGCCGTGATATTCACCAGGGCAATATTTTTCAATTTAACGAGCCGACGGGCGATCAGGTACGTCAGGAGGCCGGTCTTATAAATGACTATCATCGGTCGGCCGATAATGGCGGTTTCAAGAGTGGCTGTTCCGGACGAAGTGATAACCAGACGGCTTTCCCGAATAAGGTCGCGCGTTTTTCCAAAGACGACCTGAATCGGCAGGCCACTTCTCTTTATATATGAATCATAGTCTATATCACCTTTCACTCCGGCAATGACAAAACGTAAATTCTGGCCGGACGACAGCAGTCTGGCCGCATCAAGCAATGTCGGCAGCATCCGCTGCACTTCCTGCGGACGGGAGCCGGGCATAAGCACAACCAGATCGGAATCGACATCGTACGGGGCCTTGATATATTTATTATCCATGTCATCAAGGAGGTAATGCCCGATAAATTTATTAGCGATGCCGGCCTCATCATAAATTTTCTTTTCGAACGGCAGGATCAAAAGCATAATATTCACATAACGCTTGATGGCCGTGATTCTCCTTTTTCCCCAGGCCCAGATTTGGGGTGAGACATAGTACACGACGGGAATCCCCAGCGTCTTTATTTTTTTTGCCAGACGCAGGTTGAAGCCGGGATAATCGATAAGGACTATGACTTTCGGTTTATTTTCTTTTATCAGAGAAATCGTAGCGGACATCAATTTTTTGAAAAACATAAACTTTTTGGCCACTTCCCAGAATCCGAGAACGGCCAGTCTTGTACTATCGACAATTTGCATTTGCCCGGCCTCGTGCATTCGTCGCCCGCCAAGACCGATAAAACCGAACTTGCCGTTATCGGTTCGTAATTGTTTTATCAGAAGGGAACCGGCGATATCGCCGGAAGGGTCACCGGCCGAGAGAAATATGACGGTTTTCTCCTCAGCCATCTCGCGCCGCAGCTCCATTCGTTCCGATACGGTCGATTTCGATAGCCACACGCAGCGCCTCGGCCGCGTCGAAGGCAGTCACCTCGGGTTGAGAATTTAATTGCACCGCCTTAAGAAAAGCGGTCAGTTCGTTGCAGAGCATATCTTCTTCCCGACCGACGACTTTCTTATAAATGATTTCATGTTCCGATTTTCCGAGCGGGATTCTGAATCCGGGGCTGTCGATATTAGCAGCGGACGCGAGGCGATAGATATCAGCCTGTTTTTCGGCAAGGTCCAGTGAGAAGTAACCTGATTTTTGAAAAATCCGTAATTTCCTCATCGGACGAAGCGATATCCGGCTGGCCGTGAGGTTAGCGACGGCACCGTTTTCGAAAGTCAACCGGGCATTGGCGATATCGGCCGTATCGGAGACAACCGCCACTGCAGAGGCTTCGATATTTTTCACAGGCGCTTTGATCAGATGAAGCGCCAGGTCGATATCATGAGACATTAAATCCAATATCACCGCGACATCGGTACCTCGCTCCGGCTCGAAAACCGCAAGACGGTGCGCCTCGATAAAACGCGGATTGGTGTCATAGTCTTTCAGGGCCTGTACTGCCGGATTGAATCGCTCGATATAACCGACCGAGAGAATAACATTTCGCTCCTGAGCGAGATTAATTAACAATTCAGCCTCCTGACAGGTCACCGCTATCGGTTTTTCTATCAGGCAGTGGATATTATTTTTGATCAATTGCCCGGCAACCTCATAGTGCAGGGTTGTCGGAACGGCCACTGAAGCGACATCGACGTTGCCGAATAAATCGGAAAGATTATCAAAGGCGATTACTTTATGCTGTTCGGCTACGTTGTGGCATTTTTCGGAGTCGATATCGAAAACACCTATAAGTTCGGACTCACTGATATTATTGTACCATCGGGCATGATGCTGGCCGAGATGTCCGACGCCAACGACGGCTGTTTTCAATTTATGCATAGATGAATTAATTTCGAGCCAATTGTGTATTATGCGCCAGAGCGATTATTTTACCATCCCCCGGGTAGAGCGTGCTATGAAATCGAGAATAATTTCGACTTCCTCGGAAATCTCGATTTCATTTTTGATTTTTTCCACCGCCTGTGATGTATTCAGCTTCGAGAAAAACAGGATTTTAAACGTCTTTTCCAGGAGTAAAATACTTTCTTTCGAAAAACCGCGCCGCTTCAGGCCGACGGCATTAAGCCCGGCGACTTTTAACGGGTAACCCCCGGCGAGGGCGTACGGGCATATATCCTGTTGGACACGAAAGCCGCCGCCGATCATGGAATGCGCCCCGATTTTAACGAACTGATGCACCGGGACAACGCCGCCGATGATGGCGTAATCGCCGATCTCGATATGACCGGCAAGATTGACGCTGTTGGCCATAATTACATTATCGCCGAGATAACAGTCATGCGCCACGTGCGTGTAAGCCATCAGAAAGCAATTTTTGCCGATAACCGTCTGACCGCTTTCGGCCGTGCCGCGGTTAAGCATGGCATATTCACGAATGGTCGTACCTTCGCCGATAACCAATCGCGTTTTTTCACCCTTGAATTTCAAATCCTGGGGAATAGTACCGACAACGGCACCATGAAAAAGGGTAACGTTCTTTTTCAATTCGGTATATTCGGCAACGAGGCAGTTGGCGCCGATAGTCACGTCGTTATCGATTATGACATCGGATTCAATGATAGTATGCGGGCCGATTTTAACATTTTCACCTATTTCGGCTTTTTTATCGACGATAGCTGTGGGATGGATATCTTTCATTTATCTTTTACGACCGCCATGAGATCGGCTTCGGCCACGAGGGTATCGTCGCAGTACGTTTTGCCTCTCATCTTGCAGGTGTTACGGCGGAACATCAACATTTCCAATTCGAAACGGAGCGTATCGCCCGGAATCACCTGCTTGCGGAATTTTACCTTATCGATGGATAAAAAGAAAACGAGTTTGTTTTCCGGATCCTTTACAGCTTCAAGCAGCAGCACGCCGCCGGCCTGCGCCATAGCTTCGATAATCAAAACACCGGGCATGACCGGATAACCGGGAAAATGCCCCTGAAAATACGGTTCATTGATACTGACATTTTTAATAGCCGTAACGCGCTTGAGAGGTTCAAGCTCCAATACGCGGTCGATGAGCAAAAACGGGTAACGATGCGGCATTATATTCATAATACCGTTGATATCCAGGAACGGTTCGGAGCGTATTTTCTGGAAGCGGCTGGCCAGCTTTTTCTTACGGTACAGCGCCTGAAGTTTCTTGACCAGCTCGACATTGGCCTTATGTCCCGAGCGCGCGGCCAGAATATGACCCTTAATGGGTACACCTATCAGAAAAAGATCGCCGATTAAATCAAGCGCCTTATGACGAACCGGTTCATTGTAAAAGCGCAGCGGAATATCGTTGATAATTCCGGTTTTGCCGACAAAAGCCTCGTCTTTCAGATTTAATGCTTTGCGAATTCTGTCAACTTCAACCTGACCTTTATCGGAATCATATATAACCACCGCGTTATGAATTCCTCCCCCTTTTATCAGATTCAGACTGCGCAACATTTCTACTTCGGAAAGAAAACAGAAAGTCCGGGCCGGTGCGTATTCATCGACAAATTCTTTCTCCAGATCAAACAAAGTCGTGTACTGCGTCCCCAGGGCCGGATTTTTATAATCAATCATGAATGTAATTCGAAACGTATCCGACGGCGTGACAACAATATCGACCGCCCGATCCGGCTCGGAGTATGACAGAGTGGTATCGATTTCGAGATATTGGCGGTCGGCGTTTTGGGTCTGGATGCCGGCCTCCAGAATTTTATCGACGAAAGGTTTCGCCGAACCGTCGCCAACCGGGGGTTCGTTGGAGGTCAGCTCGATATTTAGATTGTCGATCTGCAGGCCGGAAATCGCGGCCAGGACATGTTCGACCGTGCATACTTTGGCGTTGCCGTTAGCCAGCGTCGTCCCGCGGGATATATCGACAACATGGTCGATGTCGGCTCTGACAGCCGGTTTATTCGGCAGGTCGGAACGAATAAATTTGACACCGCTATCGGGTGGGGCGGGCCGAAAGGTAATTCTGGTCGGATTACCGGTGTGAAGCCCGATACCCTCGAGCGATATCTCTTTTTTTATGGTTCTCTGTTTTTCAAACATAGCTTGTTATCTAAAAAGCCATTATACGAATTACACATTATCAATTCAAGCGAAAAATTTAAGTCTGAATCAAGACCTATATCTCCTTTAAGTTTTTTATCCGCCGAAACTTACGGAAAAGCTTGATATACTCGGAAACCATCTCCTCCTCGGCCTTTGATATGCCTTCCATCATCGGGATTCCGATTTTCAGGATAGCGCGGACCATATCGGCCAGAGTCCGGTCATACTTTTCCGATAATTTTTTAAGCCGCTCCTTCAATTCATAAGCGACATAGATGTTTACGCAATGTTCACCGCGCACTTTTTTGGGGACGGTGGTTTTCATAGTTTTTCTCCTTAATCAATATGGTATTTTTGGTGACCGATCAAAATCTGCGGGGTTTTGATTTTGATTCCATATTTCTCCTTTAAGGTTTTAATTATTTTTTTCCAGGTTTCCTGCGGTTTTTTATCTTTAATCAATCGGTTGATCTCGTCTTTGGACGGTGACTTGCAGAGCGGACATTCATTTCTAATATCGATATCTATCCCGAATTCTCTTTTGACAAAAGGGGCCAGGTGTTTTCTCAATTTTTTGACGGCTCGGCGGTGAAGCGCCTCGACCCGATACGGCATCCATCGCAGCACCTGGCCGATTTTTACATAAGATTCGCCTTTGAAATAATATCTTTCGATAAATTCCCGTTCGACATCGGACATTTTCCGAAGTGCCGATCGGACCGCTGTAGTTATACGTTTATTGGGGATAATTATATTATCCGTATCGAGGATTATCCGTTTGTGACCCGGATCGTAGCCGAGATCGACAATCCAGTTCTGGAAAATAACTCGTGCGTTCGACATCTCGCTCCTTTTGTTTTGAATTTAAAAAAGGAGCGGGAGGGACGGATGTCCACCTCATGGCGGTCATGTAAATATATGTGATATTGGGTATAATAGTATCACATGAGTCACAT
>CAYXTW010000035.1:0-36506 GCA_964467955.1 uncultured Ignavibacteriaceae bacterium | reverse complement strand
GTAAACCATCTGCCCGGAATAAACTGTAAAGGATGTGACCGGAATATACCAATTATCTGGAGGGGGGAGGATTCGAACCTCCGAAGGCTTCGCCGACAGATTTACAGTCTGTTCCCTTTGACCGCTCGGGAACCCCTCCAAAATCTTAAGTTGTCTTTCTCACCGGTGCCGTTCCCTGTGTGCTGCTCCATTCTATGGAGCCGGCGAAGGGACTCGAACCCCCGACAGGCTGATTACAAATCAGCTACTCTACCAACTGAGTTACGCCGGCGCCGGAAAACATGCTATTATAGCAATTTCCTTCTGTAAGTCAAGCCAAAATAAACAGCGACCTTAATTTCTATATTATCGGAAATTTCACCCGACCGATTTAAATTTTTCTCTTCCAGATCGTCCCTGTGGCGGTATCTTCAAGAATGATTCCCCGGGCTATTAAATCGTCGCGTATCTTATCTGAAGTCTGAAAATCTTTATTTTTCCTGGCCTCATCTCGCTTCCTGATTAGTTCTTCGATTTCAGAATCAATTCCGGAATCATCCTTTTTTAAGAGATTTAGAACCGAGTTTATCTTTTCAATCGTTGCCAGGGCACGGTCTTTTTCATTGGCCGAGAGTTTATTTTCCGCCTTAAGACGGTTTATATCGCGGATAAAATCAAAGACGACACCGAGGGCGGCCGATATATTGAGATCGTCATCCATGGCGGCTTCAAAGCCGTCGCTTACTTTTTTAATATACTCATCGGCTTCGCCCGATGACTGCCCGCCCCGGTAGTCTTTTAAGTTATTATAAAAGTCGTTGTACCGTTCAAGGGCATTTCGGGCGGCATCGAGACCGTCGAAAGTGAAATTCAACTGCTGGCGATAATGAGTGGCCATTAACAAATATCTCACCGCAAGAGCTGCATGACCCTTATCCAAAATATCACGCAACGTGTAATAATTGCCGTAAGATTTGGACATTTTGCGGCTTTCGACAATCAGATGCTCGCTGTGTATCCAATACCTGACAAACATTTTGCCGGTTGCGCCCTCGGACTGGGCGATTTCGTTTTCGTGGTGAGGAAAGATATTATCCACGCCGCCGGTGTGAATATCGAATGTCTCACCAAGGTATCTCATCGACATGGCCGAGCATTCGATGTGCCAACCCGGCCTACCTTTGCCGAGCTCGGTCTCCCAATAAACGTCACCGTCGGCTTTATCCCATGCTTTCCAGAGGGCAAAATCCGAGACCGATTCTTTTTCATACTCATCGGTTGCGATTCGTGCGCCCGGTTTCAGGCCGCTGCGATCAAGGTGAGCCAGTTTACCGTAATCAGGGAATTTTTCAATCGAATAATAATAATTGCCGTCAACTTCGTAGGCGAGACCATTATCAATCAATCTTTTTATCAGCCCCACCATATCCCCGATATGCTCGGTTGCGGCCGGATAGACTTCGGCTCTTTCGATGCCAAGTTGATCAAGGTCTTCGAAGAAAGCTTTTTTAAATTTCGCGGTGAATTCATCAAGCGGAATATTGCCGTCCCGCGCACCGATAATGGTTTTGTCGTCGACGTCAGTCAGATTCATCACCTGAGTAACCTTGTATCCCTTATATTTCATATACCGCCGGAGAAGATCCTCGAACATGTAAGTGCGGAAATTGCCGATATGGGCATAACCATACACCGTTGGGCCGCAGGTGTACATTCTGACATGGTTATCCTCCAGCGGCTCAAACTTCTCCAGTCGGCGGGTCATCGTATTTGTAAGACGAAGCGGCATATCAAATCAGCCTTCAAACGGCCGTCAGCGAGTCGACCGTTTTTTGATTCAGTTTCTTTATTACTTCTATCGTCAATTTGACCATGTTATCATAGTCTTTACGATAGATTATACCGTTATGAGAGTGAATATACCGGGTCGGCAAGCCGATGAAAAGTGTCGGGACGCCGGCGCGAGTAAGTTGAATCGAGTGGCCATCGGTTGCACCCCGTTCCAGCGAACTTAGATGAAACGGTATTTTTTTCTCTTCGGCCGTTTTTATGACCAACTGCCGAAGACGTTGATTCGGAATCATCCCGGCGTCATAAACAAGAATTCCCGGACCGGCGCCGAGTTTCTCGGCCTTTCTGTAGCCTTCGTCGTTCGGGTCACGGGCGACGTTGACATCGAGAATAATCGCCACATCGGGATCGGTCACATGGGCGACGGTCCATGCCCCGCGCATGCCGACTTCCTCCTGGACGGTACCGACGCCCAGCAGCATGTTGGGGTGAGCAATTTTATTAAAATATTTAATAATCTCCACGACCATAGCGCAGCAGACACGGTTATCGAAGGCCTTGGCCATGTACATTTTGTCGTGATTCATAATCGAAAATTTGGAGTCGGGGATGATCGGATCGCCGACATTGATACCCAGTTTTTTTGTGATGTCGTATTTATCCATCGTGCCGACATCAATAAACATGTCGGATATTTTTTGGACTTTCTCACGCTCCTTTTGCTCCAGCAGGTGCGGCGGGGTCGAGCCGACGACGCCAAGAACCGGTCCTTTAGCTGTGACAATCCAGACCCTCTGGGCCAGAGTGACATGCCCCCACCAACCACCCAGCGGGAGGAATTTAATGAATCCCTCGGGCGTGATTTCCTGAACCATAAAGCCGACTTCGTCGAGATGTCCGGCGATGACCACGCGCGGTGATTTCGACTTGCCTTTCTTTTCGCCGATCAGTGAGCCAAGCTTGTCGTAACTGATGTCGGCGTAGCCTTTCAGATATCGTGCCATTACCTCACGGGCGGCGTTCTCATATCCGGACGGCCCGAAGGCATCGGTGATTTCCTGAAGGAGAATTTCAGTCTTATCCAATGTTATTTCCTTTCAAATTCGGTTTAATAAGAAAGGGAATATATAAATTAATCGGTTTGGCGTCAATCCAAACTCGAATATAATCTGACATTTCGGAATGAGATTTTGCCGTTGGTCGATTATTCTTATTTATCCATTGCCGCATTGCAGATGGACTCGATCAGATCGTCAAATGACAATCCTGATGCTTTGGCCGCCATCGGTGCCAGGGAGATGTCGGTCATTCCGGGCAGGGTGTTGACTTCCAGGAAGTATGGATGATTTTTATCATCAAGGATGAAATCGACTCGGGCCATGCTGGAGCAGCCGAGAATAGTGTATGCCCTGACCGCCAGTTTTTGTATTTTCCTGGTCGTGTTTTCGGGGATTTTAGCGGGGCAGACGTATTGCGATTTTCCTTTAGTATATTTGCATTGATAATCATAGCATTCATTGGTGGGAATAATTTCGATCAGCGGCAAGGCCTGACCATTCAGGACGGCGCCGGTGATTTCGCGTCCCTTTATGTATTGTTCGACGAGAATTTCTTTTGAAACGTCATAGGCTTTTTTCATAGCCGGTTTAAGCTCATCGGAATTTTTGACCAGCGAAAGGCCGATAGTCGAACCTGAATTATTCGGTTTGACAATGAATGGATATTTGAATTTATTCCGGACACTTTTTAAATGTTTTTCAATATCTTCGATACTTTTTAAATTTATAGATATCCAGTCGGGTGTAGGAATATTCTCGTTTTTCAATATACGCTTGGCAAAGGCTTTATTCATGGCGGCCGCCGACGCCAAACGGCCGGATCCGGTATATTTTAACCCGGCCAGATCCAGAAGCGCCTGGATTGTTCCGTTTTCACCGGTGCCACCGTGCAGAGCCAGAAAAACCAGATCGGAATCTTTATAATCTGATGAATTCAGCGATTTTGACAACGCCATACTGCTTGTTTGCTTTAGAGCAATTTTCGATGTCGATTGGGAATCTTCGTGCAGAAGATAACGACCCTTACCATCCAGGAGCGATTGGCCGGTGGCCGAATCGATAACGGCAGTATTGTAGCCGAGTCTTATCAGCGACTCGGTGATGGCTTTGGCCGAGGCGAGTGAGACTTCTCTTTCCTCGGAATCCCCGCCGGCCAGGACCAGAATTTTCAGTTTATTTTTCACTTTTTTTCTTCCTTGAAAGTCGGTAAGTGATATATAAAACGGCAATTAATATTATTATCGTCCAGGCCGCTTTTTCATACATATGATACCAGGCGATTATTGTATTGATATTTATGATAAATATATAACTGCTGAACAAAAGCAGGCTGTTAAACAACCAGAATGAAATGGAAATCGAAATAAAAGTATAAAGCGGATTATACCGGCTGATACCGGTCACAAGGGCCACCGCCGAACGGGCGCCGACGATAAAACGGTTAAAGACCAGAAGCAGCGCTCCTCTTTTCTGAAACCATTTTTCGAGATTCAATATGTCATTTGCGGAAAAAAGGCGGAAATTTTTCCGCAGAAAATAATCACGTCCGAATCTTTTGCCGAAATAATAGACCAGCATCACCGAAGTGATTCCCCCTATATAGATCATAACAAAAACCATAAAGATATTTAATCTTCCCGAAGCGGCCAATGCCCCGCCGGTGATTGTAAAGAAGTCACCCGGAAAGGGCGGGAAAATATTTTCGATAAACGATGCCACCAGCAGCGCCAGATATATCCAGAGCGGTCCATAGACAAAAAGCTTGTCCAGAAAATCGTTAATCAGGTTGAGTGATTGTTCCATTATCCTTATAAATCAACGATACCGCCATCGCGGCAATCCCTTCCTCACGGCCGACAAAGCCCATTTTTTCATTGGTCGTCGCTTTAATGGAAATTTCATCTTTCGAGATAAGCAAGATCCCCGCGATCTTGGATTTCATCACCGGAATATGACTCGACAATTTCGGCGCCTCGGCGATAATAACAATATCAACATTACCGACACGGTATCCTTTTCTGACAATCAGACGAAAGACTTCGGCCAGAATTTTCGTCGATTTTATATCTTTATATTTTTTATCGGAGTCGGGGAAATGCATGCCGATATCGCCCAGCCCGGCGGCGCCGAGCAGTGAATCGGAGATGGCATGTAAAACGACATCGGCGTCGCTGTGCCCCATAAGCCCGCGTGGATGAGGAATAATCACACCACCCAATATCAGCGGCCGATCGATCATTAATTGGTGTGAGTCATATCCGATGCCGATTTTAATTTCAGGTTTCATAATATTCTCCCAGCAGAAATTCGGCCAGTTTCAAATCGTCCTCGGACGTTATTTTCGGGTTCGGTCTTTCCGGAATAACCGTTTTAACTTTAAATCCCGACCGCTCCACCAGAAAGGCATCATCGGTGGCATCCGTACTACCGACATTATTTTTATGAGCTTCCATTATTATATCATATTGAAACGCCTGCGGTGTTTCTGCCTGATACAGCTTGCTGCGATCGAGAGTTGAGATAATATATCCTGATTCAACGCGCTTGACCGTATCCGATATCGGCCGCGCGAGGATAGCGGCCCGCTCACTTTGTGCTGCGGCGATAACGCGATTGATATCATCATGATTTACCGCCGGGCGGGCACCGTCATGTATCGCGACGAAGCTCGTCGATATCGGCAGCGATTCCAAGCCGCGGCGAACCGATTCGACGCGGGTTTCGCCACCGACGACGATTTTGGTTAGTTTGGAAAAATTAAAAATATTCGCGATTTTCTCATTGGTATAGAGTAGAAAATCTTCGGCAACGACGATTACGATTTTATCGACAGCGGTGGCTTTCTCGAATTGCTGAATGGTCCAGGCCAGCAGCGGTCGACGGTGTAAATTCCTGAATTGTTTCGGAACTTCGCCACCGAAGCGAATACCTTTGCCGGCGGCGACTATTAAAGCGACGGTTTTCATATCGGTCAATATATTTATTATAAATGCAATTGGAAACAGGAAATTGGATTCATCAATCGCGTACAAAAAAAGGCCGGAAGAATCCGGCCTTTGTATAAAGAATATTTATGGTCTTCTAATAGCCAAGTACATTTATCGTCAGGCCGATACTGGTGAAATAGGCAGAATAATTAAATTCAGGGATGTCATGGGTCGGGCGACCCCATATCGCCGACAACTCCAGCGACCAGTTTGTCTGAAATTCCCAGCCGACGGCTCCGGCCAATCCGTACGCCCACCAGGGATCGGTTCCTCTAAAAGGCTCCGAGCGAGTTGAAAAACCGCCGCCCACAGTTAAATAAATTGAGGGGGCCATCGGTTTGAAGAAATAAGTTATTCCCAGGCCGCCAACGCCGTTGGCGACGGTAATAGCTTCTTTCCGCGTGCTGGTCGTGGTCTGGATTGTGTCTTCCCGCCCGAACCAGCCGACCTTACTTAGCCAATATATCATCAACTGGTTGCTGGGGGCATAACCGATTTTGAAATCAGTGAAAAAGGCCATTTTACCCAGGTTTTCATCGTCAATCCGTGCGCCGGTGGCCGTATCGATTGTCTGGGAATAATCGCAATATCCGGGACCAAGCCCGAATCCCAAAATAAAACCTTTTCGCTCTTTATCAAAAGCAAAAACGTTAACTGTCAAGGTCAGGACAAAACAAACAATAAAGAACAATAACGCCGCCTGGGAACGCCGTCTTTTATTCATTCAATCCTCCTTTCTGAGGGTTGCAAATATAAACATGCGGCGAGTTTCCATATACTCTTATAATCAAATGACATCATTATAGTTGCAAAATAACGGATGTCAATAAAAATTATACGACCGAAAATCCGATGTTATTTATGTTTCCCTTGATTTAGTCTCGGTTATTGCTTATATAGATTAACCAAAAAACAAAATATTTTTCTCGGAGGCATAAATGACAAACAACAAAGACGCTTTTATTGTTTCAGCCTGCCGTTCCGCGACAGGTACGTTTTTGGGAGGATTATCCGGTTTTACCGCTCCGCAGTTGGGCGGAATGGCGATTAAGGAAGCGGTAGCACGCTCCGGAGTCGATCCTGCCAAAATCGATGAAGTGATTATGGGACAGGTGGTCCAGGCCGGCTGCGGCCAGGCACCAGGGCGCCAGGCGGCGATTAATGCCGGGATTCCGGCCGAAGTAAACGCCATGACCATCAACAAAGTCTGCGGATCCGGCTTAAAGGCGGCCATGCTGGCGGCCCAGTCAATTAAGGCCGGGGATCAGGATTGTATCGTGGCCGGTGGAATGGAATCGATGTCGGGGACTCCGTATGTTCTTCATGGCGCCAAAGCCGGATTCAAATTCGGGGATAGAAAGCTCCAGGATGCGATGATCCTTGACGGTTTGTGGTGCTCATTCAATAACTGGCATATGGGCAGTGCCGCCGAATTAACCGGGCGCGAGGCCGGTATCTCGCGCGAGGAGCAGGATGAGTTCGCTTATAATTCACATAAAAAGGCGGTTGCGGCACAAGAGCAGGGCAAATTCGATGAAGAAATTTTCCCCGTAGAAATACCTCAGAGAAAAGGGGATCCGGTTATTTTTAAAAAAGACGAAGGCCCCCGGCCTAAAATTTCTCTGGAAGGTCTGGCAAGGCTCAAACCGGCCTTTGAAAAAGGTGGTACCGTCACGGCCGGTAATGCTCCGGGATTGAATGACGGGGCTTCCGCAACTGTGGTTGTTTCGGAAGGCTTCATGAAGGAAAATAATCTGAAGCCGCTGGCGCGAATTATCGATTATACGGCGGCATCGGTGGCCCCGGAAATGATTTTCTTCGCGCCGATTCATGCGGTGGGAAAACTTCTAAAGAAAATGAATGTCGATATCAATTATTTCGATCTTATCGAAGCCAATGAAGCCTTTGCGGTGCAGGCCCTGGCCGACGGCAAAAAGCTGGGCTGGGATTGGAATAAAGTCAATGTGCACGGTGGCGCGGTGGCGCTTGGACATCCAATCGGGGCATCGGGTGCGCGTGTCCTGACGACCTTGATCTATGCTCTTAAGGATAGAGGTTTGAAAAAAGGCCTGGCGACGCTCTGTCTGGGTGGTGGTAGCGCCGTGGCGATGTCTATTGAAATGGTTTAATGTAAGGAGAGAGACAATGAAACTGGATGATATAAAAAAGATAGCGGTTATCGGCGGCGGCACAATGGGTAACGGAATCGCGCACGTCTGCGCCATGACCGGTTACGATGTGACGCTGATTGAGACCTCCGAGGAGTTTCTCAATCGGGCGATCAAAACGATTACAAAAAATCTCGATCGTATGGTCAGTAAAGAAAAAATCACCGAGCAGGACAAGAACGATACCCTGGCGCGGATCGCAAAATCGACCAATATTGATGATGCTAAAGACGCTCAGATCGTGATCGAAGCGGTTTTTGAAAACCTGGATGTCAAACTCGACATTTTTAAGGAGCTTGATGCGACCTGCCCTGATGATACCATTCTGGCCTCGAATACGTCATCGCTCCCGATCACCAAACTGGCGGCGGCGACCGATCGACCGGACAAAGTGGTCGGGATGCATTTTATGAATCCGGTACCGATGATGAAGCTGGTCGAGATGATTCGCGGGATGGCCACTTCCGATGAGACTTTTAATCTGGTTATGGAACTGGGCAAAAAGCTCGGCAAGATTCCGGTGCCGTCGCAGGATTACCCCGGTTTTATCGCTAACCGAATACTGATGCCGATGATAAACGAGGCGATACAGGCGTTGTTCGAGGGTGTCGGCACGGCGGAGGATATCGATAATGTCATGAAGCTGGGCATGGCACATCCGATGGGACCATTAACTCTGGCCGATTTTATCGGTCTCGATGTCTGCCTGGCTATTCTGGAGGTGCTGCATGAAGGCTTCGGTGATCCGAAGTACGCCCCGTGCCCGTTACTTAAAAAGATGGTCGAAGCCGGGTATCTCGGCCGCAAGACCGGCCGTGGCTTTTACGATTACTCCAAATAATCGAGGATAATATGAATTTTGATTTGACCGAAGATCAGATAATGTATCGCGAATCGGCGCGCGAATTCGCTGAAAAGCGATTATTCCCCGTTGCCGAAGAGCTCGATGCGAAGGGCGAAATGCCCAAAGAGCTTCTCCAGGAAGCGGCGGAGATCGGCTTTTTCGGCCTCTTCGCCCCGGAAGAATACGGCGGGATGGCGGTCGATACGTTGAGCTATGCGCTGATCATTGAGGAGATTTCCAAAGCCTGCGCCGGTCTTGCCATTTCCATGTCCGTTCATAATTCGCTTGTCATAAAAGCCATCGAAATGTACGGCACCGATGAGCAAAAGAAGGAATACTTACCCAAGTTGGCCGCCGGCGAGATTATCGGTGCGTATTCGCTTTCCGAGCCGAACTCCGGAACCGATGCCGGTTCGCTTCAGTGTCAGGCGATTGCCAAGGGGGATGATTATATCTTCAATGGGACCAAATCATGGGTTTCGACCGCGCAGTTTGCCGGAATATTTATCGTGTTCGCTTTGACCGATCCGGAGAAGGGGTCGAAGGGTATTTCGGCAATATTAGTTCCCAATGGAATAGACGGATTGACGCTTGGTGCGAACGAGAAGAAGATGGGGATGAAATGCTCCGACACGCGTGAGCTTTCTTTTATGGATGCCAGAGTTCCCAAAGCTAATCTTCTCGGTGAGGAAAATCATGGTTTTAAAGTGGCGTTGTCGCTTCTTGATAACGGACGTATCGGTATTGCGGCGCAGTCGCTTGGTATTGCCGAAGCGGCTTACGCCGAGGCCTTGAAATATTCCAAAGAGCGCAAGCAGTTCGGAAAGACTTTGTCGCAATTTCAGGCGATCCAGTTCAAGCTGGCCGATATGGCGACACGAATCGAGGCGACGAAATTACTGGTCTATCAGGCGGCGGTCCTGAAGGATTCCGGCGAGCGGCATTCGAAAGAGATTTCGATGGCCAAGCTATACGCCTCGGAGACAGCCAATTTCGTGGCCAACGAAGCGGTGCAGATCCATGGCGGGTACGGTTACGTGAAGGAGTATCCGGTCGAGCGGTATTTTCGCGATGCTCGTGTCACCGAAATTTATGAAGGTACGTCCGAAGCGCAGCGGATGGTTATCTCACGCGATCTACTGAAGGATTGATTATGGATTTTGATATCAAATATAAAGACTTCCGGGATGGCGTGCGGGCATATTGCGAAGAAAAAATCGCCCCGCACGCCGTCGAGGTTGACCGCGATCAATTTTATTCCAAAGAAGTTCATAAAATCGTCAATGATAAGGGGTGGTGGGGTTCGATTGTCCCCAAAAAGTACGGCGGACTGGGCTTGTCCACGCTTGAATATGCCATCATTGTGGAAGAGATATCGCGCATCTGCGGTTCGACCGGTTTGACATTTGCGGCGCATAATTCATTAGGGACATTCCCGATTTATGCCTTCGGCACCGAAGAGCAACGCAAAAAGTATCTTCCGCCCGGGGCAAATGGAAGTCTGATTGCCTTCGGATTGACCGAACCGGAAGCCGGTTCCGATGCCGGGGGGACCAAAAGCAAAGCCGAAAAGACGGCCGATGGGTATATTCTGAACGGCACCAAGTGCTGGATCACCTCGGCCAATGTTTGTGATTATGCTATTACCACCGCGCGCACATCCGACGAGGGCGGGGTACATGGGATATCGTCGTTCGTGCTTGAAAAAGGTATGAAAGGATTCGCGGCGGGCAAAAAAGAGAACAAGCTCGGTTGTCGCGGATCCGATACCGCTTATTTGCACATGGATGATGTCAAAATTCCGGCGTCGCATCTGCTCGGTAATGAAGGAGAAGGTTTCAAGCAGTTTATGATTACGCTTGACGGCGGCCGGATATCGATCGGTGCGATGGCAATCGGCCTGGCGCAGGCGGCATTTGAATTGGCTGTAAAATACTCGGAAAGTAAAATCGAAAATGGTAAACCTATAAATCGGTATCAATCGATACAATTCAAAATAGCCGATATGGCGACCAGGGTCGAAGCGGCTCGGTTAATGATGTACAAGACCGCCTGGCTCAAGGATAACAATCATCCATTTACCAAGATTTCCGCAATGTGCAAGTTGTATGCCTCGGAGGCGTGTCATTTTTGCACTCATGAAGCGATACAAATTCTTGGTCTGGAAGGTCTGACCGAGAAATATCCGGCCGAACGTTATTTCCGGGATATGAAGCTGTGTGAAATCGGCGAAGGTACCTCGGAAATCCAGCGCATCGTCATCGCCCGCGAAGCAATCAGGGAGCTGGCGGGAGTGTAGTATAATCAGGGGAGGGATTGGGTGGCATACCGCTTGGGGTGCGGGACTATTCGTATTTTAGATTGTATTTATAATAAATCGTAGGTCAGGAGCCGCTGGCTCCTGACAATTGCGCGAAGCGCAAAATTGATATAAACGAAACCTGCTACTAATCCGTCGAAATTTAAGAGGCATTGGTTATATAATCGAACTTTATATGAGAAATGTATAAAATATGTCTGTTGTCAGAACGCATATATTTTTATTACTATTTACCATTGCTATGACTCTTTCATGCACATCCCCTAATGGGAATATTAAATCTACGCAGTCAAGAAGGCCGCTCGGTTTTCCGGTTTACCCGCCGATTGCCGATGCCGATCCAAATATACGCGAAATTCGTGAGTTTGATATCCCAACAAAATTATCCGTACAAAGGTCAGATACTCTTTTAATCATTAAAGGTGATTCGGCATCATATAAAAAGACACAGATCGGGATTGGCAAAAATATGGTTATTGGGAGTATACATACATTAAATATTTATTATAAAGATTCTATGGTATATTCGTACGGTTATGAAAGGAGCGGTTTTGGTTATTACGAGGGGCGCGGTTTCACTAGAAGTTCTTCCGGCATTCCTATACCGAATATAGAATATAAAATTGTATATCTATATATCATTTTTGAAACTGATTTGCCTCCGCAACATATGTGGATGTACAAAACCTCAAAATATAAAGTTATTTATCAGGACACTTTATCGGCGATTTCAAAGTGACAAAATCGGTTCGAAACCATTGGTTTTTACCGTCGAATCTTCGATTCGCCGCGGTGGGTCTGAGGACCCACCGATCATTTTCTTATGAGCGTTTTATCATGAGGTCCGGGTGGACCACAGCTTGTCAGAGATCCCGGATGATATTCGGGGCTGTGGGTTCGTCAGGATAAGCAGTAAGTTCGTTTTATATAATCTTACCGCAAACGGTGGGGCGGCCCGTTTTTTCTAAATTTCCTGCCTGCCAATCTTAACAGCAGTTCCATAGGCAAAGAGTTCGGCGGCGGTACCGACGACGCTTGTCGTCATATAACGAACATTAATTATGGCATCGGCTCCCAGTTGGGCCGCCTCGGCTTTCATCCGGCTCGTGGCAACCATCCGAGCCTTACCCATCATGTCTGTATATTCGGTCAGTTCTCCGCCGATAAGCAATCTGAGTAGCGCCGAAAGGTCCTTTCCGAGCCAGATGGCAAAAACTGTATGACCCTGCACAAGGCCAAGAATCTCTTTGGTTTCATGGCCGTTTATAGATTCGGAATTCAATAGGAGAACGTCGGAATCGACCGGCCGTATGGCATCCTCCAGATCAATTTTTTCTTGTCGTTCCAAAGCGACTGTTATCAGTACAAGCAGAACACCGCCCAGCAGGCCGAAAAAGGCTATCCTCAGCCACCAGGGCACGACCGGGTCTTCGGAGACCAGTATATGCCAGGGTATTCCGATAAATACGACAATAAATAGCCCGAGAACAAAAGCCAGCGAGCCGATGTACCTCAGAACTTTCATAACGACTCCTTTCGTTTGTTTATAAATCGGAAAAACCACCGGACGACAGGACATCGTCCATTGTGGATAATCCGCTCATTGCTGATCCAACATTAAATCCCTGAAATAGATAATAACCACCCCGTTTAATCTTGTCAATATTTTTGGCCGGGCCGCCGGGCGGCCAACAGCTTGCAGTGAGATCAATAGAAACAGGCAGTACATTTATTTCAACTTACCCACAGCCCCGAATATCATTCGGGATCTCTGACAAGCTGTGGGGCACCCTTATCGCGGTGGGGCCGAGGACCCACCGATCACATTTTGATGAATATTGGACGAGTAGGTCAAGCCTCGCCAAGGCTTGACGGCTCAAATCTTGGAGAGACAACGTCCCGGAAAGATTTGAGCTACTGACTGACTATTTCGGTGCGCTGGCGGTTAGGTACTTTTGCCAGTCGACCTGGGTAATTTGGAGGCTGTTGCCATCAATATCAGTAAATGTGGCTATCCGAGCGCCCCAAGGCGTATTTTTAATTTCCTCCGAAAATACGACACCTTTTTTAATGAGTGCCTGATATGAGACGTCGATATCGTCAACCATGAAATTGATACATGGTTCGCCCTGCCGCGGCTTATCAAGTTCACCCCAGGTTTTCAATCCGATTTCGATACCGCCACAATCGAAACCGGCATAATCTTTGTATTGGTATTTTTTTTGAAAACCAAGCACGTTTTCATAGAAATCTACAGCCTTTTTAAGATTGGTTACGGTCAACGTTATATCCCAGATTCTTTTAATCATGTTATCCCCCATAAATTTTTATAATCTGCCGAAACAATAATGAATTATATATATAATAAGGCAGTTTTAATTACTGAAAAACAAATAATTAATTACAATTTTGCCGTCAAGTAAAGAGTTGGTCGAAACTCATTCCGATAAATCGGGATTCGGAACCCGACCTACTTCTTGCCAACTTATCAACAAATTCGTATTTTTGCTCAAATATTGGAGGTTCGGGATGAAAAAATATTTTTTTGTAATTGTTTGTTTCTTTCTATTTGTCGGTTGCGGGGGGGATAGTGAAAACCAGAAGACCGATATGGATAAAAATCAACCGCTTCAGGAGATGCGGATTGTGCCGGAGATTGTCGACAGGCCAGCTTTCGCGGTGGTGGGAATGAAATATCGCGGCAGCAACCAGTATGGCGAAATCGCCGGTTTATGGGATCAGTTTTTGCCGCGGATGGCCGAAATTAAGAATGCGGTCAGGGATGGTGCCGCTTATGGTGTAATGGATAACTATACGGCCCCGGCTGACAGTATTGCGGGCGGTGATACGCTTATGGGTGAATTCGATTATCTGGCCGGTATTGAAGTAACGAGTAACGAAGATATTCCCGAAGGCATGGAATATTGGGAAATTCCGGAGCAGACGTATGCCGTGTTTACATTTCCCTTTTCGAAGTTGATTGAAGTGTACAATTATGCGCTTAAAATATGGTTGCCTGAATCCGGTTATGAATATGCCGACGGGCCGGAGTTCGAGTATTATCCGCCCGATTTCGGCCGTGTCGAGGATTCGGAAATGAAGTACTATATTCCGGTGAGGAAAAAATAGATGCCGTCACAATTCGATCTCCGACCCGGTTTGACATTGGGGCGCAATTATTATATTGTCGAGTATCTCGGCGGGGGGTGGGAAGGCGAGGTATATAAAGTCGAGGAACGGCGCACGGGAATAATACGCGCGGCAAAGATATTTTATAAATTCCGGCGGCCAACCGAACGCCAGTTGAAAAAATATGCCCAGAAAATGTTCCGCCTGCGCAATTGCAAGGTTATCACGCAATATATTCATCGCGATGTCGCTCGAATAAAAAGAGAGTCGGTCGAAATTTTGGTTTCCGATTTTGTCGATGGTGAGATTCTCTCGAAATATTTGACTCATCAACCGCGCAAACGGATGGGATATTTCGAAGCGATGCATCTGCTGTACGCTCTGGCTTCCGGTGTCGAGCAGATTCATTATCTGGGCGAATATCACGGCGATATTCACTCGGATAATATTATGGTCAGGCGGCGGGGCATGGGATTCGACGTTTATCTTATCGACTTTTTCGATCTCGGACGCGCCTCGAAAGAAAAAATCCAGTATGATGTCTATGATTTAATTTCTATTTTGTATGAAGCTATCGGCGGCAAGGTCGGCTATATGAATGCCGGGGAGCAGATACATCGGATAATATCGGGCCGCAAACACAGTCTGATTCAGAAAAAATATAAGAACGCGGGTCAGCTTCGCCAGGCGCTGGAAAATCTGGAGTGGTAAATCGACAGCTCTTGACTGCAAGTAAGTATTTCAGATATTTGTCTGATCCTTCCCGGCCGTGCCGATCGAATTTATAATTGCACGATTATTCTTGAAATTGATCGCGGAAATTTATATATTGGATATATAAAATTTATAACTTTTGCGGCAGGAGGAGATATGCCTTTTAATAAAGTCGATTATATCTGGATGAACGGTAAGCTGGTCAACTGGGAAGATGCTAAAATTCACATTCTTTCACATGTCGTCCACTACGGCTCATCCGTATTTGAAGGTCAGCGCTGCTACAAGACACCGAAAGGGCCAGCCTGTTTCCGGCATCAGGAGCATGTCGATCGGCTATGGAATTCGGCCAAGATATACCGCATGGAAATACCCTTTACCAAACAGCAGATTTATGATGCTATTCTCGAGTTAATCGCAACCAATGGACTTGAAGCGTGTTATGTCCGACCGATAGTTTATCGCGGTTATGATTCGCTCGGCGTCGATCCCCGCAACTGCCCGGTCGATGTCGCCATCGCCGTCTGGCCATGGGGGAAATATCTCGGTCCGGAGGCGATGGAGAAGGGGGTTAAGGTCTGCGTATCGTCATGGAATCGCAGCGCCCCGAACACGATGCCGATGATGGCGAAATCGGGCGCCAATTATATGAGCGGCCAGTTGATAAAACTCGAGGCGGTCTCGAGAGGTTATGTCGAGGGAATCGCACTGGACTCGTACGGCCATGTTTCCGAAGGTTCCGGCGAAAATATTTTTATCGTTCGTAACGGCAAATTGATAACCCCGCCGTTTTCGGCTTCGGTTCTTCCCGGAATTACGCGCGATACCGTTTTCGTACTGGCCAATGAAATGAATATTGAAGTGATCGAGCAGAATATCCCGCGCGAGATGTTGTATATCGCCGATGAGGCGTTCTTCACCGGCTCGGCCGCCGAGATAACGCCGATTTCGCATATCGATGATATTCAGGTCGGCAAAGGCCGTCGAGGTCCGATTACGGAAAAACTTCAGAAGGCCTTTTTTGATATTATCGAGGGCCGCGCTGAAGATGTTTATAACTGGCTGACATACGTGCCGGTTAAAGAATCGGTTTCGGCCAAGTAGAAAGGTAGAAAAATGATTATCGCTATCGGCTGTGATCATGCCGGTTTGAAAATGAAAGAGAAAGTGCGGACGATTCTGCAGGAGTTGGGGCACGGTGTCATGGATTTTGGGACCGAGGGCGAAGGTTCGGTTGACTATCCCGATTTTGCTTATAAAGTCGCCAATTCGGTTGTTTCGGGAGAGGCGGAAGGCGGTGTTTTGATCTGTATGACCGGTAACGGGATGGCGATGGCCGCCAATAAAGTCAAAGGGATAAGGGCGACGCTCTGTCTGAATAATGATATGGCGTACTACGCACGCCGCCATAATGATTCCAATGTTCTGGTTCTATCGGGCAAATTTACCGATGAGGAGGAACTTCCGGATATCGTGAAAACCTGGACGGTTACCGATTTCGAGGGCGGGCGGCATATCCCGCGGCTGGAGAAAATAAGAAAATTCGAAGAGGGCTGATTTATAACACCTGAGACCGCAAATATTTTGGTGAGGGAAATTTTTGAAATTAAAACTGGGTACAATTAAATGTCATATTTAAAAAACACAGACCCGGAAATTTATAATGCCATTCTCGGCGAAATCAACCGCGAATCGGATAAGCTCGAATTGATTGCCTCGGAGAATTTTGTCTCCGAGGCGGTTCTGGAGGCGGCCGGCGGCATTATGACAAATAAGTACGCCGAGGGCTATCCCGGCAAACGATACTATGGTGGCTGCGAGTTTGTCGATATCGCCGAAGATTTGGCCCGCGAACGGGCCAAGCAGCTATTCGGCTGCGAACATGCCAATGTCCAGCCGCATTCGGGTTCACAGGCCAATATGGCCGTCTATTTCACCGTCCTGGAACCGGGTGATAAAGTGATGGGGCTGGATTTATCTCACGGCGGCCATCTGACACATGGTCATCCCATCAATTTCTCCGGCAGATTATTCGATTTTCACGGCTATCAGGTCGAAAAAGAGACCGAAGTTATCGATTATGATAAATTGATCGAGACCGCCAGAGAGATAAAACCGAAAATGATTGTTACCGGCGCTTCGGCGTATCCCCGGATTCTGGATTTCAGAAAATTCCGCGAGGCGGCCGATGCCTGTGGGGCATATCTGATGGTCGACATTGCCCATATCGCCGGAATGGTGGCTGTTGGTTTGCATCCGTCGCCGATTCCGTACGCCGACTTTGTCACGACGACGACGCATAAAACGCTTCGCGGCCCGCGCGGCGGTATGATTATGTGCAAGGAAAAATATGCCGCCGATCTGGATCGGATGGTTATGCCGGGTATTCAGGGAGGACCGCTGATGCATGTCATTGCGGCTAAAGCGGTCGCCCTGAAAGAAGCCTTGACGGATGAATTCAAAGATTATCAAAAGCGGATTCTGGAAAATGCCAGGACAATGTCGGACGAGCTTAAAAGCAAAGGGTATCATATTGTTTCCGGCGGCACGGATACACATCTGTTTTTAATGTCGTTTATCGACGAAGATTATTCCGGCAAAAAAGTGGAGAAAGCGCTCGATAAGGCCGGTATCACCGTCAATAAAAACACGGTTCCGTTCGATACCAGGAAACCGTTTGTGACATCAGGTATTCGGGTGGGGACACCGGCTGTCACGACGCGCGGTATGGGTGTGGAGGAGATGAAAGTCATCGCCGGATTTATCGATAAGGCTATCCAGAATATGACGGACGAAGACATACTTGCCGGGATTGCCAAAGAAGTGAAAGCGCTTTGTGATAAATTCCCGCTCTATCCCGAACTCAAAGAATCGGCATAAAGCAAATTCCCTTTAATTCAACCGGGCCGATTATATATAATGGTCGGCCCTGTTATATTTTTGGGCTTTTTATTCTTTTATTCAGTGCATTTCTCTATTTAATTTATCCGAATGAAGTCGTAATATATTTGTATGCATAATGAGTTGCAGACTACAGTTGCTATAACCGCCTGCGACAGCTATAACGCGGAGATATTGTATCCCAAAATTGACTTTCTGATGGGACTTTTGGGCGGGATGGAGCAATTTGTCAGGCCGGGTCAGAAAGTTCTGTTGAAACCGAATCTCCTCTCGGCCAAGGAGCCGAGTCGGGCCATCACGACGCATCCGGAGATAGTCGCCGCTGTGGCGCGGAAGGTCCGCGAAATCGGTGCCGATGTGTTCGTCGGCGATTCCCCCGGCGGTGCCAAGCGGGGTGTCAGGCGGGTATGGAAAAACACCGGTATGCTTGAAATGGCTGAGCGGGAAAAAATCGAATTGGTTAATTTCGAGGCGTCAGGTGTGGAAAAATTTTCAATCGACGGGCGAGATTATTATCTGGCGAAACCGGCGATAGAGGCCGATTTGATAATAAGCCTGGCCAAATTGAAAACCCACGTTCTGACATTAATGACCGGAGCGATAAAAAACGTTTTCGGCCTGATCCCGGGCTTTCGCAAGGCCAATTATCACAAGGAGTTCCCAAGGCCAAACGAATTCGCGCAGGTTATTGTCGACATTCTGTCTTTAAAGACGCCGGCGCTGACTATTATGGACGCTATTCTTTCCATGGAGGGCGACGGGCCTTCCTCGGGTACGCCTCGCTGGAGCAATCTATTATTGGCTTCAAGCGACCCGGTTGCTCTTGACGCTGTCGCGGCGGAAATTATCGGTCTTAATCCAAGCCGTGTTCCGACGACGCGCATAGCTTCCGAAGCGGGGCTGGGAATAGGCTGGCCGGAGGCGATAGATATTGTCGGAGAGAGGCTCGCGGATGTTAAAATTCCGGATTTCAAACTGACATCAAATCGAAAATTAGAGTTGATTCCAAAATTTCTGTGGAAGCTGCTGGCCCCTTATGTCTGGGTCAGGCCCGCGATTTCAGAAGAAATATGTACGAATTGTTATAATTGTGTCAATTCTTGTCCAACCGGTGCGTTGCGGATCGGAATACGTAAAATACCAGTTTTTGATTATGATTTGTGTATAAATTGCTGGTGTTGTCATGAGCTTTGTCCTGAAAAATCAGTTTTTGTTGACCAATCATGGCTTGCAAAAAAATTCATACGATAATTTCTGCGCGCATAAATTGCGCCATTAATCTTTTTACTTGACAAATCCGTTGATATTTAATAAAATAGATAGTAGCAGGAATTGCGACGCCTGCCAAAAAGGTGTCAATGAAATGTTTATAATGTAATTTTGGTTTGTTTAATCTCGATGGGAAGGAAATGATTCCCATTTGTGATTGACGATATAAAGGAGGCGTAAGTGATGCGGATAGCCAAGACCATAGTGATACTTTTTGCTTTAGTCCTGGTTGTCATGTGCTTCAATGCTCCAATTCTTTTTTCAGCTGAGGAACATCCTTGGGATGGAGACGGACCCGGAGACGGTAACGATGGTGCAGTTGTCGATCCTCCAAGCGATACGACAATAGTGGATCCAGGAGATGGTGATGAGGACAGAGGATCAATCTATGATCCGGCCGATTTCCCACTCAACGACTTATTTTTCAACGTACAGTTTCTCCTTCGGTTTTACAGCATCCCCGGCTCTCCGCCGGAGAACAATGGAGCATCCAGCAACACGAACTGAATGAAGTAGCGACCAGCGTTAAAGTAGAGTAATTTAAAAAAACTGGCCAAAAAAATGAGCCTAACCTCACGTCAAAATGTTGATTTTGATATCAGGCTTTTAGAGGTCGAAGAGCTGTACCGCCAGAGGAAGCCTGAAATTGCCGGAGAGAGGCTGCGAGCCCTTAGCCGATCGGGCTATAGTCCGGACGGATTCGAACTCGGTTTACTTAAATATCTCAAATCGGCCGATCTCTATTATGCCGGAAAATATCATGATTCCATAAAAATGGGGCATGAGGCAAGCAGGCTGCTCGTTTCTTCCGCGCTCCATCTTTGGGTCGGTAACCTTTATTTAACCTTATATAGAAATTACATCGCCATTGGTGATCTTAAGACAGCCGATAGATATGTCAGTGATGCATTGGCATTCTACCGTCAAGCTGATGATTCTGTCGGGATGGTCGGTGCCTTGAACGGTCTGGCGAGGCTGGCGTTTATAAGATCCGATTTCAACAAAGCGATTGACTATATTGAGCAGGCGCTGGAGTTGTCCAAAGGGGATAATATCCGCATGTCCGAGGAAATCAGTAACCTGGGCCGGATTGAAATTCTCAAGGGCGATTGGACATCGGCGGAGGAACATCTGAAAGCGGCGCTTAAGCTGGCCGCTAAATTGGACTTGAAAATTTCGCTGGCCAGAAATCATCTGTCGCTCGGTTATTTGTATCTAAGACAACGTGCGTTTACATCATCGGCGCGTGAGTTTAAATCGGCCTCGATGATTATCGATGAAAATAATTTTCAGAGAGAAAAGGTCATTCTTCTTGAATACGAAGGTGAACTGGCATTTGAGCAGGGCGATATTGTCAGAGCGAAAAGCATCCTTAACAAGGCATATGCATTGGGTCGCAGGCTGGCGCCCGAATCATCCCTGATTTCGCAGATTGTCAGGCGACTGGCTCAGATTGAGCTGGGTCTGGACAATTATGAGGAAGCTCAAAGACTGGCGCAGAAAGGTCTCGATTTATCGATTAGATTGGGCGAGAGAAGCGAAATCGGATTATGTCGTATAATTGTCGCTGAGGTTTTTGCGGCAAATGAAAATTTCGATTCGGCCGTCGAGTATCTCAATAAGGGGATTGAAGAATTAAGAGAGGTCGGCGATCCGTACGATATCGCGCGTTCACTTCTGGTTTCAGGCGATATATACATGAAAACTGAAGAGGATAATTACAGCCGAATAGACAAGGCGCTCGAGGAAGCCTTCCGGCTTTTTGCCAAACTGAAACTTTATTACTGGGCGGCTGAAACACGGCTCAGGTTGGGGATTTACTGCTGCCGAACTTCCAGAATTTCCGCCGGTTTCAGAAACCTGTTAAGGAGCGAAAGTATTTTCCAGAAGATTCCCGAAAAGGCGAAAATCCGCAGGATACAAAGTCTCAAAACGGAGCTTTCGAAGCAGGCGGTCGATACCTCTTTATCGCCTGAAAATGAGTTTAAGATATTCGGAAATTATTTTACCGATTCGGAATATCTTAATTTGAAATCAGGTCATATCCAGGAAATCATAAACATTCTCGGCAAGAGAACACGCGCCAGTCGAGTAATTATTTATAAGAATGACGGCAGCTCGCCCGGAATGGTGACCAGTCTCAGTCTGACTCAGTTTCAGCAGAAAAAGTTTATCCGGCAATTCCAGGAATTGCTGGGCGAGGAATTCAATAATAAGAAACCGACGTTAATATTGGACAGCCGTCGAGATCCGTTTGTGAATGAGTTGCTGCAGAAGGCTACCAATGATGTTATCTCCAGTGTTATAGTTGTCCCGCTTATTCTGGGTAATGAAACGACAGGGTATATTTATATTGATCGACTTTCCTCGAATGGCAATTATATGCCGTTCGGACAAAAGGAGCTTAATTTTGCGGTCGGCTTTGCCGACCTGATTTCGCTCAAGCTGGCCGAATATGACAAATTGCTTCTGGAAGAAGACAACAAACGTTTGAAGGCGCAATTGCTGGAAGAATCGGCTTTTGCTAATATTATCACGCGAAATAAACAGATGCTGGAAATGCTGTCGCGGGTACAGCAGGTTGTTAATTCCGATATATCTATTTCGATTCAGGGAGAAACCGGATCCGGAAAGGATTTGCTGGCCAAAGCGATTCACTACAGTTCGTCACGCAAAGAGAAGAGATTTATTTCCGTAAATTGCGCCGCGCTTCCGGAAACGCTGCTGGAATCCGAGCTTTTCGGGCACAAAAAAGGGGCCTTTACCGGAGCCGATAAAGATAAGGTCGGTTTATTCGAGGAAGCCAACGGCGGAACGTTTTTCCTCGATGAAGTTGCCGACATGCCGTTGTCGATTCAAGCCAAAGTGCTGCGGATTCTTGAAGAAAAGGAAATCGTCCGGCTCGGCGACACGCATCCGCAAAAAGTCGATGTCAGAATTATCTCGGCGACGAATAAAGACCTTAAGACGGAAATGGAGGGGGGTAAATTCAGGCAGGATTTATACTATCGGCTGACCGCTCTTTGCTTTAATCTTCCTCCATTGAGAGAAAGACGCGAGGACATACCGCTTCTGGTTCGGCATTTTTCCGAGGATAACATAAGATTCACGCCGGAGGCGCTGAAATATCTGGTAGCCTTCGACTGGCCGGGAAATGTCCGGGAGCTCGAAAATGAGGTTAAAAAGCTGACATTGCTTTCCGGCGAAAAAGGTGTAATCGATACCGAATTGCTTTCGGCGAAGATTCTTGAATTGAACGGCTCGGCCAATCCGGGGGAACTGGAGCTTAATACGGATATCAATTTTGACGTCAGTTTTTCGTTGTATGATTATCTGGCCGAGTATGAAAAGCGATTTATCATTAAGGCCCTGCGGGAGCATAGCGGTATTAAAAAACATGCCGCCAGGCATCTGAATATACCCGAATCGACTTTGCGACTGAAAATCAAGCAGTACAATATCGACGTCGGCAGTCTGAATATAGTCTGATAAACAGTTGGCGATTCAGACGAATCTTTTTCTGAAGACTATAGATTTTTTAATAGACCATGCAGTATTTAATGTATAAATGTTAAAACGAAGCCATTGATTTGAAAATAATTGTTGAAAAAAGCAGAGGTTCGGCTATTTTTTATTGATTAAGGACGATATAAAATATATATCCGATAACGCAATGGCGTTTTAAGTCGGGATAATAATTAGCAGGAGGTTGCCATGCCCGGAAAAGTCCCAACAAAAAGGGAGAAGAAAAAACCAAAAAAGAAAAAGAAAAAAGATAAAGAAAAAAGCAGTTGATTTCATTTCGGGCATGGAGCCCGGAAGTTTCCAACCCGCCTGAGACCGGAAATTGAGTTTTTGTTCCGATGGCGGGTTTTTTTTCGGCTGTGCGGATGTATCAAATTCAGAAACCATTTGAATTCCGGGAATATTTTTTATATTATTACCTATGGCTAAAAAAATGCTCTGGGCGCCCTGGCGTGCAGAATATATCCTCGGTGAAAAAGAGAAAGGGTGTATTTTCTGCAACCGGCTTAAGAAACAGGCCGATAGGAAGAACCTGATTATTTATCGGGGTGCGCGTACATTTGTTATTTTGAACAAGTTTCCGTACAACTCCGGTCATAGCATGGTTGTACCTAATCGGCATCTATGCAACCTGAATGATCTAACGAAAGTCGAAGCGGCGGAGTTTTTTGAAACCATACGATTAACGGTTAACGTCATTCGCAGGACCTTTCATCCCGATTCGTTTAATATCGGTATGAATATGGGTCATGGATCAGGGGCAGGCATCCCGGAACATATTCATATGCACATAGTTCCAAGATGGGCCGAAGATACTAATTTCATGCCTGTCATTGGAGAGACCGAGGTCGTGTCATTTCCCCACAGTTTAATTTATAAAACGCTAAAAAGAGGATTTGAGGAGGTATGCCTCGCAGGAAAATCCCGACCAAAGCGGAATTAATCCAGCTTCAGAAACTGTATAAAACCGACGAGCGAATTGCCGAAAGGCTGGGCAATGTTACGCCGCAGCTGGTTGCATACTGGCGCCGCAAGAAAAATATATCCAAGCATTCCTTTCCGAAATTTTCGGAGTCGGAAATTCGCGACCTGTGGGAACGGTACGGTGATGATTATCGATCCGGTTTGGAGCTGGGAATCTCTAAGGCGGCCTTTTACAACTGGCGTCGGAAGTATAATTTCAAGGAGAAGCCGTCGTTTCTGAAGCTGGAACAATTGGAACTGGATCTGGGCGGGCCGCATAAATCGGTTGGGAAAAGACATCAGTACGGTAGACAAACGATAGTCCAGAAAATCCTGTCCGAGCGGGCCGGTTTGGAGAGAGCGGAGGTCGGGCAAACAATGGAAGTCGAGCCCGATCTGGTTATATCTCATGACGATTCATCGGGAATAATCGAGGAATTCCACAACCGCGGGCATAGCCATGTCTGGAATCCCAACCGCATTATAATTTCGCACGAGCATTGCCTTAATGCGAAGTCAGAACGGAAATCGACTGCTTTTAAGGCAATCAGGGATTTTATTCGCAAGCAGAATATAAAAAACTACTATGATATTCTGGATGGGGTTTGTCATCAGGCGATTATCGAAAGAGGGCTTATTCTGCCGGGACAATTGGCCATCGGAACCGGTAACCATAATGCTTCACAAGGGTGTATCGGTGCCTGTGCCACGAACATCGAGACATCCGAGGTGATCGAGGTCTGGACGAATGGTCGGACCAGCCTGCGTGTTCCCGAGTCAGTCGGGATTATCGTCAACGGTAAAATGCCACGGGGAGTGTACGCCCGTGATGTCATTCTTTTTATCGCCGGTAAACTGACCGGCAAGGCGGTTGATGCAAAAGCGATTGAATTTTATGGTACGGCGGTTTCGCACATGTCTATTTCGGAACGGTTTACATTGACAGACGCGGCCGCTGAGCTTGGCGCCAGGGCAGTTATCTGCCCGTTTGATTCGACTACCAGAAGATACCTGATGGGGCGGACCAAGATGCCGTTTCGACCGGCGCTGGCAGATAGGGATGCCGTTTATAGCGAGACGTACGAGTTTAATATCGATCAGCTAATCCCGCAAGCGGCCTGCCCGCATATGCCCGACAATATTAAACCGGTTGCCGAAATAGTCGGTCAGCATATCGATCAGGTTGTTATCGGCATGGGTACCAATGGCCGGCTGGACGATCTGAAAATAGTCGCGGATGTTATCAAAGGCAAGAAAATCGATCCCGATGTCCGCATGTTGATTGTGCCCGGCTCACAGGAAGTCTATCTGGAAGCGCTCAAAAAGGGCTTGATTAGAGCCTTTTTGGAAAGCGGGGCGCTGGTCATAAATTCCGGATGTGCTTCGTTTATGTGGGCACATGACGGTATTCTGGCGGCCGGTGAGCGCTGCCTTTCGACAACCAGCAGTAATCTTCAGGGATCGATGGGTTCCCCGGAAGCCGAAATTTATCTTGTTTCGCCGGCTACCGCCGCGATTTCGGCGCTTAAAGGTGTCATCACCGATCCGTCAGGATTTGTAAAATAAGATTAAATTTAATTCAGCGATTGCCCCTGTAAATCGCCTGTATGGGGATAATCCCATACTGTCTCAGTGATATTTCGAATCTGCCGATATTATGGTACAAATTTATAATTTTGATATCAAATCGTGGCTTGGGGAGGGATTATAATTATGCTGCCTTTGGAAACCCGCGGTAGAATCGCAATGATTTGTATGTGGCTGGTCATTTTCTCATGCGGTGCGTCGATATTGACGAATATTTTTCTTCAGGATTACATAATCGACGTTTACAGTACACCCAGCTATGAAGATGAGGACATCACCGGCGAAGATGTCATCCTGTTTTTCGTATCCTTAACCTGGCCGGTGGCTTTTCTGTTTTCCTTTATAGCTTTTCTTATGTGGTTTTATCGAGCTCGATGTAATCTGGACAGAGCCAGACTGACCGGATTTAAATATACTCCGAAATGGACGATAATCAGCTTCTTTATTCCACTCGTCAATATATATCGACCGTTGCAGATCATGCAGGAATTGTGGAGCGGATCGAAATTCCTATCCAGGACAACAAATGCCGAATCATGGCAGAAAGTACAACCGGGAAAGCTCGTCTCGCTCTGGTGGGGAATGACGATGCTTACCTTTGTAATGGATCGAGTAGTCGGATATTTTTGGAGGCAGTCAGATACGCCGGGTTCTTTCCTCAGTTCGCTTTATATTACTATACTTGCGGATGTAGTCAACATTGTTGCGGCTTATATCGCTATAAAGTTGATTCAGGAAGTGACTGACCTGCAGGAGCAGTCACGGTCGAGAACACCCGAAATCTCCATCCCGGCGAGTATCGGCGTTTAAGATATAAATTATTGAGCGGCAATTCGCTATTGCGGCTCTTAATCCTTCATCGAGCTGAGGAATTTCTGATTGTTTTTGGTCTTCTTGATTCTATCCGTCAAAAATTCCATCGCCTCGATTGGATTCATCTCGGCCAAGAACTTCCGCAAAATCCAGGTTTTGGCCAGAACATCAGGCTCCAGCAAAAGCTCTTCTTTTCGCGTCGAACTGCGGTTAAGATCCATGGCCGGGAAGATTCTGCGGTCGGAAAGACGACGATCAAGAACCATCTCCAGATTGCCGGTGCCTTTGAATTCCTCGAAAATAACCTCGTCCATACGCGAACCGGTCTCGATCAAAGCCGTGCCGATAATGGTCAGCGAGCCGCCTTCCTCGATATTTCGCGCCGCGCCGAAAAATCGTTTCGGTTTATGCAGGGCGTTGCTGTCAACACCGCCCGACAAAATTTTGCCCGAGTGGGGGACGACGGCATTATGCGCCCGGGCCAGACGAGTGATGCTGTCGAGCAGAATAACGACATCATGGCCGTGTTCCACGAGCCTTTTGGATTTTTCCAAAATCATGTTGGCGACATGCACGTGACGGTCAGCCGGTTCGTCGAAAGTCGAGGAGACGACTTCGCCTCTTACCGAACGACGCATATCGGTGACCTCCTCGGGTCGCTCATCGATCAGAAGCACGATAAGCTTGACATCGGGATGATTGGTCGTGATGGCATTGGCGATTTTTTGCAGAATAATCGTTTTGCCGGCCTTGGGCGGCGAGGTTATCAGGGCGCGCTGTCCCTTGCCGATCGGGGTCATCAGGTCCATGATACGTGTCGTCAGTTCGTCCGGATTGACCTCGAGCTTGAATGCCTCCTCCGGGTAAAGCGGCGTCAAATTGTCGAAGACGGTTATATTTTTGGCGAGCGACGGGTCCTCGAAATTTATGGCCTCGATTTTCAATAGTGCAAAATATCGTTCGTTATCTTTGGGAGGACGAACCTGCCCGGAGATAGTATCTCCGGTGCGCAGGTCGAATCTTTTGATCTGTGACGGCGAGACATAAATGTCATCCGGACCGGGGAGATAGTTGTACGACGGCGAGCGGAGAAATCCGTAACCCTCGTTTAAAATCTCCAGGACACCTTCGGCAAAAATCATCCCCTCCTGCTGCGCCGAGGCGGCCTCCATAATTTTGTAAATCAATTCGGATTTTCTCAGGCCGGAAACCCCGGGAATTTCCAGTTCTTCGGCAATCACGAGTAAATCGGCAATAGTTTTGCCTTTCAGATCTTTGCCGTCCATTACTTCTGTTTTAGTCATTGCAGTTGCCCTACCTATTTAAATTATTTAATATTTTCAGATTAGATTTATTTTTAAGATGGTTTATTTTATCTCTTCAACCGGGGCATCACCCCAGAGTTTCTCCAGTGCATAAAATTCGCGGACCGACTTTTGAAAAACATGCACAACCACGTCAACATAATCAAGCAGTATCCATTTCCCGCCCCGGATTCCCTCACGATGCCATGGCTTTATATCTTTTTCCATAAGACCCTCATCGATTGCCTCAGCTATCGCCTTTACGTGGATGTCAACATCTCCGCTGACAATAACGAAATAGTCACAAATGCTGGAGATATTTTTGAGCTTGAGGATCTTGACATCGAAACCTTTTTTGGTGAGAGCAAGTTTCCCTGCCATGCGTGCGAGAGCAAGTGGTGTTATTTTCAAATTTCGGCTTTAGTCCTCCTGTTTTGATATTCTTTCCAAAATCTTTTCAAAGTCTTCACCCAGAACAAGGGTAGAAGTTATACTTTTATAATTGTCATCCAATGGCTCATACAAAATATTATCATCGTCGAGTCCCAGCTGTTGGGCCAAAATCTTTGTGGCTTTGGTTTCTTCATCACGTGAAATCAAAAAGCTCTTTTCAATATGATATGAAGAAAAATCCGACATTTCAATAATGCTCAAATCCAGCGGTTGCCCGATTATCCCCGGAATTACTTTAGCCATTCGAGCCGCGGCGCCGTTAACGCCGCATCCGTTCAGAATCTGCAGCCGGACCCCATATTTGGGAATGTCAATCGTTCGGGAAAAGCCGTGTGTAATCCTGATGGCAAAACTGGCGCCGTAAATAATCACCAAAGCCAGAATTGCCACGATGGCCAATTCAAGAAATCGGGAGTTCTTTTTCGGTTTGGGAACCCGCCTTTTAATTGAATTTTTTCTTTTGCCTGATTTTCTAAGTACCATTTAAGCTGATCGCCTGGAGGGGAGAGTTTTATTTATTAAAATCGCCTCCAGTTGTCTGTGTAATAAGGATAATAATAGGAACTCCGGTAGAATCCGGGATGCGACTCGAATCCGATAGAAAGCCTGAAATTACCTGAGGGATGATAATCGAGGTTTACAGCCGGAAAAAAGGCGGCGCTGGTTCCCACACTATTACCGAAAAGCGCGGCCGGATCGTGAGCAATACCGAGCTCGACATCAAGGGAGAGAGACCGCGATAATTCATAGAAAATCGAACCGGTGTAGAGCCCGACGGAGCCCGAGGTGCCGCCCCCGGAAAAATAGCTGAAAGAATATGAATGCGAAAAATGCAGGCGCGACAGGTCAATCAGAGAAAACGGCTTGCTGACCGGATTCAGACCCAGATAATCTTCCTTTGCCGACTGAATCTCGGCCTTATCGGCCATCTGGGCGAAGGCCAATCCGGTCAAAATTAATATCGAAAGAGCTGTCAAACAAAATAACTTACGCATATTTAACTTCCCTGCTATCGCAAATATATAAAAAATTAGTCTGTTTTTGAATCATTGTCAATCGATTTTTACTCTATTAATTTTATCGGAAATCCGTCATCGTTCCCTTAATATAATTATTTAACTCGTTTATTATTATAACGTTTGGGATCGGTTTTCGGCTAATTTTTTTCGAGATTTTAGAATATCTTCGGCTTCTTTTAGTTGCTCAATCGAGTTCACTCCCGAGACCTGAAAAGGGTCGGGAACCATCCAGACGGCACATTCTTTCCCGCCGGCTATAAACAGCTTTATTGTATCGGTCAAGTAATATTCCCGCTGGGAATTGTTATCATCCACCCGATGCAGCATTTTAAATAATTCGCGGCTGTCGAAACAGAAAGTACCTGAGTTAATCTCCTTGATTTTCTTGGTCTTCGGGTCGGCATCTTTGTCCTCGATAATGGCCAGCATGGAATCGGGCTTTTTGCCCCGTATAATTCGCCCGTAGCCGGACGGATCCTCGAATTCGGCCGAGAGACAGGTGGCGGTGGCGTTATTCTGTTCATGTATCCTGAAAAGCCTTTCTATCGATTCCTTCGAAAGAAAAGGGACATCCCCGGCCGCAACGAGAACGGTGCCGTCAAAATCGCCGAAATTTTCTTCAGCTTTTAATACGGCATGACCGGTCCCCAACTGCTCTTTTTGCCAGACGATTTCGGCGTTGAACTCCTTAATTCGGTCGATAACCGACTCGCCTTTAAAACCGACGACGACAATAATCCGCTCGAGGTTGAATGTCGCGATTGTCTCCATCAAATAGCAGATTATCGGTTTGCCGTTTATCTTATGCAGCACTTTGGGAAGGTCCGATTTCATTCGTTTTCCCTTGCCGGCCGCAAGGATGATTGCCGCTCTTTTGGTCGCCATGTTCTGTATGGATTAGATTATTTTATTGTTATTGTCAACTTTGACGATTTTTGGTTTATGGGGCTTGCTCTTTATTTTTTCAACCAGCCCATAGGTGATAATGATAATTACGTCGCCGACTTTCCCGCGATGAGCCGCGGCACCATTAAGGCAGATAATACCCGAACCGGCTTCACCCTCGATGGCGTAAGTCTCCATGCGGTCCCCGGTCGTGACATTAAGCACCTGAACCCGCTCGAAGGGAACAATATCGGCCATCTTCATCAGGTCGCCATCTATTGTAATCGAACCTTCATAATCGAGATTGGCCTCGGTAATGGTGGCCCGATGGATTTTTGATTTGCAAACCGATATCAGCATATAAATCACCAATTTTCTATAACAGTACAGAAATATAATAGTTTCCCGATTTCTGGCAAGTATCAATTACGGAAAATAGTGGAAAATATAAATGGTTCTAAATGCAACCGTCCCAATTATTTGGTCAACTCGTCCTTCAGAAAATCAATAATCTTGACCGGGGTCGGGTCGATATTATTCAATATGGCCAGGTATAAAGAGGCAAAATCGCCGATCTGAATCAATGAAAACATCCTTATGAGCGGTGAGGTTCCCCTGGAATTTACCTCGACAACTTCCACTTTCTGCTCGTTTATAATCCGCTTGACGATTGACATTCGTTTGGCAACACGGTCATAATCATCGGAGTCTTTCAAAAAGATAACGATTAATCTATCGCGGTAATTGTCTATTACATTCCACCCGACCAATTCATTGTGATTAAACTCGGGGAATTGATTGTGAAAGGCGAGGCTTTTGGCGTTTTCGCAAATCTGGCCTTTCCAGCGGGTACCAACAGTATCGATTAACTCCGGGCCGGTATAAACTATCGGAATTCTACCGTGCATTTTGCCGGCAATGGATTTGGCCTGGTTATCATCGATATCGGTATCAACGGAATATGCATCCCGGAACGATTTTAATTCTGCTATCAAATTGGTAATATCCTTATCCACATCAGGTACAAAACCGAGTTTGGATAATAAAAACAAGAGCGGTACAAAAGAAAAACCGAGGGCGGCGCGCGGGGGGTAGCCTTTCGGGAGTTCTGCTGTCAGGAACTTGTTTTCACCGGCCATTCGGCCCAATTCCCCACCGGTGGTTATACAGGCGATTTTTGCATGGCGCTTTAAGGCATCGTTGAAGGCGGATAATGTTTCTTCGGTGTTGCCGGAATATGATGAAGAGATAACCAGTGAGCTTTTATCGACAAACCGGGGCAGCCGATAATGGCGGCAGATAAAGAACGGGATATTTATTTTATCGGCCAGGTAGGAGCGCACCAGGTCGCCCCCGATGGCGGAACCGCCCATTCCGGCGACGATAATATTCTTGATTCCGGTGAAATACTTTTTATCCGGTTTCAGGCTCCTGCCGATTCGGGCCGCCTCTTCCAGTTGCTCGGGAAACCTGTATATTTTTTCGTACATTCCCGATGGGTCTATTTTTTTTATGTCTTCTGATGAATCAAGTTGTTCCATGTCGATGTCCGAGCTTTGAATTAATGTTTTATTCATTTTTTTCCTGCCTGTTTTTATTTCAAGGCCATGTTGTATTCGAGCAAAAAAGCCTCGATTTGCCTGAGTGTTTTCATCTGCTTCACTTTCCGGGCTATATTTACAGTATCGGAATATTTAATTCGCCCGATGAGTTTACAAGCTCCAAACAGCTTTGAAGGATTCATTGATAATTGTTTAACTCCCATACCGATCAGCAGCGGGATGGTCAGAATATCACCCGACATTTCGCCGCAGACCGTCACGGGAATATCGTTGTTTCTGGCCGCCTCTATGGCGATTTCGATCAGATGCAGCACCGCCGGATGCAGCGGATTAAATATTTTTGCCAGCTTCTGATTATCGCGATCCGCGGCCAGCGTGTACTGTGCCAGATCATTAGAGCCAATCGAAAGGAATGATACCCTTTTGGCTAACTCATGTGCCGTCACGGCGGCGGAGGGCACCTCAATCATGATGCCGATTTTTATGTCGTTATCGAATTTGACCTTTTCTTTACTTAACTCTGCCATCGCCCTTTTTATTATTCTCAGGGCCTTTTTCAGTTCGACAATGTCGGAAATCATGGGCAGGAGTATTTTTACGTTCTTTCGGCTCGAGGCTTTCAGGATTGCCCGAAGCTGGGATTTAAAGACAGCCGGCATATCAAAGGCGGCGCGAATACCGCGCCAGCCCAGAGCCGGATTTTTTTCTTTAACACTGTGGTCATTTTTATAATATTTGTCCGAGCCAAGATCAAATGTTCTGATTACGATCGGCCGGGGATAGTAGCGTCTGGCGACCGAATCATAAATGTTAAACTGCTTTTCCTCCGAAGGGAATTTGCCGTTTTGAAGATATATAAATTCGGTCCGATACAATCCGATCCCGACACGTCGCTCGGCGAGAACTTCGTCGACCGGACCGGGTAAATTGATATTAGCGGCGACATCGATTTCAATGTTATCGGCCGTTTTGGGAGGGAAATAGGGGAGATCGTCAAGCTTTAAAAGCTGCCGGGCGGTAACTCTGGCCTTCTTTTTCCGGGTCTCATTCCAATCCTGCTGCGATGGTCTGACAATCACGGTGCCTTTATCACCGTCAACAATCAGCCGGTCACCCGTTTCGATTTTTATGTCGGCCTGCGGGACGCCGACTACGGTCGGTATCAGAAGCGAACGTGCAATCAGGGCCATGTGCGAATTGGCGCCGCCGCTGGTTGTAATAATGGCTTTGACTTTTCGCTCGTACAGACTCATGACTTCCGCCGGCGTGAACAGCTTGCCGACATAGATATAATCCTGTGCCGCCTGTCCTATATGCCGTACGCTCTGACCGGTTAAACGACGAATTATGCGGCTGGATACGCCTTCGATGTCGGCCGCCATCTGCCGCATATATTGATCCCGGGAAATCCTCAAGGCCGAGATCGTCTTTTCGACTTCCATGCTGTAAACATATTCCGCATTTTTTCGCGTTTCTTTTATTCGCTCGATGACCGAATTTAAAAATTCCCTATCCGAAGCAATCATTATCTGACTTTCGAAAATCCGCGCCACCGGTCCGCCGATACGGCGGCCGGCCGAATCCCGCCATTTCCTGATTTCCGTCAGTGAATCTTCGACAGCTTTTTTAAACCGGAAAATTTCGTTTTCGACTTCGGATTCTTCGATATCGCGTTCTTCGATGGTCTGTTCCCAGCTGTAAACGACTCTGGCTACACCGAAAGTCAGTCCGGGGCAAACCGGAATTCCGTCTAAATTCAATGTTTTTTTTGCGACGACCATTTACTCCCCGGAAGAATTATAATATGTTTAAAACCTGTGGTGCAATGAAATTATAAATTTTTTAATTCTCCGAATCCGGATTTAACAAGCTCGATCAGCGTCTCAATCGCTTCCATTTCATCCTCGCCCTTGGCGGAAATAATAAGCTCCGATCCTTTTTCCGCCGCCAGCGACATTATACCCATGATTGATTTTCCATTAACCTTTATACCGTCTTTTTCGATAAAAATTTCAGATTTATATCGTGAGGCATACGTGACGAACATGGCCGACGGCCTCGCGTGCATACCAAGCCGATTGATTACAATTGCCGATTTTTCTATCATCTCACAGGTTCAGGCCAAAATGTATCGTTTTCCCGCCAGTTCTTTTATTATACCTTTTAGTTCAAGAGCCAGCAGAATCTGAAGCAAATCGGGCACCGGCCTTTCCAGCTGTCTGGATAATTTATCAATATGTATCGGCCCTTCGGTAAAATGTTCCAGGATTGATTTTTCGGTATCGGTCAGATCCTCGAACGTCTGTACCTGTCGAACCTTAATATCACCCCGAAGCCTCGGCAGTTCGGAAAAAATATCCTCGACGGATGTCAACAATCTGGCCCCCTGTTTTATGAGCATGTTGGTACCTTTGCTTGATTCCCGGCGGGGCGGGCCCGGTACGGCGAAAACCTCGCGGTTCTGCGCGAGAGCGTGTCCGGCGGTCGAGATGGCGCCCGATTTTTCCGCCGCCTCGATGACAATCACCGCCTGCGAGAGACCGGATATGATACGATTTCGCCGGGGAAAATTCGGCCCGTACGGTTCGGTTCCGGGAAGAAACTCGGAAAATATGCATCCTGTCTGAGCGATTTGTTTTGCGATTTCACGGCTTTCGGGCGGATAGACAATATCCAGCGAGGAGCCGAAAACCGCTATCGTACGCCCGTTCGATTTAAGCGCCCCGCGATGCGCGGCGGTATCGATTCCGCGAGCCATCCCGGATATGACCGTGACTTTGTTTTCGGCTAACTGCGAAGCAAGTGTTTCGGTAAATGAGCGGCCTTCATCGGTTGAGGATCGCGAGCCGACAATAGCGACGGCGCTGGAATCGCTATCCGAATATTCACCCGAGTAAAAAAGGTACGGAGGGCGGTCGGAAATATTTTTCAGCGGCTGCGGGTAGTCGGCGTCATCATACAGAAAAATTCCCCACTCCCGTGAGACGATTTCATCGAGAATTTTAGTGGTTTTTTCGCGATCCTGATTATTCTTAATTTTCGAAGCGGTCTCGCGGCCGATATCGGGAATATCGGTCAATTCGCCGATCGAGGCATCAAGCGCCGCTCCGGCCGAGCCGAAAGCGTCAATCAAGCGATATAATCTATTGACACCGATACCGTCGATATTATTAAGCGTAATAAGATCAATGATTTTTTCTTTTCTATCTGATTCCATCAAGTTCATTTTCGATTCTGTTCAGTAATTCCTTTTCACCCTGTCCGGTTGCTGCAGAATATAAAATATAATCACTTTTTTTGTTTTTCGAAATCACTTTTAGCTCTTCTTTGCTCAATAAATCTATTTTATTTATTACAACCAGATAAGGGCGTTTCACCAGTGAAGTATCGTAGCTGCGCAATTCTTCTTTCAATAATTCTATCGTCTCTTTGATTTTCCCTTCGGCTATATCGATCAGATAAATTATTAACGCGGTTCGTTGAATATGCCGGAGAAACTGAAGCCCCAATCCTTTGCCGCCCGAGGCGCCTTCAATTATACCGGGTATATCGGCCATGACGCATGACTTAAATTGTCTTAATTTGACAATTCCGAGATTGGGTATCAAGGTGGTGAACGGGTAATCGGCGATTTTCGGTTTGGCTTCAGTCAATCGCGCCAGCATCGTTGATTTACCGGCATTGGGCAAACCGACCAAACCGACATCGGCCAGCAATTTTAATTCCAGTGACAATTTCAGACACTGGCCGGGGCGACCGTCTTCGGCCTTGCGCGGCGTCTGATTTACCGGCGTTTTAAAGTGATCGTTACCATAGCCGCCGCGCCCGCCGCGCGCAACAACCACCTGTTGGCCCGCTTCGCTCAGGTCGGCGATGATTTGATTATTTTCGTGATTCTTGATTACCGTCCCGACCGGCGCCTTGATAATTATCGGCTCGGCCGTTTTCCCATGCTTGAGGCTCCCTGCGCCCGGCTCGCCGTTTTTGGCTTTATATTTTTTCTTATAACGGAAATCGAGCAGGGTTGACATATTGCTGTCGGCGACAAAAATTATATCGCCGCCGCGCCCGCCGTTACCGCCATTCGGCCCACCCTTGGAGACATACTTTTCCCGGCGAAATGAGATACATCCCGGCCCGCCATTCCCAGCCGTTACTTCTATTTCCGCATAATCAATAAACTTCATGGAGGTGAATTAATGGAATAATTGAAAGATAAACAATTAAAATCGGATTTGATTTTTTTAAAGGAATAATTACATTATTTGTATCGGGATTAATTGCGATGAGTAAATATATCTATGAAGAAAAGAAATTCCTGGCAAAGCTATCGATTACTCAGTTTTATTATAGACCTTCCTTTATTCTTTTACTATTATTAATAATATTTTTTCTCTTAAATAATTCTTATGCTCAGCATAAGAAACATTTCAGTGAATACCTTTTTGAAACTACGTTTCCGATAGAAGACATTGCTGGGCGTAATTTTGGTACGGTATTCTATCTGGCGCGTCCTTCGGATTCATCGGTCTACATGATAACCGCAAGACATGTTTTGGATAGTATGTATGGTGATAGCGTGATAGTGTATCTTCGTAAGCCCAATAAATCGGGGAGTTATGAAATTCTTCCACACGTTATAGTAATTCGTATAGGTGGCCAACCTCGATACAATGTACATCCGAATAAAAATGTTGATCTAGGTATTATGAGGATGTTGTAATATGATTTACCGTCTGATAGTGAATTTATTAGCACGTTTAGGCCATTACAGATAAGTTACTTAGCAACAGAAAGTGATATCGAAAAACATTGGATCCATCCTGGCGATAAGTTATTCTTCCTTGGGTATCCGCTAGCGCAAACCTCGCCCATGGGTCTTTTCCCGATTCTGCGTAGTGGATTCCTGGCCTCGTACCCGATTTTGCCCGCAAGACAAAATCCGGTTATATATATAGATGGTCCGATTTTTGAAGGCAATAGCGGAGGGCCTATTTTCTATGAGACAATAGCCAGCAGTTGGAACAATCGCGCTGTTAATCAATCGGGCAAGATTATTGGTTTAATTAGTATATATAAATCCAAACCAGCAATTCGAAAAATTGACCAAGACACGATACCAAGGGAACACGATTTATTTATTGGCGGTTTTGTTAATTCTTGTTTAATACTGGAATTATTTGAATCCGTTAGACATAAGTAACATTTAATTTTCTTTCGAAATATTCAAACCGG